>CAZTMX010000086.1:0-11405 GCA_964614855.1 uncultured Anaerolineaceae bacterium | reverse complement strand
ATGTGGTCTGGCGCGGTTTCAACCCCGCATCTTGCAGCGCCTTGACGGCAGCTACCAGGCAGGCCACACAGGCCTTATCATCCAGGTGGCGCGAGCGGATAAAACCGTTGGTGATTTCGACGCGCGGGTCAAATGCCACAAAATCACCGACGTTAATTCCCAGCCCTCGGGTTTCATCTGCGCTGCGGGTCAGTGCATCCAGGCGCACTTCCATATTCTCATCTTCCCTGGGCAGATCGCCGACCTGTTTGCCGTGAACATGCGAGGAAGCTTTCACCAGCAGCAGCGAGCCGCGCACTTCATCCCCGCGCTGGGTGAAAACACGGCAGCCTTCCCCTTCGACTGTGTTCCAATGGAAACCGCCGATCTTTGTCAGGGTCAGGCGCCCGTTGCTTTTGATGTCCTTTACCATCGCCCCCAGCGTGTCAGCGTGGGCAGTCAAGGCGCGCGGCTGGTCAGATTGTTCTCCCTGCCACTTTGCCACCAGGGCGCCTTTGCGCGTCTGGGTGAGCTCCAGGCTGTGCATAGTTTCAAGCGTTTGCTGGGTCAAAGCAATCGCTTTGTGAGCAAAACCGGTAGGACTGGGGGTGTTCAAGAGATCGGAAAGAAAGGCAAGTAAAAACTGGGTATCAATTTCGGGTAGGCTCATGGTTCTCCTGGTTGGCTGGGCAGTGATGCCCGGTGAATTATGCCCGGCAGGTTTGCCGGGGTATCAAGTAGACAGTCCTTCAAATTTGGTAATAAAAGAGCGCCATGTGTCTGGGATGGGCACTGCGCTCTCGGTATGAGAGTCATAGGCAACCACTACGGTGGATCCGTTTGCCATTTCCTGTTCGCTTTCCATATCCTGCAGGCTGTATTCCCAAGTCATGCTTTTATTCCCCAGGCGTGTGATGCGTGCGCCCACGCGCAGCTTTTGCCCGTAGTATACCGGAGCCAGGAAATTTACCTGGGCGTTGGCAACGATAATTCCGATATCCGCAAAAGAACGACCGTCCCACAAACCGGTCTGCGCCCAGTAATGAATGCGCGCCTGCTCAAAGAAGGTCAAATAACAGGCGTTATTCAAATGTCCTTGAGGATCCAGATCGGAATAGCGAACTTCAACCGGATGGTAGTAGTTGAAATTGTCCATATCTGGATTATACCTCGATGGAGAATGATGCGCGATGGCTGCGCTGCGGTATAATGTGGCGCATGGATAATGAGAAACTTGACGAAACACAGCCAGTTGGTGAGCTCCCTGCAGATCAAGCAGAACCTGTTGTAGATGAAAACGCGGTCCTTTCTTCTGAAGATGAGCACGGCAATGAGACCGTAAAAAGACCTGTAACAAAAAAACGCCGTTCCTGGGCATTTTATTCACTCCTGGGGCTTTTAGCCTTGCTGCTCGTTGCCCTGGTGAGCGGTTTTGGCGGCTATACCTCGGGTATCCAGATGCGGCGCAGCGCCGAATCCACCCAGGTCTCCCAGGCAGTTGCCGAGCAATTCCAATTGGGGGTTCAGGAAATAGAACAAGGCGAGTATTTTCGCGCCCGCCAACGTTTTGAGTATGTTATCCGTATGGATCCAAACTACCCCGGCGCCGTTGAGAAGTTGGCGGATGTACTGCTAGAGCTCAATACTACTGCCACGCCCACCCTGGTACCGGAACCCACGTTGACTCCAACGCCTGACATGCGCGGCGTTCAGGAATTACTGGATCAGAGCCAGCAATACATCCTGGACAGCGATTGGGATAATGCCATTGCCACTCTGCTCACCCTGCGCAAGACCGATGCGGCATTTGAGACAGTCCATGTGGACGGGTTGCTCTACATTGCGCTGCGCAATCGCGGGCGCGATAAGATTATCAACCAATCGGACCTGGAAGGCGGCATCTACGACCTGACGTTGGCAAGCCGCTTTGGGTTGTTAGATACAGAAGCAACCGGTCTGCTCAACTGGTCGACTTTATACATCACTGGCGCCAGCTTCTGGGAGATCGATTGGGGGCAGGCTGCTTATTACTTCAGCCAGGTTGCACCGCATGCACCCAACCTGCGCGACGGCTCCGGGTTGACAGCCTCGCAGCGCTACAAGACATCGCTCTATAACTATGCAAAATTGTTGGCGCAAAGCAAACGCTGGTGTGATGCTGCTTCACAGTTAGAAATTGCCCTTTCGATAGCTTCGGATGCGGAAATTCAACAGGCATACAACGAAGTGGCACAAAAATGTGCAAACCAGCAAGCGCCGCAACCTGAAGTTGTCGAACCGACAAGCCAACCGTAAGCCCGCCAGTAAAAAATCTTGTTCGCCGAAGCGGCGATTTCTGATGACAAAAAAAAGCCTCCTGCTTTTGTGTATTCTATTGCCGATGCTCGCCTGCCAGGCGATACCTACGCCTCCAGCATTGACACCAACTGCGCCGGGTAGAGATACCAGCACGCCAGCGCCCTTGACAGGTTCAACAGACAGCCTCTTAACCACGCAACCTGCTTCCCCTCTGGACTCGCCGGCACAGCCTGTTTCCACGCAGTTAGCAGTCCAGGATTTACCGGAAGAGGCGTTTTCTAATACGACCATACCAGCCTGGCAGCGCAGCGAAACCCCAGTCGCACTTCCTGAAACTCCCCTGGATATCGAAAGCCTGGCAAACCAACAGGTATTAAGCGGGTTGACTTCAGCCCAGCTCAAGTTCTTCAGCCAAAATGGTTTTATTGTGCTCCAGGATGATCTGGCAAATTTTGGTTTGATGCGCCAGGAGATTTCTCAAAAGTACGGGCAACCTTACTTTCTGACTGTGGATGCAGCAGCCAACGCCTTTCAGCAAATCATGGATCAGACCATCTTTGCATTAGAACGCGATGTGCTTGCGCCTCGCTTGATGGAAATCCTGCTGGCGCTTATGGCGGACATACAGGGAAATCTGCCGAATATCCCGGGAAGCATCATAGAAAAAGACGCCAGGCAGGCACTGGCATACCTGGCGGTTGGCTACAGGCTCCTTGATCCTGCTGCGCAGCTCGATCTGGACGCAGAGTTGGAGCAGCTGGTTTACGCCCAGGTAGAACAGGTATTGCGGGCCGAAGGCAGACAAAACCTGGTGCTCATCCCCGAAATTGCACTTGATTTTGCTGAATTCAGACCCCCTGCATTCTATGCGGGCGAACCTTCTCTCGAGGCTTACCATCGTAGCAGCACCTGGTTCAGCAGGGCTTTTTTTCCGCTGAATGGCATCCAGGTCGAAGCAATCTCGCGCGCACCACTGATTATCACCATGGCGATGCGCAAAACCAGGCTGGTAGACCGCAGTGTATTTGAAGCCTGGGAAGAGTTCGATGAAGCGATGTCGTTCTTATACGGCCGAAGCCAGGGGGATGACCCACGCCGCTTCGCTCTTTTGATGGATCAAGTCTATGGGGGAACGATCTCCATCCTGACATTGAGTAACGAAACCCAATGGCGGGTTTTTCGCGGTTTGGCGCAGACATTGCCAACCCCAGCGGTGTATCCTTCGTTAGGAATTCACGCAGGTGGGTTGCCCGGCAACCAGGGTTGGAGGCTGCTGGGGGTTCGTCTCCCGATGGAGCAGGTGGTCTTGTCCGAATTGGTTTATCCGCAGGTGGGCACTGCAGATGCGCCGCGTACCTTGCCTGCTGGGCTGGATATGCTGGCGTCGCTTGGTTCTGATGTGGCAGATGAGTTGGTGAGATCATCTGCTGCAAGCATGTACAATAATTATCTTCCACAGTTGGGAAAAATGCAGACAGCGTTTCAGACCAGGTCGCAATCTCAGTGGTTAAGTACCCTGTCGTCCTCCTGGTTTTATGCTTATCTCCCCCTGGTTTTACCTGAAGACGAAGCTGGATCCTCAAACTTGAAAACTGCTGCGTGGCGGTTCAAGGACCTCAACAGCGCATATGCAGCCTGGGCAGGCTTTAATCACCGGGCGAAATTCATCCCGCTTCCCCCGCCCCTTGCGAATACATCAGAAACGAACACAACGGCTTCAGACTCTATGCCTGCCTCAAACCCCGCACCGGCGTATGTGGAACCAGTCCCCGAGGTGTTTTATCGCCTTTCTTCCCTGGCTTACGCCCTGATGGATGGTCTCAGCCAGCGCGATTTGATAGGGCTAGCGGTTTCGAACGGCAGCCAGAAACCAGTGCAACCCTGGCTGCTGGCGCTGCAGGAGATAGGCGATCAGTTCAAACAATTTGGGGATATCGCTGCCAGGGAGCTAAGAGGCGAT
Organism: uncultured Anaerolineaceae bacterium; assembly: GCA_964614855.1. GTDB lineage: Bacteria > Chloroflexota > Anaerolineae > Anaerolineales > UBA4823 > CAWJHE01. The sequence goes on along the minus strand of CAZTMX010000086.1, from coordinate 7,168 downwards.
CCGCTTACCGCCACTGATTTCGCCCTGATCCAAGCACCCCTGGGGGTCATGGAGAGGCAGGCTGAAAACCGGGATAGCGACACAGCCAACCGGGCTGACTTTGTTGCAGCGCTATCAATCCCTGTTGCTGCCAGTATTGCCCGGGGTGGGGAAACTGAGCTGTGGATAGCCACCGGCCGCCTGGATCGCATCCTGGTGGCTGTGCCTTTGAATGGTGAGCTTGTGGTGGCGCAAGGAGGGATCATTGCAGCCCATGAATTCAGCCAGCCGGTTGAAGAATTCCTACCGGATAGTGAATGGCGCTGGATAGTCGATAACGCCCAGCCGCAGAGTCCGGTTTGGTTTGAAAGCTGGCAAATACCCGGCGGAACGCCAGTAAATATCCTGTATTTTCGCATTGGTGATGTTTATCGGATTACCACTTCGGGTGCAAATCTGAGTGTACGTGAGACCCCTTCTGTGGGTGAAAAAGCCATCTATCGCCTGCACCCGGGTGATTATGTGGAAATTATCGATGGCCCCCGGTTTGAAGCCGGAGTGAACTGGTGGAAAGTGAGGCTTATCCCAGCCGATCGATCCGCTGTGGTGGGGTGGGTGGTTGAAAGCTTTGAATGGTTTGAGCGGGTCTGGGATCAGTAAACTATTAACATAGCGGTAATGAGGTTGATCATGATTAGAGCATATTATTACTCGCAGGATGGCAAATCTCGTAAGGACCTGCAACTGGTTGACATCGCTTTTGCCTTACACGATCCTGATGGATATTTGTGGGTTGATTTTTGTGAGTCAGATGCTGCTCAAGACCAGGTGCTTCTGGAGAAGACATTTGGTTTCCACCCCCTGGCAATTGACGATGCTCTGCAAGAAACACATGTGCCAAAACTGGATGACTGGGTGGACTATCTATACATTGTGCTGCACGGTGTGGCTTATGATAAACAGGCAGATGAGCCATTGGATACACTTGAACTGGATATTTTTCTCGGCAAGAATTATATGGTTACCCATCATGACCACAAGATCGATGCTATCGAGCAAGTGTGGACTTTTTTATCGCGCGATGAGCGTGGTCTAAAAAATGGTCCAGATCACCTGCTTTACCGCATCACGGATGAGTTGGTGAACAGTTATATGCATGTATTTGATACCCTGGATGATGATATTGACCAGATCGAAACTGAAGTCTTTGGACGTCCAGGTGCGATAACGCTAGAGAAGATCTACTCATTAAAGCGATCTGTACTTCGTCTGCGCAGGATCATTACGCCACAACGCGAGGTGCTCAACAAGCTGGCGCGCGAAGAATACGATGTGATCGACCCCCGTGACCAGGTGTATTTCCGAGATGTATATGATCACCTGGTGCGTATGCAAGACCTGACGGAGAGCTTGCGGGAACTGGTGAGCGGTACAATGGAAACCTACCTATCGATGGTGAACAACCGCATGAGCGAAGTAGTCAAAACTCTGACCATCATCACTACTTTCTTTATGCCCCTTTCCTTTATAGCATCCTTTTATGGGATGAACTTCTTTGTGCCTCGGATACCGTTGTCTGAATGGGTAGAGAAATCTGTATTTATTTTTGTGTTATTCTTGATGCTGGTACTTCCGCTATTCATGTACCAGTGGTTTCGTAAACGCAATTGGATGTAGGTGGAGAAAACTTAGAGCTAGAAAATGTATAAAACCTGGAGGCCGGTCATGACGGATGCTTCTCTCAGTTCCAGTGCAAAAAAAGTTCAGGATGCCCTCACCTCGCTTGGGTTACAATTGCAGGTGATTGAAATGCCTGCTTCCACCCGCACAGCAGCCGATGCGGCTTTAGCAGTGGGTTGTGATGTGGGTCAAATTGTAAAATCCCTGGTATTCAAGACAAAGCGTACAGGGCGTCCTATCCTGGTGATTGCCAGCGGGAAGAACCGGGTAAATGAAAAGGCGATCGAAGCGCTTGTAGATGAGCCTTTGGGCAAAGCGGATGCCGATTTTGTGCGCCAGCGCACAGGGTTTGTCATCGGCGGGGTACCGCCCTGCGCTCACAGCGAAAAGATGGAAACCTTTGTGGATGCAGATTTGATGCAGTATCCAGTGATCTGGGCAGCAGCAGGCACCCCCAACGCTGTGTTTAGCCTGACGCCAGCCGAATTGCTGCTGATCACCTCAGGCAGGACGGTTGATATTCATTAGCGGTTTAACCTTAGAAATAGTACAGGAGAGTTTGATTGGGAAATAACGGAATCTACCGGCAAGTTGACACAGTCCTTTTCGATCTGGATGGGACTTTACGCCACAACAAGCCAGATTACACGCAGGCATTTTTTGACTATGCTGTGCGCCTGGGGGTGCCGGACGGCGATGAAAAACGGCGTGCGACCGCCCGTTGGACGCATTATTATTGGGCGCAATCCGGCGAATTGGCGCAAGACTCCGAGCGTTTCAATGTGCAGGGGGATCCATTCTGGATCAATTATTTGCAGCGCAGCCTGGTTGTTTTTGGCTGCACGGAGGATTGTGCTGTGGAACTAGCTCCTGAATTATCTCAGTGCTTGCAGAAATATCACCACTTCGAAGATTATGTCCCCACCGATGTGCCAGAAGTATTGAAGTATCTTAAGGGTGCTGGTTACCGCCTGGGTGTGCTTTCCAACCGTTCAAATCCCTACCGGGAATATCTCCTGGAACTTGGTTTAGCGGATTATTTTGAGCTGATCTTGGCTGCGGGGGAAGTGGATATTTGGAAACCGGACGCGAAGATTTTTCAAATAGGTGTAGACCGACTGCAGACAACCCCGGCGAAAACCGTCTATGTGGGGGATAACTATTATGCCGACATCATCGGGTCGCGCAATGCAGGTCTTTCTCCGATATTGATTGATCCAGAAGGCGTTTTCCCTGATGCAGATTGCCCCGTGATCAGCACACTGGGAGAGCTGCAGAACCTGTTATCACCAGATTGACCAGACCCCCAGCGCCAGCAGCGCCCCTATCAGGGAACAAAAGAAATTCACCAGGTCGTTGTTGAGCCAGCGCAGACCGCGCAGCGGTTGCGTGGTTGCGCCGCAGCTGTGAACCGGGCTGCGCTCGGTCTCTTTTCGACATGCGGGGCAGAAGAATATCGCCTGGATAGTGGCACCCAGCAAAGAGTCAAAAAACGATCCACCGGTGCCGCCAGCTAGAGCAGCCAACAGGATCAATATCGGGTTTATCTCTTGTTGGTAAAGCGAGAGCGCTACGGCACAGGCACCGATGAAGAGTGCACCAGCAGCTGCAGCCAGGCTGCCTAGCGCGCTCACGCCCCCAGAGGTGCCTGGCTCCACCTGGCTCCCTGTGGTGATCAGGCGCGGCGGTTTGGAGCTCAGTACGCCCAGTTCGGTCGCCCAGGTGTCGGCGTTTACTGCAGCCATCGCCCCAATAAAAGCCAGCCAGTGCCAGCTGGACGCAGGCCATAAAGCTGCAGCAATTGCCAGCAGTACTCCTGTGCCACCATTGGCTAGAACCTGTCCCCAATCCCGTTGGCTTCCTTTTGCAAATTTTTTGCTTACCCCGATTTTGCGTTGGTGAAAGGCTTTTGAGAGCAGGCTGGATGAGAAGAAAAAGGCCAGCAAAAGCAGCGCCCAATGCAGACCACCCAGCCCATATATCGCCCCACCGCTGATGGCAGCAGCCAGCGCCCCGCTAATCGTCAGCGCACCGGCTCGCCAGGCTGCCAGGGCGATCAAGGCGGCGAGCAAAAAACCTGTGACAATTTGTGTGCTGTTCATGCGAAAGCGGGTTCCACGTGTGGGATAATTTGGGATAGATGTGGGATAAATGTGGGATAGCCCTTTAAACAGGCTGGTTTCCGCTGATGGCGATCAAGCCAATTAGAAAAAGCAACGGCAGCAAAGCCCCAGCGCCCCAAAGCAAAAACGACAGGGGTTGGCTCTCTTTGTGACGGTAGAAAAATAGACCCGTCAGCAAGTTGCTGAGAAAAAATACAGCGTTCAAGATAGGCAGCAGCATAAGACGGCTGGATGGTACCAGCCCGGCTTCCAGGTCGGCTGGTGAGAAACTGAAATTGACTTGTGCGCGGGCGGGGATGATCAAGATCGTTACAACCCACAAAATCAATGAAAACAGTGCACTGGAGAGGAGCAAAATGCGGGCTGGAAACGAGCTCCACACCCGGCGCAGCAGGATAGTGGGGTAAACAGAGCGCGCCGGTATGGGCGCCAGCGATCCCATCTCCATCATCTGGGCAAAGGTGTTTAGAAATTCTCCTGGATTTGCCGGTGAGATGACATAGACACCTTTAGTGGTCCCGAGGATCACCTGCTGAGTTGTGCTCGAAGCCAAATATTCAATTTCGCCCAATTCATTCGTACGGCGCATGCCCACATAGGCGCCAGGCCAGTAAAAACGAGGCAGAGGAAGCGGAGCAGTTAATTCTTCTTTACTGTGCACCCAGCGGATATGGTCGATCGGGATATCCTCCACTCTCAATCCCCAGCGCAGGTGTACACCTTCGCGCTCCAGGGTGTAGGAAGCTGTTCGCAACGCATAAATCCGGTAAGCCAGCATAGGTACAAGGATTACAGCCAGGATAACTGGCGAAAGGTACAAAATCACCATGGGTCCAAGACTGGCATAAACCGTCTGAACCAGGCCTGCAGCAGCTAAACTGGTGAGGAGCAGGGCAGATAAGATTTGGAAGAACATCCCAAACCTCTTTGGTGGATAAAATATCTGGCTCTCTGGCATCAGCTTTCGATAGATATCAAAGGTTGCGATTGGCTTAGCTGGGGGTCGCCCGGTAGTCGACCCTGCATGGACCAGGGTCCTGTCCAGGTGATCTGGACTTGCCTCAGTTTGCCCGCCAGGTTTTCGTTGGTTTCGACAAATACCAGTTTGTTGGTTGGCGTTCGCCCGCGCCAACGCCCGCGCACTTCTTCTTCAAAAAGGACTTCAACTGTTTCACCCAGGTACCCCGCGTTGATTTGACCGGCGATACCTTCTTGCAGGTTCTCCAACAAACGGAAGCGTCGCATTTTTTCAACTTCGGGTAAATTGTCCTGCATTTTGCGTGCAGCCACTGTGCCAGGGCGGGTGGAGTAGCGCGCCAGGTGGGCGACATCCAGCTTGAGCTCTTCCAGCAGGTCATAGGTTTGTTGGAATTGTCCCTCGATTTCACCTGGAAACCCCACGATGATATCCGTGGCAATGGATACACCCGGGATCAAGGCGCGGATTTGACCGATGAGGCGGCGATATTCTTCGACTGTGTACCCGCGGCGCATATTCTCCAGCACCTGGTCGTTTCCCGCCTGGATCGGAACTTCGATATGTGGCATGACCTTTGGAAATTCCGCCACTGTTTCCAGCAGTTCATCGTTCATCCAGTTCGGATGAGAAGTCAGAAAGCGGATGCGCTCCAGACCCTCCACCTGGTTCAGGTTGCGCAGCAAGCTGGATAGATTTGTGCCGTCTGTAAAATCTTTGCCGTAGCGGTCCACGATCTGACCCAGCAGGGTGATTTCTTTAACCCCTTGAGAAGCCAGTGAGTGGGCTTCGGCCAGGATATCTGCAGCCGGACGGCTGCGCTCAATGCCGCGGCGGTAGGGAATGATGCAATAGGTACAGGCGTGCGAACACCCGAGAACCACCGGAATGTACGCGGCTACCATTTTTCCGCTTTGGCTGGCTGGAATCACCAGGTCGCCGTCCATCAGGGCAAAACGCTGTTGGGTGTGCTCCTGGTCAAAGGAGCGGCTCTCGTCCTGTGTCAGGTAAGCCACCAACGGGGTGGGGTCAGAAGGCGGCGAAAAGACATCCACAAAGGGGAAGCGGGTTTTCAGGCGTTCATACCCTTTTACACCCACCAGGCAGCCCATCAGGTTAATCACCAATTCAGGTCTGTGCTTTTTCAGGGGGCGCAGCGAGTTCAACCTGCCGTAGGCTTTGTCTTCGGCGCTTTGCCGCACCACGCAGGTATTAAGTACGATGACATCCGCCTCTTCTGGGTGCGAGGTGGGCGCATACCCCAGGGCTTCCAAAGCTGACCCAACGCGCAGCGAGTCAGCCACGTTCATCTGACAACCTTCAGTCCAAATGTGATATTTCATGTCCGATATTATAACAAACCCGCAGCAAATCCTGCAACAGCGAAACCGGGTAGGTTTCATAATCAATAATTCGCTTATCCTTAATGGCTTGTTCACCTAATCGGTAGGAACTGGTGATAAAATTTCCGCCATGCACATACCAAAGACCCTTTATGTCCCGTTAACCCTGCTTGGATTGGTGCTCCTGGCCTGGGCGATTTACCTGCTACCCCCGGTCAATGACCGTTTGGGTTGGCGGGTTGATTTTGCCATGACAAAAATTCGCAGTATGATCAACCCGATTGGCGCCCTGCCAACGGCGCTCCCGCCGATAAATTCGCCCGCGGAGCCGCAACAAGGACAGGCGCTGGCGCAGCAGGCTGCCACACCTACCCCGGCTTTGACAGCCACCCCTATTCCTACTGCCACTGCCCAGCTTTCACCCACTCCTGCCCCATCCCCAACCGCAGTGCCAGATAAAGTGCTCCTGACTGCGCCCGAATATGAAAAACAGGATATTAACAACTGCGGCCCGGCAGCATTGACCATGTACCTGCGCTATTACGGCTGGCAGGGCGTCCAGGAAGATGTCGCCAGCGTATTGAAACCTTATCGTGAGGATCGCAACGTCAATGTGGAAGAGCTGGCGTATTATGTGCGTATGCACGCCGGCTGGCTGTCTGTGCAGTACCGGGTGGGTGGGGATCTGGAGCTGCTGCGCAAACTGATCGCAGCCGGTATTCCGGTGATGGTTGAAGAAACTATTGAATTCATAAACCCCCATAATAAAGGTATCTACCTTGATTGCACCGTAGGTAGTGGTGGCCATCTCAAGGCCCTGATCGAAAAAACAGAAACGGCTCAATTTGTCGGTATCGATTGCGAAATCGAAATAGCGCGAAACGAACCCGTTATTCCCTAGCCGGCTGAGCTGTCCCGCTCCGGCGGCGTTGTTCTGTGCCTGGAGATAGAGCAGTCCAAGCGCGTAGCGCGTCTCGGCAAAGGCGGGATTGGTCAGCTTGGAGAGTTCAAGCAGCGCGATCGCGTTTTCGTAGTGTTCGGCTCCGATGGAAGCGCACGCGCCCAGA
>CAZTMX010000085.1:10585-11486 GCA_964614855.1 uncultured Anaerolineaceae bacterium | reverse complement strand
GGTACCAGCGAGGGGGTTCCTTCAAGCGCGGTTCAAAAAGGATGCGGAATGGAAAACCGCTTTGTCTTCGCATTTCAGGTTGCGTGGTGGTTTCAGACATTGGTTACCGCTCCTGTCTTGCGGATTTGTTCCAGTGGGGTGCCGGTCATCATCAGGCCGATAGTCTCGACATCATTATCGCTGATTTCGCCCATAATTTTGCCTTCATAGATCACCGCCACGCGGTCTGCCAGGGAAAGTAATTCTTCGAGTTCTTCAGATACCAGCAGGATGGCAGTGCCAGATTGACGCTGTTCCAACAAAATGCGGTGCACACCTTCAATCGCTCCCACATCTAACCCGCGCGTGGGTTGTACGGCAACCATCAACCCTGGGTGCCCTGAGATTTCTCGCGCCAGGATCACACGCTGGAGATTTCCACCAGATAGCAGGCGCACGGGGGTTTCCACATTTGGGGCGGCAATGTCATAGGTTTCTTTGAGCCCGGTCGCAAAGGTCTTGGCTGTAGACATGTCAATTGCCCAGCCGTGCGAGATTGGCTGCTGGCGGTAGTTTTTCATAATGACGTTATCTGTCACGCTTAAATTAGGCGACGAGCCCACGTGGGTGCGGTCTTCAGGTACATATGCCAGCCCGCGCTGGATGGCAAAACGGGGTGTGCGGTTGCTGATCTCTTCGCCGTTCATCAGCACCTGGCCCTGCTTGCACAGGCGCAGACCCGAAATCACATGCGCCAGCTCACGCTGCCCGTTGCCTGCCACACCCGCCAACCCCAGGATTTCTCCGGCGTGAATTTGCAGAGAGACACCGCGCAATGCAGGCAGTCCTTTGTCATTATCCGCATAGACATCCTGCACATCCAATACCACATCGCCTGGTGTTTTTTCTTTCTTATCAATAT
>CAZTMX010000085.1:0-10575 GCA_964614855.1 uncultured Anaerolineaceae bacterium | reverse complement strand
TTCCCGAGTGACATTCTTAATCTCCAGGCCGGCAGCGGTTACCTTGCCTTTGCGCAGAACAGTCACCCGATCGGCAATGGACATCACTTCGTGCAACTTGTGGCTGATGAAAATGACCGATTTTCCGGCGGCAGTCATGGAACGCAGGGTTTTGAACAAGCCGTCGATTTCTAGCGGCGCCAGGACTGCGGTTGGTTCGTCCATGACCAACACCTGGGCGCCGCGGTAGAGCATTTTCAATAATTCGACCCGCTGCTGCTCGCCAACCGAAAGCTGCCAGATTTTTGCGCGCGGTTCGACTTTGAGACCAAATTGCTGGCCGAGATCTTCAATTTTCTTGTCATACTCGGATAGTTTCATGCGAAAACGGGGCTGGTTAAGACCCAGGAGCACGTTTTCAGTCACAGTTTGTGAGGGTACCAACATAAAATGCTGGTGCACCATCCCGATGCCCGCCTGGATGGCATCCTTGGGGGAAGAAAAACTGGCGTGTTGTCCGTTTATAAGAATTGATCCGCTTTCGGCTTTATACAAACCCGCCAGCACGTTCATCAGCGTGCTTTTGCCTGCGCCGTTTTCCCCCAGCAAGGCGTGGATTTCGCCCTTACGCAACTCAAAATCTACCCGGTCATTTGCCAGGACGCCCGGGAAGCGCTTGACGATGTGTTTCATCTGCACAACAAGCGGCGCAGGCGGGTTGGCTTGAGGATACCCTGTCGCTTCGTTTGTCATTCTACCTGTCCAATTTTGCGGATGTGATTTTCAATTTTATTAATCTGGAGCCGGCACTCAAGGTTCAAATGCCGGCCCCTTTTCTGACCTATTTTGGGTTAGTTGCTTAGCGAAGGCAGCTCAGAGACGATGCCGTCTGCCCACCAGTACATGCAGTACTTGCATTCCAACCCAGGGGCTCCGGGTGGGAACTGGTCAAGATCTGCCTGTTCAAACTTTTCACCAGCCGGGACAATTACATTGCCCTTATTGTCTTTTATTTCGCCGGTGAAGACGTCAAAGCGGGTGAACTCACCTGCAAGAGCTTGCGCGAGGAGTGTCTTGACTTCTTCAATGACCTCGGGTGGGAGGTCCTTCATGCCGGGGGTCAGTTCCTGGCCTTCCATCAAGCCAACCAGGCCCAAACCGCCGGTCTCACTGTCGAAATAGTCCCATCCGGGTGTGTAGGTCTTATCGATCACGCCTTGGGCAATCTTAGCATAGACAGGACCCCAGTTCCAATAGGGCGCAGTCAGACAGCGCTCTACTTTGCAGGAGCCAGCCCAGTCATAGGTGATGCCCCATTTGCCTTTTTCCTGCGCCACATCTGCCACAGCAGGGGTGTCTGCACCGGTGAATACCACCTGCGCGCCTGCGTCAAACAGAGATGCGGCAGCTTCTTTTTCGATGATTGGGTCATGCCAGGTGTTAATCCAGCGTACATCCATGGTGCATTCCGGGCAGGTCTTCTTCATGCCCAGGGCAATGGCGTTGCCAAGGCGCAACTCTTCCGGGATGGGGAAGGTCGCCATATAGCCGATCTTCGGATTGCCATCCAACTTGGCGCGGGCGCCGGCTAACATGCCGGCCAGGTACTTCATGGTTTCCATGGCGCCGAACAAGTTGCCGAAGTTTGTCATGTTGGATTTGTACCCGCTGATGTGGATAAAGGTCGAGTCAGGAAATTCCCCGGCTACGATTTCCATCGGATCCATAAACCCGAAGGAGGTACCGAATATCAGGTCGAAGCCCTTGCGAGCCAGGCTGCGGAAGATTTGTTCCGAGTCAGTGCCTTCGGGGACATTTTCAACATAGGCTGTGTGTACGTTGGGGACATTTTCCTGGACATACACCAGACCTTCATAGTGCGATTGCGACCAGCCGCCGTCATCATGCGGGCCGATCAACACAAACGCTACGTTGAATTTTCCTTCTTGAATAGCAGGGATTTGGAACCCACCGACTTCTTCAGCTGCAGGTTCAGCAGGTGCTGCTGGTGCTTCGGCTGCAGGGGCTTCGGCAGCGGGGGCAGCAGGTTCCACAGCGGGAGCTGCGGTTGGTTGCGCACAAGCAGAAAGAACAATGGATAGGATCATCAGCAGCCCAAACAGGCGCCCTAAGGTATTCGTCTGCATACTACTCCTCCTTAAAGAGTATTGGGTATTTCTTTTTTTGAATGGTTTGGTATTGTATCGGGGTCAATCTTAAGTCTATTGTGGATAGAAGAACCTCCTTTGTTAGATATCAAGAATATTCTGCGAGCTTGTCAGGTTTATGTCCGTTTTTGAACCGGAGTTAATTAAGGATAGCACAAATTTCTTTTAATACGATGGCTATTTTTCATTCACTTGAATAGATATTCCAGGGCTGGAGGAAATGTGTGCCTTTTAGGCAGCATCATTGTTCTCCAGCCCGGTCGAGTAAACTCCCTAATCAGGAACGATCCAGGTTCCGGTCTCGCCGCGCAAGGCGCGCCCGATATTTTCCGGGTTTGTGATCAGCGCCTGTTTGCCGCCGGCTTCCAGGAACCACAAGATGGCCTGGATTTTCGGCGCCATGGAGCCTTTGGCAAAGTGCGTGCCCTCTGCCAGGTATTTCTTGGCTTCGGATACCGTCAACCGGTCCAGCCACTTTTCATCCGGTTTGCCGAAATTGATTGCCACCTTTTCTACTGCGGTGGAAATGAGGAACAGATCGGCGTTGATATTCTGGGCCAGCAGGCTGCTGGCATAATCTTTGTCGATGACCGCTGCAGTTCCGATCAGATCGCCGTTCTCGTCTTCGATCACCGGGATGCCGCCGCCGCCCACCGAGATCACCACCACACCCACGTCGATTAACGCCTGGACGGATTCGAGCTCCACGATCCTTTCGGGTATCGGCGAAGCCACCACACGCCGCCAGCCGCGGCCGGCGTCTTCTACCACCGCCCAGCCCATCTCGTGGGCGCGCTTATCCGCTTCATCCTTATCCATGAACCCGCCAATCGGCTTGGATGGGTTCTGAAAAGCATTGTCGTGGCGGTTCACCAACACCTGGGTGACCACAGTCGAGACCGGTTTCTTAATCCCGCGACGGCGAAACTCATTTTGCAGGTTCTGCTGCAGGGCATAGCCGATGGCTCCCTGGCTGTCGGCGCCGCATGCATCCAACGGCACTTCGTGCATTCCCTCAACCTTGGCGGCAATTTCTGAGCGGCGCAGGATAAAGCCCACCTGCGGCCCGTTGCCGTGCCCGATGACCACATCCCAGCCGGCTTCAATCATATCTGCGATATGCTGGGTGGTTTCCTTGGCTGCCTGGTATTGGTCTTCTACGGATTGGCGTTTCTTATCCTTGATCAATGAATTGCCGCCAATGGCGACGACTGCGACTTTGCGTTCTGACATCTATTTGCTCCTTTAGCGCATGGTTAAAGCCATAACGGCTTTTTGGGCGTGCAGCCGGTTCTCGGCTTCATCATAGACAACGGACTGCAGTCCGTCCATCACCCCATCGGTGACTTCGATATTGCGGTCTGCAGGCAGGGGGTGCATGTAAATGGCATCGGGTTTTGCCAGAGCCATCTTGCGCTCATCGGTGATCCAGTGGGAGTACTTCTTGATGATCTCTGCACCCTGGGCGGGGTCAGGGGTGTGCACCATGGCGCCCCAGGACTTCGCATAGATTACATCTGCATCTTTGAAGGCGGCTTCCATATCATCCATCACCTCAAAGCCTACACCGAACTTGCGCGCCTGCTCCTGCGCCTGCTCCATGATTTCCGGCATCAGCTTGAACTCCGGCGGGTGCGCCAGCACCACATCCATGCCAAAGCGCGGCATCTGCAGGATCAGTGATTGCGGTACGGACATCGGTTTCTGGTAAGAAGCCGCATACGCCCAGGAGACCACCATCTTGCGCTTGCGCAGATCGCGGCCTTTCTTTTCCATAATGGTCATCAGATCTGCCAGGCATTGGAAGGGGTGGTAGATATCGCACTGCATGTTGAGCACTGGTGAGCGGGAAGCTTTGGCGACAGCGTTCAGATATCCATTGCCGATGCCCCAATCCACATGCCGGATGGCGATCCCGTCAAAATAGCGTCCGAAAATCTCGCCGATTTCCTTCGGTGTGTCGCCGTGGGCAATCTGGGTGGTTTTGCTCTCGATAAACGCTGCATGCCCGCCAAGCTGCGCCATCCCGGCTTCAAACGAACCACGCGTGCGGGTACTGGAGAAGAAGAACAACATCGCCAGCACTTTATCGCGCAAGACAGCATGGCTTTCGCCCAGCGAGCGCTTGCGCTTGAGATCAAATGCCACATCCAGGACGGTTTCGACTTCTTCCTTGCTAAAATCCAGATCGCCGATCAGATCACGGCCTCGTAAATCTGTTTGCATAGAGTATCTCTCCTTATTCTAATTTCTTTATTCCATAGCGCCCAGCACCAGGGCCAGCAGCGCCATGCGCATCACCACGCCGTTGTAGGCCTCTTGCCAATAGCGCGACCAACGGGTGATATCCACATCGGGCGGGATTTCATCCATGCGCGGCAGTGAATGCAGCAGGATGGCATCCGGTTTGGCTTTTGTCTCCAACAGCTCACGGGTGATCTTGTAATTGGATGGGGTCAAACCCAGATCGCCGCTGCGCTCATCGCGCGATTTGGTGTAATCGGGCTGCACCACCGGCTCCACCAGGATCACATCCGCTTCGTGGATCGCCTGCTCGACGTGCTCAACTTCTTTGAAGTCCAGGCTGTACTTTCGCAAATCCGCCTTGAAGTCCTCTTGCAGGCTCATTTCTGGGGGCGAGACAAAGGTAATGGGGCAGTCGAATTGGGTCAGGGCATAACCCAGCGAGTGCATGGTGCGCATACGCATATCGCCCACCGCCAGCCACTTCAAGCCGTCCAGGCGGCCTTTTTCCGTCCATACCGTAAACAGATCGGTCAAAATCTGGGTGGGGTGTTCGCCCCAGCCGTCGCCGCCGTTGATGATCGGCACTGAAGCCCATTTGGCGGCTTCGTGCGGGGCGCCCAACTGGAAGTGGCGCATGACGATCACATCGCCGTAGAATTCCAGCATTTTTACCGTGTCTTTGATCGACTCCTGGTAAAAATCGCCAGCGCGCGTCATTTTGGCATCCGAAAAACCGGTGACATGCCCGCCCAGGCGGTGCATGGCGGCTTCGTGCGCCAGGCGCGTGCGGGTGGATGGCTGGTAAAAAGCCGTGACCAGTGTCTTTTCTTTGAGCATGTCGCTGTTCCGGCGGCTGCGTGGAATGGGTTCCAGCTTTTTCGCAACTTCCAGCACATGAAAGAACTCATTGCGCTCAAAGTCCTTCAACGAAAGAATATCACGACCAAGAAAACTACGCATACGATTTACACTCCTTTTGTTCGATAGATTAGAGAGGATCTTATAAAGTTAACCCACCCGGCGCACCACGTGAAAACGGAAATAACCGGGTAAGAAATAACTGACAGAATGGTCGATGGCTTGACCTGTATCCGCGTACAAGTCAGCCACAAAACGCAGCAGCACATCCCCACGCTGGATGCCTATCAGCCGGGCGACCTCCGGGGTGGCGGTGACTGCATTGATTTCGGTGCGTGAGATGGTGGGGGCGATATCCGGGCGCGCCAGCAAGATATCCAGCACCGAGCCGCTAAAATCGCCGGCAATATCTTCAGCCGGCAAGATAGTTGCCGGCACAACATCGATCAGGTAGGCGACCGGGCGGTTTTCTGCCAGGATGACGCGCGAGATACTCGTCACCGCACCCTGCCCGGAGAGCACTTTTTCCTCGATATCATCCACCTGGCGTGTCTCTACCTTCAGGTCGCCCATTTCCACCGGCAGCCCAATCCTGCGCGCCTGGGTGTCGATACTTTCAAGCAGCTCCAGGCCGCTCTCGATGACATGCGATGTATGCGTCACATACGTCCCTGACCCCTGGCGGCGGCGGATTAGCCCCTGGGTTTCAAAGGTGCGCATGGCTTCGCGCAAGGTAGCGCGCGATACTCCCAATTGTTGAGCCAATTCGGGCTCCGAGAGCAGCTTGCCTCCGGGGTTGGTGTTAGCGATCATCTTTCCCAACTCATCGTGCAGCCGGTGGGCAACAGAAACATGCCCAATATTTTTGGTTTGATTCATCTGGTTGTTTCTCTCTTTATTCATTGTTATTCTCTACGACTGGGATGAATTTGAACTGGGTCACATCCACCAGCCCAAGATCGGAAATGCGCAGCTCGGGGATGACCACCAGCGCCAACAGGCTGAGCTGCATATTCGGGTTGTTCCTCTTGCAGCCGCATTTGCGAAACCCATCCAATACGCTTGCTGCCTGGTCTGCCACTTCGGCCGCCGGAGCGTCTGACATCAACCCGGCGATGGGCAGCCGTACCAGACCGATCACTTCGCCATCCCGCACCACGATTTGACCGCCGCCCAGCTCAGCCAGCTTGTTGGCTGCCAGCGCCATGTCGTGCTCATCCGTACCGACAACCAGCAGGTGATGGCAGTCGTGGGCTACCGTGGAGGCTACGGCGCAAGAGGTATCGAAGCCGAACCCGTGCACCAACCCTACCTGGACTTTGCCGGTGCCGTGATGCCGCTCCACCAGCGCTACTTTGGCGATATCTTGCTCCAGGTCCGGGCGGATTTCCTGGTCTGAGACTTCTACTTCCATGCGCAACTTTTGCGTCGGCGCCTGGTTCTCAATCACACCGATCACATTTGCGAGCACTGTCGATCGGTCCGGAGCTTTTAACGAAAAATCAGCTGCGTTCAGTGGGCGCGCCAGGTGCACAGACTGCCTGGCCCACTCGGGATAAACAAAGGCGGGTCTTTCCAACAGGATTTTCCCATTTTGCGCAGCCAGCTTCCCCCTGGCGTAGACCCTGTGGATGGACAGCTCACTCAGATTATCGAGCAATAGGATGTCTGCAAAGCGTCCGGGTGCGATCATACCCACGTCGCGCGAGACGCCGAAATGTTCTGCCGTGTTAATGGTCGCCATCTGGATGGCCGTGAGCGGTGTGATGCCGTGGTGGATGGCCTGTTTGATCGCCCGGTTGACATGCCCTTCGCAGACCAGGGTTTCGGAGTGCGAGTCATCGGTGCACAGGATAAACCGCCGCGGGTCGAGACCCATCTCGGTGATGGCGCGCACCCCTTCGGCGACATCCAGCCAGCCTGAACCCTGGCGCAACATGGCTTTCATCCCCTGGCGTACACGCTCGGCGGCGTCTTCGGCACGCGTGCCTTCGTGATCGTCCTCAGGTCCGCCGGCAGCATAGGCATGAAAGGGCAGCCCCAGGTCGGGCGATGCATAATGTCCGCCGATGACCTTCCTGGCAGCGCGGGTTTCACCCATCTCCTGGTGCATCTTCTCATCGCTAAACATCACCCCTGGGAAATTCATCATCTCGCCCAGCCCGATCACACGCTCCCAGGTCAGGGCTTCGGCGATGTCTTCGGGTTCCAGGCTGGCGCCGGGTGTCTCCATTCCGGGTGCAGATGGCACGCAGGAAGGCGCCTGCACCCACACGTGGATGGGCTGCACCAGGGCTTCATCGGCCATCAGGCGGACGCCCTTCAGTCCAAAGACATTGGCGATTTCGTGCGGGTCGATAAACATTCCAGTTGTGCCGTGCGGCACCACGGCACGCACAAATTCACTGACGGTGATCATACCGCTTTCCACATGCATGTGCCCATCCAGTAAACCCGGGCACAGATAGCGCTCCTGCGCATCCAATACATCGGTGTTCACACCGATGGTGTGCGAAGCATCCGCACCCACATAGGCGATGCGCTCGCCGCTCACGGCAATATCCGTATGCGGGATGATCTCGCCGGATTGTACGCACACCCAGCGTCCGTTGCGGATCACCAGGCCGGCAGGCGTGCGCCCCATGGCGACATCCACCAATCTGCGGGTGAGCGCAGCGTATTCAGAAGCCTTCATATTCCCTCCTTCATTTTTGGTGTTTCAAGAAAACGATCATCTACTCGCCGTGTACCAGGCGGCGGGCAGCCCGGTTGTGGTTGTATACCAGCCAGGGGATATCCAGGGTGACGAATTCGCCCTGGCGCACGATGAACTTGCCGCCGACAACGGTGTAATCCACTTGCGCGGGTGCGGTGAAGACAAGGGCAGCGATCGGATCGTGCAGGGCGCCGGCATATCCCAGGTGGTCCAGGCGTACAGCGAAGAAATCTGCGCATTTGCCTGGCTCCAGCGAACCCAGATCCGTCCTGCCCAGCACGGCCGCGCTGCCTCGGGTGGCGATTTCCAGCACCTGTCGGGCGGTCATCAGCGGCGGGGCAGCTTCACCGGAAAGCGAAGCGCCATCCAGCCCGGCTTTCAAGCGCGCCACAAGCATTGCCTGGCGGGCTTCTTCCAGCATGTGGGAGCCGTCATTGCTGGCGGAGCCGTCCACCCCCAAACCGACCTTGATCCCTAAACGCCGCATTTCCATGATAGGAGCAATCCCGGAAGCCAGGCGCATATTTGATGACGGGCAGTGGGCTACGCCGCAGCCTGATCGCTTATATACCTGCATCTCCTCCTGGTTGACGTGCACCGAATGGGCAAACCACACGTCTTCGCCCACCCAATCCAGGCTTTGCATGTATCCCACAGGCCGGTAGCCGAAGAGCTGCATGCAAAAGGCTTCTTCATCCTGGGTTTCCGCCAGGTGGGTGTGCAGGTGCACGCCGTATTGGCGTGCCAGGAGGGCGCTCTGGCGCATCAACTCGCCTGTGACGCTGAAAGGCGAGCACGGCGCCAGCACGATTTGTGTCATCGAACCCGGCTTGGGATCGTGGTAGGTTTCGATCAGGCGCAGCGAATCTTTCAGGATAGCATCTTCATCTTCCACCACACTGTCCGGCGGCAGCCCGCCTTTGCTTTCTCCCAGGCTCATCGAGCCGCGCGAAGCGTGCAGCCGCAGCCCGACCTGGCGTGCGGCGTAGATTTCGTCATCCAGGCGAGAACCGTTGGGGAAGAGATACAGGTGGTCTTGCGCAGTAGTGCAGCCGGAAAGCGCCAACTCCGCCAGGGCGGTTTGAGTGGAGATACGGATATCTTCCGGTTTCATGCGCGCCCAAATGGGGTAGAGCGTTTTCAACCAGTTGAACAGGTTGGCGTTCTGCGCTTCTGGCACGGCGCGCGTCAGGGTCTGGTAGAAGTGATGGTGGGTGTTAATCAACCCGGGCAGCAGCACATGCCCGCTGAGATCCAGGATTTCATCGGCTTCCTGGGGAAGCTGGTTGGATGGTCCCACGGCCTCGATAAAGCCGTCGCGGATAAAAAGACCACCATCCGGGATCTCCCGCCGGTGGTCATCCATGGTCGCCATCAGTTCAGCGTGAAGGACTAGAAGAGTGGTCATGGTTTTTATTTGGGCTCCGAGAAATTCGTGAATAAAAGTTGTCGTGATTCTCTATCAATTTTCCTCGAGAAGATCTTGATAGACAGCTCGGCAATTTATTCGTGAACAAAAAACCTGTCTGATGCAAATGTCAGACAGATTTAGTGTATCAAAAAAAAGGATAGTTGTCAATTGTCTGACAATAGATAGAAGAACCACCTTTTATCGCTATTCCTTACCTGATCAGCCCAGTTTAGGCAACATCAAATACAGAATAAATAGCGCAAGAAACGGGTAGCTTTTCATGCTGAAGCGGGTACAATGGATCGTGTACCTGATGTTCACCTTATGTAAATAATCATGAGAAATCTTCGAGATTTCATTTTGGAAGGAAGCATGATGCATGCGCCGTATGATACATTCGAGCAATTGAGCAAAGACTATGACCTCATTGAACGCGCCCTGATTTACCTGGAACAGCATCAGCAGGAGCAGCCCAACCTGCAAATGGTAGCTGAAAGAATGGGGTACAGCGAGTACCATTTTCAGCGGCTTTTCAGCCGTTGGGTGGGGATCAGTCCCAAGCGCTTTCTGCAATTCTTATCAAAAGAATATGCCAAACAATGCCTGCTGGAATCGATCAGTGTCAATGATGTTGCTTTCCAAACTGGTCTTTCAAGTCCTGGGAGGCTGCATGATCTCTTGGTAACCTGTGAGGCAGTTACTCCAGGCGAGTATAAGAGCCGCGGTGCAGGCATTTCAATTGTTTATGGATTTCACCCCACGCCGTTTGGCGAGTGTTTGCTGGCACTCACCCAGCGCGGCATCTGCCGCCTGTCTTTCATCCAGAATGGTGCCCATCGTTTGGCGCTTCAGGACTTACAAAAAAACTGGCAAAATGCGGATATAAAAGAAGATCCTGCAACGACCCAACCGGTGTTGGAGCAAATCTTTCCAGCATCGAGGGAAACCTTGCGTCCCATCCCACTTTTGCTAAATGGGACAAATTTCCAAATCCAGGTTTGGGAAGCACTGGTACGGATCCCGCCCGGCCGGCTGGCAAATTATGAACAGGTGGCAAAGACTATTGGTAGGCCTACTTCTTGTCGTGCAGTCGGCAACGCGGTAGGGGACAACCCGATCGCCTATTTGATCCCCTGCCACCGGGTGATCCGCAAAATGGGTGTTTTTGGCAACTACCGCTATGGGCCGGCGCGCAA
>CAZTMX010000084.1:0-11530 GCA_964614855.1 uncultured Anaerolineaceae bacterium | reverse complement strand
TCTGGTGCAGCCTGGAAAGTTGCTTCGGGCTGGAGTGCAGCTTCACCGGTATCCTGAGCTTCCATGGGCGCCATTGCAACCGGCGGGATGGCATCCCCACCAGATCCCCCTCCACCGCCGCCCAGACCCATAGCCGGGAAAGCATTTGGCATTTGCCCGGTTTCGGACATGGCGACCAGGCTAGGTTGCAAAGAACTGCCGACCAGATCACCGACAAGCACCAGCACAAAAAACACCGCCGCCAGCACAGAAGCCAGGCGCAAAACCGGGTATGCTCCCATACGAGCAGAGCTTGCGGCGCGCATACCTGCCATTTGTGGGGTGAGGGTGAAATTACGCGGCGCGCGCAGGCGTGGCTGGCTGCGCAGCAGGATGCGCGTTTTGCGCATCTCATTTAACTCCTGCCACAACCCGGCATCCGCCTGCAATCGCCCCTCCAGACGCGCTTTATCCCTGGAGGAAATTTCTCCATCCAGGTAGGCTGACAAAGCTTCGTAGTCTCGAGGGGGTAGATTGATATTCATGCTTCACTCTCTTCTAATTGACGAAAGGAAGCGGGTAATAGTTCCCAGAAACCTTGCAGACAATCACGCAGTTTTAGCCGGGCGCGGGCCAACCTGCTCTTGATTGTCCCCAGCGGCGCGCCTGCTGCTTCGGAGGCTTCGGTGTAATCCATGCCCTGGACATCCACCAAAATCACCACCGCGCGAAACTCTGGCGCCAGGCCTTCCAGGCAGTGCTGTAAAGCCTGCGCGAGTTCAGCACGCTCGGCGGCATCTTCGGGTGTTTCTCCCGGGTCTGCCAGCCAGTGCGGCGATTCGATTTCTTCATCATCCTGATCCAACGGTTCCAGGGGCGTTGTCGGTCGCCGCTGCCGTCTTCTCAACTCATCGTAGCAAGAATTGGTGACGATGCGCAGCAGCCAAGCCTTGAAAGACCCCCCTCGATAGGATCTAATATTTCGATATGCAGAGATAAATGCATCCTGTGTGGCATCCTCTGCTGCATCCATCTCATTGATCATCCGGTAAGCCTGGTTGTAAACCATATCCTGGTATGCCAGGACCAGACGATTGAAAGCGTCTAAGTCGCCTTTCTGTGCAGATTGAATGAGTGCGGCTTCATCCATGAATGGGTTCTTTCGTGATAGGGCCAGTCCTCAGGTTGCTCAGTATCTTCTATCCTACTCGAAACCTGAAAAAGGGACAAGGGCAAAGAAAAAAGAAACCTGACAAATCCGTGTATAATCGAAACGGGATTTGATACCCTGTACTTCATCTGGTGTGTGGGATCTGGAAAAATAACAGTGAAAGCGGATCGTTTTCAACTTTCGATATGGATTATCCTGGCCTGTGTCCTGAGCCTGTTTTTGCTCGCGGCAGACAATGCGCCTGAAACTGCCGCAGCCGCCCAGACGCCTGAATTTCCCACTTGTTCTCCAATCATCATCCCTTTCGACCCAGGAAATACGCTGCCATTTGCCAGCCTCCCCATCCCCAAGACCACAAGTGCTTCCGCTCCGACCTTACGACTGCTGGCTGATAAACATGGATTGTGGGTTGGCACGTCTGT
Source organism: uncultured Anaerolineaceae bacterium (assembly GCA_964614855.1). Lineage (GTDB taxonomy): Bacteria > Chloroflexota > Anaerolineae > Anaerolineales > UBA4823 > CAWJHE01. Next base: position 9,958 of record CAZTMX010000084.1, on the reverse strand, counting down.
CGCTGCCAGCCTGCTTGATGACCCGGAGTATGCCAGCCTGCTGGTGCGCGAATTTAATATGGTGGTGCCTGAAGTGGATATGAAGTGGGAGGTGATCCACCCCGAAGTGGAAGGCTATGATTTTTCCAAAGGAGATACCATTGTGGCTTTTGCCGAGGCGCACCGCATGGCTGTGCACGGGCATGTGTTGGTTTGGGAGCAGCAATTACCGCCCTATATCCAGGAGGCAGAGTATTCGCGCCAGGAATGGATAGAGACCCTGTGTGTGCATGTAAAAACCATCGTGACGCATTATCGAGGTCGGATCCAGGTCTGGGATGTCATCAATGAGGCCCTGGATGACCAGGGCATCCTGCGGGATACCATCTGGCTGCGCACCATTGGCCCCGAATATATCGCCATGGCTTTCCACTGGGCGCATGAAGCCGATCCACAAGCGCTGTTGGTTTACAACGAATCGCGCGCCGAAGGTTTGAACCGGAAATCACAAGCAGTGTATGCCCTGGTGCAGGGGCTGCTTAATCTCAATGTCCCTATCCATGCAGTGGGGATGCAGCTGCATACCGCCCTGGATGTGCATGTAAAACAAAATGCACTACAGCAGAATATGAAGCGCCTTTCTGACTTGGGGTTGCAGGTGTACATCACTGAGATGGATGTGCGGCTGCAATACAGCGATCGCTCCCCGCAGGATAAACTGATCGAGCAAGCAAAGGTCTATCGCCTTGTTTTTTCTGCCTGTCTTGCGAATCCACTATGCAAGATGTTCGAGACGTGGGGGCTGACGGATCGTTATTCCTGGATACCGGATTACACAGGCAAGGATGACGCCCCCCTGTTGTTCGACCGGGAGGGCAACCCCAAACCCGCTTACGATGCCATCATGCAATTGCTCACTGCGCCACAGGCGGGATACTAACACCACCGGCAGCACAAACCGTTAAAAATCAGGATCTCTTCCCAGCAGCGCATTGTGCTCAAGTTCTGCCCTCAATCTTGCCAAATCCATCTTGATGCGCTCGACCACGCTCTCCACAGGCAGGATTTCTTTTTCCGCATTTTGACGCAGCTTATACTCCACCCCACCGGCTTTTAACGCCCGCTCACTTACCGTCAGGCGCAAGGGGATGCCGATAAGATCGGCATCGTTGAACTTGACACCCGGGCTTTCTGCCCGATCATCGTACAGAACATCCAGGCCCGCTGCCTGCAAATCCTGATAGATACTTTCTGCCTGGATTTCCGTCTCCGAAGAGCCTTTGCCCCGCAGCATAACCAGGTGCACCTGGAATGGGGTGATCGTCACAGGCCATACCAGCCCGTAATCATCGTGATACGCTTCGGCGACACACGCTAATAAACGCCCGATACCGATGCCGTAAGAGCCCATCACCACCGGTTGGGCCTGGCCTGTTTCATCCAGATAGCTGCAGCCCAGGGCATCGCTGTATTTTGTACCCAGTTTAAAGATATTTCCCACTTCCACCCCGCGCTCGGCCCTCAAAGGCGCACCGCACTGCGGGCATCCGTCACCTTCCTGGGCAGAGACAATATCCGCCACAAGGTCGGCCTGAAAATCCCTACCGTAGTTAACATTTCGCAGGTGATAGCCTTCCTTGTTTGCGCCTGCCACCAGGTTTGGCGTAGCCAGGATCGCATCATCCATCACCACCAGGATATTCTTCAAACCCAAGGGGGAGGCATAACCCGGCACCGCACCAGTCATGCGGATTTCATCATCCGTGGCCGGGCGGAATTCGCTCGCACCGGTCACATTTGCTAATTTTGTTTCATTGACATCTGTATCGCCGCGCACAACCACAAATAAGAATTTTTCAACCTTCTCTTCACCTTCGAGCAGCGTTGCGACCAAGAACACCGCCTTTGCAGTTTGAGATTTCTCAATTCGCAAGAAAGCTGCCAGGTCGGCAATGGATTTACAGCCCGGGGTTTCTACTTCCTCAAGTGGAAGCGGCTCAACCGGTGGGGGAAATTGCTTGCGAAACTGCGCAATTTGGCGGTTTGCAGAAAAACCGCATGCATCACAAATCATCAGCGTATCTTCGCCCACCGGTGTCAGGAACATAAACTCATGCGCCAATTTACCGCCCATCATCCCAGTATCCGACTTCACCGCTATTACTGGCAGACCGCAGCGGGCAAAAATCCTGAAGTATGCCTGGTAATGCGCACGGTACTGCTTATCCAGACCTTCCCAATCCCGGTCAAGGCTGTAGCTATCCTTCATGGTAAATTCACGTACCCGGATCAACCCGGCACGCGGCCGCGGGTCATCACGCCACTTAGTCTGGATATGGTAGAGCAGAAGCGGTAACTGGCGGTAGGATCTGATTTCCTTGCGCGCCAGGTCAGCCACCACTTCTTCATGGGTCATCGCCAGCACCATATCTCTGCCATTACGGTCTTTAAAACGCCCCATTTCCGCGTCGATCTGCTGCCAGCGGCCAGTCTCCTTCCACAACTCCGCCGGTTGGACTACCGGCATGGTCATCTCTTGCCCACCGATGGCTTCTATCTCCTGGCGGATGATGGCTTCGATTTTGCTCATCGAACGCCGCGCCAGGGGCAAATAGCTGAACACCCCTGCTGCCAACTGGCGGATGAAGCCTGCACGCAGCAGAAGCTGGTGGCTGGCGCATTCGGCATCCGAAGGCGCTTCTCGCAATGTCTGACCGAAAAGTTGGCTGATTCTCATGGCGTACCTCCGGGTTGAGTTTACCATTCTAAAAGTGACTGTCAAGGCAATTTTTTGTAAACAAGTAAAGATTCTCTGCACCCGGTTCAAATTTCGCTTTATTAACCGCAACAAATTCGTGCTTTTTGACGTAAAATGATACCTGTAAGCGGTTCACAAAGCAGGCAAATACAACCCAGCGAAACCCTGCATAGCGCATTTGTAATAGAAGAGACTCTCGCCTTGAAAGAGAAGATTATCTCACCAGCCCAACTAGCCCATTTGCTTTCCCAAGAAACCAGGATGGGACACAGCACCGACACAACCGATCCGCAGCTATTTTTGCGCGTGCTAAGCTATGCCAGGCGCGATCAATGGAGCGAGTCCACTATGGAGCGTCGCTGCCAGGCTGGCGAGGTGATCTTCCGCGAAGGCGAGCCGGGCAATGTCATGTTTATGATCCTGGCTGGACGGGTTGCCATCCTCAAAGGCGAACTGGCAACGCCAACAATCCTGGCTTTTCGTGGGGTGGGAGAAATCTTTGGGGAAATGGCCCTGCTCGAAAACCAGCCGCGTTCAGCCACTGTCGTTTCGCTGGATGATACGCACCTGTTGGGGATCAACCGCCAGAATTTTCAGGAGCTGCTCAACCAGAACCCATCTGTTGGCTTATCCATCATGGAGACACTTAGCTCGCGCCTGCGCAAAACGAATGAAGCCTTGAGCACAGGCGATCTGAGCGAGAAAAAGCTCATAAACCAGGTATCGGCGTTACAAGACGAAAATCAACGCCTGGAAGAATTACAGCGCTTGCAGCAAGAAACCAGCGAGCTGATCATCCACGATCTTCGCAACCCCTTGAGCGCTATCGCCGTTTCGCTGAAGATGCTGTCCATGACCCTGCCGGTTGAGATACTGCAAGCCAATTCACAACTGATGCAAATCTCCCAGCACGGCGTTGAACGCTTGCAGCGCCTGGTGGATACCTTGCTGGAAGTCTCGCGGCTCGAAGCCGGCGAGGCGGAATTCAGAACATCGCAAATTGACCTGGGTAAGATGATCCTGGATATCGTCGACCAGATTTCAGCATTGGATCGCAAAGGGATCGACATCCAGTTGCGCATCGACCCTGAACTGCCGCCAATACCAGGCGACCGGGAAGTATTGGAACGTGTGCTCATCAACCTGGTGGATAACGCCTTGAAATTCTCCCCCGACGATGGAACCCTGACCATTAAAGCCCAGTTGCTGCCGGAAGTAGTGGCAGTCAGCGTTATGGACAGCGGCCCCGGCATTCCGCAGATCGACCGCCAGCGCATTTTCGAGCGCTTTACCCAAGCAAGCGGCGAGCAGCGCCAGCGGCGCGGTTTCGGCCTGGGTCTGACCTACTGCCGCCTGGCAGTTGAAAAGCACGGCGGTAGAATTTGGGTGGAGCCGGGGGAAGACAATACCGGCAGCCGCTTCACCTTCACTTTACCCCTGTAGGCGCACATATCACAAATAGCCCGTATCCCCCCAGGGGGTACTTCCTCATTCCCGCTAAATTTCACCCCAGGGGGAATTGTCCCTTTGATACTTACAGGGTATGCTGGAAGCATGAACAGCCTACTCAACCTGCTGCCGCCGGGGATTACCGATGAACGCACCCATGCCAAAGCCGCCTGCCTGGTGCTGGTGGCGCCGCATGCGGCCAGCCTGCCGATGATCTCGCTGGCGGCGCACCTGGCGCTTAGCGGGCCGCTGCGCGTTTTGGACGGCGGCAACCGCTTCAACGCCTATCTTGTAGCGCGCCAGCTGCGGGCGCAGGGGGCGCCCGACCTGGAATTGGCCCTGGGACGCATCCGCGTGGCGCGCGCTTTCACCTGCTATCAGATGGCGGTCATGCTGGAACAAACAACTTTGGACCCGCTGCCCACCCTGGTGTTCGATTTGTTAGACACATTTTACGATGAGAGCGCACCGCTGGTAGAACGCCGGCGCCTGGCGCAGCGCTGCGCCAGGCGGTTGAAAACCCTGGGGCGTAAGGCGCCTGTCGTGGTCAGCTTGCGCCCCCTGCCACCGGGTGAGGCCGACCCCACCGGCCTGCAGGATGTGATCCGGCAGGCTGCCGATTTGCTGTGGCGCCAGGATGTGCCGCAAGAACAGCCCGCGCTGCGGCTTTTTGAATAGGGAAAAATCGATATGGGACGCACATTACCTTCCATCACCCAGGCTTTTCTCCAGGAACAAGAATCCCTGGCGCGTTTCCGCCGCGCTCTGCGTAAGAGCGATCAGATAGCGCTGGACGATCTGCTGGCCTCTACTCGCCAGCACCTCGCCGCCGCGGCTTATGCAGCCCACCCCCTGCCGTTTGAAACCTTCCTGCTGGCGATGCTGGTGGAAGAACACAAACGCGTCCTGCGCCTGCAGCAGATGCTTGAGCAAATCCTGCAGGTACACCTGGAGGATTACCTGCAGGATTTGCCAGTTGATTTTCTGGAAGGACAGATCGAGCCGGAATGAATGAGCTGACTGGTTGGCTGCTGGATGTCTATCCCGGCAGAAAAGCCGGTGTCAAAATCTGGCTATTGGGGGATGACGAGCGGCGCTACTGCCTGCACCAGGATTTTCCAGCCGTCTTTTACATCGCCGGGCCGGCGTCCCGTTTGCGCACCGCTGCCGGCTTTTTGCAGCGACACAAGCTGGCGCCGCGCCTGGCACGCACACAGCGCCGCGAGCTCTTCTCAAAGCAGCCCGTGCCTGTGCTGGCAGTGGAACTGGACCAATGCGATGACCTGGCGCGCCTGTTCCGCCAGGTCGAAAAGGCATTCCCGGACCTGTCCTTCTTTGACGCGGATATCGCACTCCCACTGCGCCATGCCGCCGCTTATGATACCTTTCCGCTGGCGCGCTGCGCCGTCCAGGTGGATGAAGACCTGCAGGTGCTGCAGCTACGCACCCTGGATACACCCTGGGATATCAATGCCCCTCCGCCGCCGCTGCGCATCCTGCGCCTGGAAACCGATGTCGACCCGCAGCGCTGTGACCCCAGCCAGCTGCTGGTGCATGCCCCGCGCCAGACCTACCGCCTGGCGCTCACCCCGCGCCGCCCGGCGCTGATCAACCTGCGCTGCATCCTGGAACGGCATGATCCAGACCTGCTGCTTACTGCCGGCGGCGATACCTGGCTGCTGCCCTTTTTATTGGAGGCCGCGCAGCAAGAACACCTGCCCCTGCCGCTCAACCGCGACCGCGAACGCCAGCCGGCGCACCACGCTGAGCGTTCGTATTTCTCTTACGGACAGGTCGTCTACCGCGGCCGCCAGGTGCACCTGTTTGGGCGCTGGCATATCGACAGCGGCAATGCCATGCTTTGGGATAGCTACGAATTGGAAGGCATCCTGGAAACGGCACGCGTCACCACTTTGCCCGTGCAGACTGCGGCGCGGGTTTCCCCCGGCAGCGGCATCTCTGCCATGCAAATCCTGACCGCCCTGCGCCAGGGTATCCTGGTGCCCTGGCACAAACAGCAAGTGGAGACCCCCAAGACGGCGCTGCAGATGTTTGCCGCAGACCAGGGCGGGCTGGTATACCAACCCACAATCGGTTTGCACCGCGATGTGGCTGAAATCGATTTTGTCTCCATGTACCCGGGCATCATGGTGCGTTTCAATATCTCCCCCGAAACGGTCAGCGCCTGCCCGCCGCGCCCGGGTGAGCTGGCGCGCGTCACCCCGGAGCAGCTCGATGAGCGGGAGGAAGGCCTGGTGCCTCGCATCGTTGACCCTGAGGAAGATAATCTTGGCCTGGTGCCTCGCACCCTGGCGCCGCTGCTGCAAAAACGCCTGGCGCTTAAAAACCACCTGGTCACCTGCCCGACCTGGGACCCGCGACGCAAGCTCGATAAGGCGCGCGCCTCGGCACACAAGTGGCTGCTGGTCACCTGTTTTGGTTACCTCGGCTACAAAAACGCCCGCTTTGGGCGCATCGAAGCGCATGAAGCCGTCACAGCCTATGGGCGGGAGGCCTTGCTGCGCGCCAAGGAAACGGCGGAAGCGATGGGGTTTGAAATCCTGCATATGTACGTGGATGGGTTGTGGGTGCGCAAAACCGGTGCTTCCAGCGTGGCAGACTTCCAACCCGTTCTGGAAGCCATTGCCGCTGACACCGGTCTGCCGATTGCCCTGGATGGGGTTTACCGTTGGGTGGCGTTTCTGCCATCCCGAGGTGATGCGCGCGTCCCGGTACCCAACCGCTATTTTGGCGTCTTCCAGGACGGCTCAATAAAAGTGCGCGGCATCGAAGCCCGGCGCGGCGACACCCCGCCTTTTGTACATAAAGCACAGATGGAATTGCTGGAAACGCTGGCGCAAGATGACAAGCCGGATATACCAGCTGCGCTGCGCCTGGTACGGCGCAAACTGGCAATCCTGCGCGCGGGCCGGGCGCCGCTGCAGGACCTGGTTGTCAGTCTGAGGCTGAGCCGCGAGCTGCAAGCTTACCGCGTGCCATCGCCGGCTGCTCGCGCCGCACTGCAACTGTCTGCCATCGGGAAGAACTTGCGCCCGGGGCAGCGCGTGCGGTTTGTATATACCCTGGGGCAGCCGGATGTACATGCCTGGGACTTACCCGGCAAATTGGATCCCAAGCGTATTGACCGCGCACGCTACATCACCCTGCTACTGCGCGCCGCACATGCCGTGCTGGAGCCGTTTGGCTTGAGTGCTGAAGACATCCGTGCGCAGGTGATGGACCAGCCCTCCAGTCAAATCCAACTGCCCGCCCCAGCGCCATCTCGACGCCGGTTACAAATTTCCGCTATTCGACGCAGTGAAAAACAATCCTTAATGTCCCCTACTGAAGCTCATTGCCATCTTCCAGAAGCTGAGGTTTCCCCAGTTTCAAAGGTCTGTCTATACAGCGGCTTATCGTCCTGCATTTCGTAATACACAGGACATACAGCCGTGTGTGTTACCTGGCCGGCTCGAGAGAAACTATCTGGTTAAAACCGTTGATATTCAGAACCCATTCGCTGCCCGGTTCAAACTGCCGGTAGGTGTTCAAATCGCTCGTGGTATATGAATATGTGCCGTCTTCCGTGCGGAAGACCACCAGGTATTCTGCCTGCGCTTCACCCAGGCGTTGATCGCCCTGCAAAACCGGCTGTGGGGCGGCAGGGTAAAAATCTGTTCCGTGCAGGGTGACGGTTTCGATCACACGCCACTCATCTACCGAGTATTCACAGAAAGGCATCAAGACCTCAAACTGGCAGTCCTGCACCACTTCGGCATAACCGGAGCCTTTGTCAACTGTATAGGGGGTGCCACACACCTTGTTTGCATTTGGAGCGGGGTCTGCCTGGACGTGGTGAACGCGCTGCTGGCATTCTCCGATCAGCGCCTGGCTGGGTATCTCCTGCTGCCAATTCTGATAGGTGACCGGCTGGAGTGCCAGTATCGGGATGCTCGTTGTCCATTGGATATTCTGCACCAGCGCCGTCTTGCCTTCGGTGCGGGAAGCCGACACCATACCGCCAATTGCAAGCGCCAGGCATAAAAAGACGACCGCACCGATGAGGATCATCGTCACCAGGCTCATGGGCTTTTTTACAACTGCCGCTACTGGGGGTTGTGCTGGTTTTGCTTCCAATGCCAGGTTTGCGCCGCAGCCGGCACATTTTAACGCCGTTTGCGGGTTCAGCTTTCCACAGCTACTGCAAGCGACTTGCTTTACAGGGCCCATTTGGAACGCCCCTACTACCTGGCCGGTTTCGCGGCGCTTTCCATGCTTTAAGTCCGCACCGCATTGCGAACAGGTTTCTGTACCTGCCGGGTTACGCGCTCCACAAAATGCGCAGTGAAAATCCGCTCCGGCTTTTGCCTGTTCTATTTCTTTTTCGTCTTTGATCAGGGTTTGCGTCTCGGCCTGGGTAAATTGCACATCTTCAGGTTGTACTGCGCCGCACCCAAGACAGGCTTTTTCAGGCCCGGGGTTCCGGCTTCCACACTTGGGACAGGTCCATTCAAGCTTGATATAACCAAGGGTTTCTTGCGCCATGCTGCACCTCGTCGGGTTATTGTTTTTATTATACCCTTTGGAAACCGTAACAAGATGGCTTTTCTGCTAAATCAACCGGTAGCGAACCAACCGATCAAGGTGTTCCGGCAGATGCAGGAATGTTTAGCGTGTGATTTGCCCGTTTGTGTGCCTGGTAGCTTTCCAGAGAAAAAATAATCAAGGCCAGCCAGATCAGGCTGAAACCGATCAGACTGTCCACAGAAAAAGGTTCGTGAAAAACCAGCACACCCAGCAAAAACTGACCGGTCGGCGCAATAAACTGGATGATACCCAGGGTGGATAACGGGATCAAGCGCGCTCCACTGGCGAACAATAATAAGGGGATGGTGGTTACCAGGCCTGCAAACGATAGCAGGAGGGTCAGAACCAAACCACCGTGACCAAATGCACCTGTTCCCTGGAATTCGACAAAGAGCAGGTATCCCAACGCTGGGATACCCAGGATAGCTGTCTCAACCAGCAAACCGTAAAGCGCCTCAACCGCGGCGGTTTTCTTGATTAATCCGTACAGGCCGAAGGTAAATGCCAAAACCAGTGCGATCCAGGGCAGGCTGCCAAAACGCCAGGTGAGATAAGCCACACCTAACGTTGCCAACCCGACTGGGATCCACTGCAGTGGGCGCAAGCGCTCATGCAGGATGATCACACCTAACAGGACGCTGACCAACGGATTGATGAAATACCCCAGGCTGGATTCCACAACATGCCCGCTGTTTACCGCCCAGATATATGTCAACCAGTTCACACCCAGCAGCAGGGCAGCAATAAAGAGAACCAACAGGGTTCGCTTGGAACGTAGTATCTGGCGCATGATCTTCCATTCTTTGCGCCAGGCGATGATGAGAACTAACAACAAAACCGACCAAACGATGCGGTGCCCCAGGATTTGCATGGGTGATGCAGCTTTGATGGCTTTCAAATAAATGGGCAAGATTCCCCACAGGAAGAAAGCCCCTGCGGCATAGAGAACACCTTTGTTCATAAAACACACTCTTTTTGGATTTGAATTTTACAGCAAGCTACAATCATACCAGTAAAAGCAGCGGCCAGCCGACTTAAACACCGAGAGCCGGACACGCCAATTCCGGCTCTCAACAAGGAGGAGAAGAAGAGAAATCGCCCTTTCAATTGTTAGTTTACCAGGGATTACAGAATCCTTCTTGACGCCAACCCTACGATTACCCTACGCCTGTCCGACAATCTAAC
>CAZTMX010000083.1:0-11639 GCA_964614855.1 uncultured Anaerolineaceae bacterium | reverse complement strand
TCAGCGGCGCCATGCTCACAGAGCTGCTACTTGAAGTCGAGCAACCGGATGTGATCATCCGCCCGGATGTTGGTAATATTGGTTTGCTGGATACAGTTAACGTGGAGCAGGTTGCCCAGGTTGGTGAGCAAGCCGCGTTGTTTGCCCTGCCGGAACTGCAACGTGCGCTTAGCTGGCAGGCTGTCCTGATGCGGCGTTTGAAACCTCCCACCCCAAGCCAATCGCTGCAACCGGCGCAAGTCTCTCTTGAACAGTCGAAAGTGAAGGTTGGATGAGTGATCTGCGGAAGTACGCACGCCAGACAAATGTGCGCCTGATGATCGGTTTTCTCCTGATCCTTTTTTTGATAGGAGACGGCCTGATTTACCTTTTCTACGGCAAGGGCGGCGCCTTGATGGGTCTGCTTTGCCTGGTCTCGGGCCTGGCGCCTTTGCTCTTGATCTGGTTAATTCTGAACGTCTTGGAATGGTTTGTAAAAAGACAAGACAGGTGAATTGGAAATGAAAGATCACTTTTCTAAAACTATCCATTGGAATGAGTGGACTCTGCGAGTGCGCCAGCCTGCAGGTGAGGGACCTTTTCCAATTATGCTGATGCTGCACGGTTTAACGGGAGACGAAAATGCGATGGGAGTATTCGCCTCTCGCCTGCCTGCAGAATACATGCTGGTTGCCCCCCGTGCGCCTTTTTCGCTTACCACAGGCGGGTATAGTTGGATGGATACGCAGCACACAATCTGGCCGGAGGTCAAGGATTTTCAATTAGCCGTGGATGGTTTGTCAAAGCTCTTGACTCGGGAAGTTCTGCCTGAAGGAGATTTTTCTCAAATACGATTGGTGGGTTTTAGCCAAGGGGCAGCTTTGGCTTATACCTTCGCATTGCTCAGTTCTAAAAATATCCTGGCCATCGCCGGGTTGGCTGGGTTTGCGCCAGAAGATGCTGGCTTGCTGGCGCAAGGGCAACCGCTGCTGGATGTGCCGGTTTACATGGCCCACGGCACAAGGGATAGAATCGTGCTCCTGGAGCGCGCCCGCCAGGCGCAGCGTGTTTTACAGCAAGCTGGCGCTTATATCAGCTTTTGCGAGGACGATGTGGGTCATAAATTGAGCGCGCAATGTCTGCGGAACATGCAAATTTTTTTTGAAAACAACTAAACCAGGAGGTAGGGCGGAGATGATCACACAAACCCGGTATGGGGGAGCGCTGGCATGGGTAATGGAGAACGAAATTGTGCGAGTCGTGATCGTCCCAGAATATGGGGGAAAAATTGTCTCGCTGTACGACCGGCGAGCAGGGTTTGAATGGTTGGTCCAGGCGCATGGGCCTCACAAACCGCAAGGGTATGGATCAATATTTATAGAAGGGGATATGTGTGGCTGGGATGAGATGTTCCCCACGATCAATGCGTGTAGCTACCCAGTCGTGGGTGCTTTTCAGAATAGCAACTTGCCAGACCATGGAGAAGTATGGAGCCTGCCCTGGTTTGCAGCAGCTTCAGCAGGTGCGTCAGGTTCACAATTCTCGCTGCTCAACCCGAGAAAACCCGAAAAACTGGTATTTTCTGTTGAGGGGCGTGCGCTGCCGTACCGATTTTGGCGTGCTGCCTGGTTCACCAATCCAGGTTGTCTGCAACTGGATTATGCATTGGTCAACCTGGCTGCAGAGCCTATCCACTGCCTTTGGGCCGCACACCCGCAGTTTGCTGCTAAGCAAGGCACACGCATCGTCTTGCCTGAAACGGTCGATGAAGTGGTGAATGTTGTCTCAGGCAGCGCCTGGGGGGAAGAAGGCATCCGGGTCAGTTGGCCGCGTGCAAAATCAGCCGGTGGAACAAACTGGCAGCTGGATCAAATCCGCCCTGCAGAAGCTCATGATTGCCGCAAATTTTACCTGCCACCCGACAAACCTGTCTCCTGGGCAGGCCTGACGCAGCCCGACTGCAAGTGCAGCCTGCGTTTATCCTGGCAAACTGAAGAGATCCCCTATCTGGGGATCTGGGTGGATGAAGGCGCTTATAACCCACAGCCGACAGTCGCCTTAGAGCCGTCCAATGGCTATTACGACAGCCTGGCGACAGCTGTGAGCCTGGGACGCGCTTTAATCTTGCAACCCGCAGAGAAACGGCACTGGTCTTTGCGCCTAAATTTGATCAGCGAAAACAGCTAAAATTTGTCTCTTGACAACAAGAAACTAGAATTCATCGGTGGCAGAGCGCAGCCGCAAGATCATATGCAACACATCACGCAGCTCCCCGTCGGGCAGCATAAAATAATCGTCGTAAATATGTACCGTTTCAAAACCAGCTTTTTGCATGGCTTTGATCACCTGAACGTGGTCGCTGATAATTTGTACTTCTAGAAGATACATACTGCGACGGCGTGCATGCTCGATCAACGCCTGGATCAGTTTGTTGCCCAGACCGCGCTGGCGAAAGTCTTTGGCCAGAAAGATGCGAATTTCTGCCCTGTGGCGCGCGTGCCCTTCATTGAAGTGCAATGTTCCGTTACCGACAATGCGGTCGCCGATCACAGCCACCAGGGGAAATATTTTTTCATAATTGATCTGGTCGGCCCATTCAGCCACCACCTGCGGGTTGTTGATGTCGTGACGCATATAATTGCGTTCATCGCCAGGCACTGGCACAAAAAAATCCAGCAGCATTTGCTTATCTTCAGGCACCAGTGGGCGCAGCAAAACGCGTGCGCCGTCTCGAAGCGTGACAACCTGTCTAAAAAACAAATCTTCTTTGGTTACCATAGTGACCCCTGGCGAGATTTCAATAGATTACGCCCATGCAGCCGCCAACTGTACACGGGTGGACACCAGACGTTCCATCAACACCTGGTTTATTTTCTTTAAAGTCAGGTATCCCAGGTGCGGGTCGTCTTCCAGCAGCCCACGCAAGGTCTGCGCATCTATAGCTATTATATGACTTTTTTGGGTAGTGCGCACGCTTGCTTTTAAAATGTGTGGTTCTATTAACGCACTCAAGCCAAAAACCTCACCAGGATTGATGCTGCCAATAAATAATTCTTTACTTGCGGTTGGATGATAGGTCTCCTGGGATATAAAATACATATCCGCAGCCCCATCTACCAAAAGATGAAAAGTATCAGCAGACTCGCCTTCTTTGACCACTGTAATGTCTGATTCAATTTCGATCAGTTCAGCCCGCATGGCTAGCTGCCGCAAATATTCATCAGTGAAACCACCAAAAAAGGGATAACGGCGAAGAAGTTCGGGTGAAATCATCTCTCCTCCTCTACATGTTCCGGTTTAATCACAACTTTCAAATATAAGATCTTTATTAATCGATCGCATCCATTCTTCCAGCAGCCGGGTAACAGTGAAAACAGCTTCGGGGATGGCAGCAGCGATTGCATCGCTCAAGGCCTCGGAAAAGTCAAATGCAGCACTTGTGGAGATGCCGACGATGGCCACTTGTTCAGGGATATCAGCTCCCAACCGCCTGCCCATTTCCAGAGAGTCTTGTAAGGAAGCATCGTGAGCCGATGCGCTGTGCCCTTTTGTGGTTGGTTCAAAGTCTTGCAGCGAAAAACAGCGAACTGTCCCTGCAGGGAGAGTAGGGTTGATTAGAGCGTCAATCAGGATGGCGGAATGGTACCCCAGCATTCTCTCCATCAAACCTAGCCCGCCCACAGATAAGCAATCCACTTCTACCAGCCTGTTTTCAGCAGTATGGTACACCCAACCGCTGGGCCAATCTATACCGGTCAGGTGATCAAAATCTGTTTGAAGCGGGAATGCCTCAGACCACCCAGATGATTTCAGATTCGTCTTGTCCTGCAAAAGCCAACTCACAGCCCGGGCAACATGCCAGCCCGCGCCGTCGTCGCCCAAGATGGGATTACCCAAGCCAACCACCAACAACTTTTGCATCAGGCAACTTGTCTTAGCAATTCTGCTTCAGAACTTCTATCGCATCACCCTGCACATCACGAATGGTGATTTCCAACGGCATCTGACCAGGCAGAGAGTGTGTGGCGCAGCCAAAACACGGATCGTAGGCGCGGAATGCCATCTCCACCATGTTGAGCATGCCTTCTGTCACCACGGTGCCTTTGGTGATCAAGCTTTGGGCAGCTTTCTTGATCGACATGCTGATCGGCGCATAATTATTGGTGGTGCCAACGATCAAGTTGACTTCCGTCAACAAACCGCGTTCGTCCGTTTTGTAGTGATGAGTGAGCAGCCCGCGCGGCGCTTCCACAATCCCGATGCCTTCGCTCGGAGTCTGGGTAGGTACCGCGTGGAAATTTGGCGAGGTGATCTCCGGATCGGTTGCCAGCTCGACGATGTGTTCGGCAGCATACAGCAGCTCGATCAGCCGTGCCCAGTGGATCGCCAGGCGCTGGTGCACCGGTTTGCCGCCCAGGGTGGCGTAGAATTTCTCGTACTGTTCTTGCGCCAGTGGCGTTGCCATCCCGTCTGCTGCATTCAGGCGCGAAAGCGGTGTGGAGAAGTACACTCCAGAATCCTTACCGTCCACAAAACCCTTCCAGCCCACTTTCTTCAGATAAGGGAATTTGAGATATGTCCAGGGTTCCACCCGTTCTGCGATCCAATCGGTGTATTCCGCTGGCGAATACATGCCAAATCGCTCACCGTCAGGCGCAACCACGCTGACCTTTCCGTCATAGAAATTCACCCGCATCTTTTCATCCACCAGGCCGATGGAATATGTGCGGTGCGTATAGATATCGCCCAGGATGAGATCCAGATAGGCTTTATTTCCAAGCACCAGGTCACTGAAAAGTTGCAGGCTGAACTGGGCAAATTCGATCCCCCAGCGACCCATGGCTTCGATCTCCTGCCGCTGTTCTTCGGTGATCCCTTTGGTCAGCCCGCCGGGGATGGATGTGCAGGGATGGACTTTCCTGCCGCCGATAATTTCCACAATATGATGGCCGTATTTGCGCGCCTGGATCACCTTCCCGCCAATCTCAAGACCCACCTTGTGGATCACACCCAGGATGTTGCGTTCAGCAACCGGTGCATCTGGTCCCATCACAAAATCTGGACCAGCCAGGGCGTAAAAATGGGTGGTATGGTCGGTGAAATAAAACCCGCTGTAGAGCAATTCTCGCAGCATTTTTCCTGTGCGCGGCGGGTCCACATGATACACGGCGTCGGCGGCTTTGGCTGCTGCCATGTGGTGGGCTTCTGGGCAGACCCCACAAATGCGATTGGTGAGCAGCGGCATTTCCTCTACTGGTCGACCCACGCAAAATCGCTCGAAACCGCGTAGTTCAGGGATCTGAAAGTAGGTATTGGCGACATCGCCTTCGTCGTTTAGAAAAATTTCTATCTTGCCGTGGCCTTCCAGCCGGGTAATCGGATCGATTGTTATCCTTTGCATGGTGTTTTCTCCTAAGCCACGCCGTTGCCTGTCCAGGCGGGTTTGCCGGCTCGCAGCAAAGAACCAGCCAGGTTGAAGCGGTAGAACTGCCCCGCTGGGTCGGGAATGCCGTCCAATATTCGCTCAATTTCGATGGGGTCATCGCTGTCGATCACCGATGCGAAAGCGGTGATCAGGCGCGCCCCATAATCCAGAACGCCCTCTGCCGGACCGTAGCAGCCAATGCACTGCGCCCCGGCTTGCGGGCAAAGCGCCCCGCATCCCTGGCGGGTGGCAGGCCCGTTGCAGGGTATGCCCTGTTCCAGCAAACACAGGTCAGGATCGATTACAGGAATGTCCTGGATGCGGCGGAATTGCTTAATTTTCTTAACGTCCCGCTGGCGTGGGCAGTCATCGCACACTGTCGAGCCGCCAGCCCCGATCGTGCTTCCAGCGGGTGGCAGGCTTGCTTCGCCGTGCAGCACCTTAACCACCAGGTCCACCACTGCTGCAATCTGGTGTGATTCTGGGGGGCAGCCCGGCATGTAATAATCCACCTTTACCACCTGGTCAAGCGTGCGTAAGACCGGGAAAAACACGGGAATATGCAGTTCCCCTTCTGGCATTTGATAATTAGGTTGGGGGAAGGTATCTTGCGAGTTTTGCGTGGATACCCCATGGAAAGCCGTATTCAGGATATCTCTTGATTGCGAGAGATTTGCCAGCCCCGGGATGCAGCCCTCACAG
This sequence comes from uncultured Anaerolineaceae bacterium, assembly GCA_964614855.1. Classification (GTDB taxonomy): domain Bacteria; phylum Chloroflexota; class Anaerolineae; order Anaerolineales; family UBA4823; genus CAWJHE01. The sequence goes on along the minus strand of CAZTMX010000083.1, from coordinate 5,533 downwards.
GCGCATGAGCCAAAAGCAACCAGTATTTGCGATTTCTTTCGCAGCAGATGGGCAATCTCCTCGTTTTCCGAGTTCCGAATACCGCCGTTGAACAACGTGAGCAGGATGGATTGATCCGGCAAAGCCTCCACATCCTTGTATTTGGCGTCCATGGCAACCGGCCAGAATGCAATGTCAAAATTTGCATCCACATCCAAAATTTTTTCGTTAATGTTCAATACCGCAATTTCGCAACCGCCGCACGATGCAGCCCAGTACATGGCGAACTTGGGTTTTACGATGGGTGATACGGGTGTTTCGCTCATTGCACTGCCTCCTCGGAAGCCAGAGAAGCATATTCAAATAGACCGTCTTTGCCGTCCCATTTTGGCCAATTCAAAGGGCCAAGGGCGCGAATTTCCTCAACCATAATGCCTATCTCGTGTGCCAGTTTCACACCTTCGGCGGCGCTGGCCCAGACCAGCTTCACCCTGCCTGGCTCGATGCCCAGACCGGAAAGGGTGCGTCTGAGCAGTAAGAAGCGGCGCAGCGCTTTTAGATTTTGCTCCAGATAATGGCACTCACCCGGGTGGCAGCCGGTGATCAACACACCATCTGCGCCATTGGAGAGCGCCTTGAGCACGAAAGTCGGATCCAATCTTCCAGAGCACATCAAGCGGATCAGCCGGACATTGGGTGGGTATTTTACCCGCGCCGTTCCCGCCAGGTCGGCTGCACGGTAGCTGCACCAGTTGCAGGTGAAACCGATAATCACAGGTTCGAAGATTTCAGCCATCTATGCCTCCCATTGCATGCTTTTATCGAAGTTCACCATCATCAGACCTTCGATCTGGGCGAATATTTGTTCGTTGCTAAAACCGGTGCCTGTAATCGCTCCGGCCGGGCAGGCGGCCACACAGGTGCCGCAGCCCTGGCACAAAGCCGGGTTAATCTCAGTGACCATGAGCTCAGGCAGAAAAGTAATGGCATTGAAAGGACACAGGTTGTTGCAAATCCTGCAGCCGGAGCATTTGTCCGCGTTTACGGTGGCGCGCACCGGTTCCAACGCGATCTGCCCCTGCTGGATTCTGCCCAGCACCCGGGCTGCTGAGGCCGCCCCTTGCGAAACGCTGGAGGGAATATCCTTCGGGCCCTGCACGCAGCCGGCGATAAAGATACCTTCTGTCATGGTTGCCACCGGGTCCAACTTGGGATGTTTCTCGGTGAACCAGCCGTTGGCGCTGCACGAAATGCCAAACAGGTGAGCGACCTCCTTTGCATCCTTGCGCGGCTCCATGGCAGCCGAAAGGATCACCATATCCACCGGTATGCGCCGCTGTTTGCTGGCCAAAGTATCTTCCACCTGGATGATCAGCTTGCCTTCCTCGCTGGGCAGCCTGGCGGCATCGGTCACCTCGGCTACCTTGCCGCGCACAAACAATGTCCCTTCTTCCAATACACGTTGGTAGAACTCGTCGTATTCTTTATAGGCTGTGCGCATATCGATGTAGAAGTTGTATACCGTCGCTCCCGTCCGCTCATGGACCAGGTGTGCAAACTTCAAGCTCTGCATGCAGCAGATGACCGAACAGTAGTTGTTGAAATTGCGGTCGCGACTGCCCACACAGTGGATTACGCCCACAGTTTGCGGTTTGGTCACACCATCCCGCAACACGATATTGCCGTTGGTCGGACCGGCGGCATTCGTCAGGCGCTCGAATTCCAGGCTGGTGAACACATTTGCCAGCCTACCGTAGCCGTATTGGGTTACCCGGCGTGGATCAAACAGATCATAGCCTGTTGCCAGGATGATGTTGCCCACCTGGAAGGTGATCAATTCATCTTCCTGGGTGAAGTCAATCGCTCCAGTTGGGCAGAATTTCTCGCAGGCTTTACAGGTGCCTTTTTGGAAATAGATGCAATTCTCTTTATCGATTACCGGAAACTTGGGTACAGCCTGTGGGAAAGGTGTATACACGGCTTTGCGATAGCCTAACCCGGCTTCATAAATTTCGTCAATGATTTTCTTTGGACACTTTTCCTGGCAGATACCGCAGCCTGTGCACAGTGGCTCATTGACATAACGTGCTTTCTTACGCACAGTGACGGTGAAATTACCCACATAGCCATCCACCCGCTCGACCTCACTCCAGGTGAAAAGCGTTACGTGTGGATGATTGCCAATTTGCACCATACGTGGGGTCAGGATGCAGGCCGAGCAGTCGAGCGTGGGGAAGGTTTTGTCAAATTGCGACATATGCCCACCGATGGACGGCTCACGTTCTACCATATACACCGGATACCCGGCGTCCGCAACTTCCAGGGCTGCCTGAATGCCTGCAATCCCACCGCCTACCACCAGGGTAGCCGGGTGTATCGGCACCAGCAGTGGCTCCAGCGGTTCGTGATGGATCACGCGTTCAACGCCGCCCGATAGTACAGCCTTAGATTTAGCTGTAGCTTCTTTTTTATCTGTGTGCACCCAGGAGACCTGTTCGCGGATCGAGACAAGTTCGCATAGGTAAGGATTGAGCCCTGCTCTCCCGCAGGCAGTACGGAAGGTGTTTTCGTGCAAGTGCGGTGAACAGGCAGCCACCACCACGCGTGTCAGCCCTTCCTCCTGGATATCTTTTTCAATCAATTCCTGTCCCAGGCTGGAGCACATAAACTTATAATCGCGGGCGATCACCACGCCGCGTTCTTCAAGCTCTTTTCCAGCCCAAGCCGCCACATCTTCCACATCTACCATACCGGCGATATTGGTACCGCAATGGCAGACGTAAACGCCAATACGTTCTTTATCTTTGGGGGTTTCTTGATCATTGGGGGTCATTGCGCCGCCTCCTCATTTTCCTGTCCGGGCATAGCCGGCATGGGCAGACCGCTTTTCTTTGCCCGCTTGGGTTTGGCAGGCGAGGGTTCTTCAACCGGAAGCTCAACACCAATCCGGCTGAGAGCCGCCCGTGCATCCACCAGTTCTTTGCCAAACCCCAGTTCTTTCGGGTCAACGCCAAAAGCCAGGCCGATTAACTGGGTAAAAAACAGAATGGGCATTTTATAATTGGTATGGAAATAACGATTGGTCTCGTTTTGATAGGCATCCAGGTTCATCTGGCACATCGGGCAGACCGTCACCATCAAATCCGCCTGGTACTGGTCGGCAGATTGGATCAACCGGCGGATCAACTCAAAAGCTGTGGTGGGGCTGATTTGCGTCATGTGTCCGCCGCAGCAGTGTGTCTTTAATGGGAAATCGATTACCTCAGCCCCTAAAGCCTTCAGCAGCCTGTCAAGCTCATCCGGGCGTTCGTGGTCAGACCATCGCTTCTCATAATCCGGTCGCGGCACCATGCATCCCAGGTACGGCGCAACCCGTAGACCTTTAAGGGGTTTCACAACCCTGGATTTGACCGTCTCCAGCCCCACGTCATTGATGATTACATCCAACAAGTGACGAATAGTCAGCGAGCCAGGGGTATATTCCAGCCCGCCTGCGGCCAAGGCTTTGTTTACGTTTTCACCCAAAACCGGCCGCTCGAGCATATAGTGATCGGCTTTTGCCAGGTTGAGATAACAGGCGCTGCAAGAAGCTACTACCGTTTTTGTGCTGTTCGATTGTTTGGCTGCCAAAGCCAGGTTGCGGCTGATCAGGGCGTACGCCGGTGTCAGGCTGATCCCTACATATTCTGTAGCGCCACAGCAATTCCAATCATCGATTTCTTCCAAATCAAGCCCCAATGGCTTTCGAACCGCATTAAGCGAATCGTTGTAAGCGTTGGCGCTGGTCTCCATTGCGCAGCCGGGATAAAACAGATACTTATTCATGATTCTGCCTCCACTTCTTTAGCGCGCGTCAGGATCGTTTTAAGTTGCTCCATGTTTTGGATGCGTTTGGGCGCCATCTTCATGCGCTTTTTGCTGAGCATGCCAAACCCCATAGGTGCCATCCCGGGCAGGCGTGTGGGGAAGTGTTTCAAGTAGTGGCGAGTAGCCAGGCCAAATTCAAAACTGCGCCCATACTCTTCCACCATGTCCACAAAAGTTTGCGAAAAGTCTGGTGCTGTTGATTCCACATACATCTTTTCGTGAATTGCCATCGATTTCAATGTGTACATCACATCGGCAATATGCACATCTTGTGGGCAGCGTACAACACAGTGGTAACAAGATACGCATAACCAGGGAGTGTTGCTGCTAAGGGCTTCTTTTCGCATCCCGGCGCGTATCAAAGCAAAGAGCATGCGCGGTGTATGATCCATGTCGGCAAATGAGGGGCAGGAACCACCGCAAGTTCCGCACTGGATACACATCTCCAGGCGCGAAACCCCGGCGGTCCTGGCACTCACTTCCTCCAGAAACCTGAGGTTTGGATTCGAATCATTGGGTGTCAGTGGCTGTGCGGACAAAGTCTACCTCCTCTGGCTGGCCAAGTTCTGATATTCTCTTTTATCGTGATGAAGCAGTGTTGAGAAAGTGGGTAACAGTCAATTAACGATAGTAAATAGTATGGATATTTTTGTAATAAAGTATAGTGATATATGACACTCTTGTTTACTGACAATTGTACCAATCTTTGTCCCTGTAATGTGCAGGTCTTTAGCGTGATATTTTTATTCTGCGTCTCTATATTGTGCAGGTAATACCGTGATATTTCTATAAAGGTTTAAGGAAAACTAAACCAGGATGAATCCAGACCTTAACCGACTCTTAGGATTTTCTTAATTGACAATCGTGTATACTGAAACAGATGATTGAACTTTGGGGGGGTGGCTATAGATTTAATCTAACGGGCGCAGAAAGGCAACGTTAACCGGATATGGATAGTCATCCTATCATTTTGGGGGTTAACCAGTCCAATTTACACGATATTAGACCAGCTCAACCCGCCGGCGTGGATGGGCATCCTGGCATCTGGCAGGCAGCTCAGAACCTTGCTCATCCGGATCTCAGTACGCGCCGGGAAGGTTTTGAATACCTGGCCAGCCTTGAAGCAGCCAGACACTCGCCGCTGGTTGCTTATCTGCTGGTTTCGCGGATCACTGAAACAGATATCTTGCTGCGTACCCGCATCGTGCAAGAGATCATTTCGATTCTGAACCCGGATACCACTGGATTTCTACCGCCAGATGATGTGCGCCTTTACCTGGTGAACGCACTCAGGCAGATGCGCAGTCGAGCGGTTTTTGCCTTGCTGCAAGTCATTGAACATGACCCGCAGTTGTATCCGCAGGTCATGCGGTTGTTTGCCAGGTGCTCCAATGCTGGCAACCTGCTGGCAGAAATCCTGGCGGACCGCAGTGTATCAGTCGAATTGCGAAAACTGTCTGCTCGCATCATTGGCGATGTGGGTTACCTGGAGACAAAACCGGTCCTGGAGCGCCTGGCAGCGCGCCTGGGGGGCCGGCAGAATGGCTTCTCAAACGGTTTCGGTTCGCAACCAGGCGAAACCGACCTGCTGCCCGTGATCAAGGAAGCCCTGCAGCGAATGGGGACCTGAGGACACGATCACGGATCAACAGGATCACGGATAAGCACGATCACAGATTACACGGAT
>CAZTMX010000082.1:0-11729 GCA_964614855.1 uncultured Anaerolineaceae bacterium | reverse complement strand
CAGACCTACCGCTTTTTGGCGATTAGATTTTACAGAAAGAAATATACACTACTGATATTTCTTTCATATGTGTCTTCACTGCTTGAAAAGGAGTCCTATGGAAAAACTCGATTATTACAAGCAATACAAAGACCTGTACCACCCACACGCACCTTGCCTCACCTGACTGGTTTAGGGAAGTGTTGTGTTTGTTATGAGACTGTATTGTTCATCTGATCTAATAATCAGTCTCTCTTGAAGCGTGAATAATCGGGCTTGGGGATCTGCAGCCCAGAGACGGGCAAACCGTTCAACGCCCGGACTTTGAGCGAAAGACCGAACAGCTTGATGAACCCTTCTGCGTCCGACTGGTCGTAGACATCTTCTTGCCCAAAGGTGGCAAAATCTTCCCGGTACAGGCTGAACGGGCTTTGCCTGCCGATGGGGATGATATTGCCTTTATAAAGCTTGAGAAGCACCTTGCCAGTGACCGGACCCTGGGTGCTGTCCACAAAGGCATCCAAGGCTTCGCGCAGCGGCGAGAACCACATCCCGTTATAGACCACTTCTGCATATTTAAGCGCAACAATATCCTTGAAATGGATGGTTTCGCGGTCCAATACCAGTGATTCGATCTCTTTGTGAGCGGCGTACAGAATTGTACCGCCTGGTGTTTCATACACCCCGTGGGATTTCATCCCAACCAGCCGGTTTTCTACCAGGTCGGCTCTCCCGATGCCGTGTTCTCCCCCCAACTTGTTCAAGAAAGCGATCATTTTTGCAGGCGTCATCTTTTCTTTATTCACAGCAACCGGGACACCGGTTTCAAATTGGATTTCCACCAGTGCTGGCTGGTCAGGCGCTTTTTCAGGCGAGACCGATAACTGGAACATGCTCTCATCCGGTTCGTTCCACGGGTCTTCCAGCAGACCCCCTTCGTGCGAGAGATGCCACAGGTTGCTATCCCGGCTGTAGATTGATTTGAGGGATTGGCTTATGGGCACATGATGGGCTGCGGCGTATTCGATGGCGTCTTCGCGCGAGCGGATATCCCATTCCCGCCACGGGGCAATCACTTTTAAGCGTGGATCGAGCGCCATGACGGTTAGCTCGAAGCGCACCTGGTCGTTGCCTTTACCGGTAGCGCCGTGGGCGATGGCATCTGCCCCGACTTCGTGCGCCACCTCGACCATGTGCTTGGCGATAAGCGGTCGTGCGATGGATGTCCCCAACAGGTATTTGCGCTCATAAATTGCGCCGCTGCGCAACATCTTGAAGAGATATTCTTCTGCGAATTCTTCGCGCATATCATGCAGGACAAACTGGTTTGCGCCGCTGGCGAGCGCTTTTTGTTCCAATCCTTCCAACTCATCCCCCTGACCGACATCTGCGGTAAAACAAACTACTTCAGCGTTGTAATTCTCTTTGAGCCAGGGGACAATCACAGAAGTGTCCAACCCGCCCGAATAAGCCAGAACGATCTTATTTACAGCTTGCTTTGCCATCATAACCTCCAGAATCTGATTGAATGCAGGAATAAAAAAAGCCCTCCTGGATAGGAGGGCTGATTTCTACTTTATTGTTACGCAGGGAGATTGAGTTTGACCTCAGGCGCGCACAGCCAGCCATCCATTCCAGGAAAATGGTTGGCGGGTACGACGGGAGCGAGCCTCAAAAGTCTTCTGTGCGAACATAATGCCGGACAGTTTATCACTGCAACAAGGATCCGTCAATATGTTTATCTCGATTTCAACCGGAGGATATTTGTTCTATTGCCAATAAGGCTCGTTTCAAGTACTATTAGTAGCTTTTAACTATTTTCCACCTGGTACCCATCTGCCTGATCAACAGGCAGGGCAGGTGCTTCCATGAATGGAGTCCCTGGTTGAATTCTTTTGCTAGTTTCCCCAATATTCAGCGGTGGACGGCGTTCTTTCGCGATCGCGAATATTACCGCCGCCTATTGCATATTGGGTTGCCCATCATGCTGCAGCAATTCTTCACATCGTCGCTCAATATGATTGGGCAGGTGATGATCGGGCAATTGGGTGATACGGCTGTGGCTTCGGTTGCCCTGGCAAACCAAATATTCTTTCTTTTTCAATTATTCTTGTTTGGCGCAAATACCGGGATGGCGATTTTCACAGCCCAATTTTGGGGAAAAGGGGATGTGGTGAATATTCGCCGGGTGTTAGGCCTGGCGTTGGTATCTAGCTCGTTATTAAGCGCATTATTCTTTATCGCATCGCAATTCTTTCCGCAAACGCTGATAGGTTTTTACTCCAAAGATCCTGAAGTGGTGCGGGTAAGCAGCGACTACTTGCGCCTTTTCGGCTGGTCATTTCCTTTCTTTGCGATTGGTTTTAGCTTCTCGTTGATCTTGAGAACGGTGGGCCAGGTGCGGCTGCCCCTGGCAGTCAGCGTGTTTGCATTAAGCCTGAACACCGTATTGAGTTACAGTTTGATTTTTGGTGTTTTCGGCTTACCGGCTTTAGGCGTAAAAGGCGCAGCGACAGCCATCGTTATTTCAAGGGTTGTTGAATGCACAGCGATTCTATTTCTGACCTACCGTCTAAAAACCCCGTTGGCGGCAAAGCTTTCCGAGTTGTTCGATCTCAATTTCCCTTTTGTAAAAAGGATATTGAACCCTGTCCTGCCGGTGGCGGCAAACGAAATCCTGTGGTCGCTGGGGATTACTACCTACAATGTAATTTACGCCCGCATCGGCACGCAATCCCTGGCGGCTGTCAATATCGCCCTGACGGTGGATCAATTGGCGCTGGTTCTATTCTCGGGCATTGCACATTCCACAGCCGTGTTGGTTGGCAATTGGATCGGCGCAGGGGATGAAAAACAGGCATTTCGTTATGCTGGGCGCTCGCTAGTATTGGGGGCGCTGCTGGCAGTTGGCATGGGATTGGTTGTGTTGATTATTTCCCCTCTGATCCTATCCTTGTACAAAGTCTCCCCAGAAGTGGTGGACGGTGCGGCGAAAGTCTTGCGCATCATCTCTCTCTTCTTGTGGATTCGTGCCAGTAACATGATCATGATCCTGGGGGTGTTTCGCAGCGGTGGGGATACCCGGTTTGGGCTATTCTTGGATGGGATTATCATATGGATCCTGGGCGTCCCCATGGCACTTCTTGCTGCGTTTGTATTTCACCTACCGGTGCACCTGGTCTATTTGTTTGTGATGAGCGAAGAAATCGTAAAAATTACCCTGGGTCTGCGCCGCTATCTCTCTCGTCGTTGGATCCACAACCTGACACAAACCGAGTAAGGCATTGGACAACCGCACATTATGCGTGCTTACAACTTTACGCAATTTGAATCAGTCGCAACGCGTTACCGTTTTGCACCAGCTCAAATTCAGCCGGGCTGATTTTTAGTAATTCAATCCGTTTCTTCTCATAAGCCAGGTCAAAATTGGGGGCGCCGCTGCCAAAGAGAACACGCTCTGCGCCAAAAGCCGCGATCGTTTCTTCCAGAAAATCCTGGCGGTACACACCGGCGGTTTCGATGTACAGGTTGCTGGCTTTGCTGAGCGCCAGGGTGACATCTGCCTGCCCCAGACCGCTGATGTTAATCTGTCCGCCGTTGGTTAGAACAAAATCCACCTGCGGCCAGCGCAAGACCAGCTTGAGCGCCTGGAGCGCTTCTGAGCGCCAGGGAAACCCGGCTGCGATGATCACGGGTAGACGGTGAGATTGCGCATAGTTTACAAGCGGGTCGAGTTGAGGCATGTCGATGCGAAAAGATTCTTCCCACGGGTCAAGATACAAAGCCTTCAAGCCGTAGATTTCCACAGCCCGGGTCAAATGTTCCAATGCATCTGGTTGCCAGGGATCGATGCGAGCAGCACCAACCAGACGGTCATTGTGCTGCCGCACAAGGTTGCCCAGCCAGTTATTTACCGGATCCAGCATATATTGCTGCGGTTTGAAGGGCATCACCAGGGTTTGGCTCACCGCATATGCATCCATAGCGGTCAGCAAGGCATCCACTGTTTGGGAGCGTCCATCAAAACTATCCCCTAGATAAGAACGAAAATCAAAGCACATGGCTCACTCCTTGTAAGATGCGCTCGATATTGCCGTGAAAAACCATTTCCTGCTCTTGCGGCGAAAGGCCAGCCATGCGCACCTTTTCCACTTCAAGCTTGGGCAAGCATCCTGGGCCGTCGCTGGCATATAACACCCGTTCCACGCCCAAAACATCCACCGCCTGGCGCACCATCCAGGGATAAGGCATGGCAGAGGTGTCAATATACACGGTGGGGTATTCTTTGCCTGCATCGAGCGCAGCCTGGCAGTGAAAGTAACCACCCAGGTGCGCCAGGATCACCAGCGCTTCTGGGCATAAAGCTGCTGCCTCAACCACCTGTTCGGGTAGCGCCAGCGACTCATCGCCGGTGTGAAAAAGCACCGGCGCATGGTAGCGTGCCGCTCGTTTCATCAGGGTCACCGTCGCCTGTGTGTAAGGAAAGCTGACATAACTGACCGGATGAAGTTTGAGCCCCATAAAACCCAGGTCGCAGATGGCCTGGTCGAGCGCTTCAATCGCGCCTGGGGAGTTGGGGTTGATGCGCACATAGCCGATCAGTTGATCGGGATATTTTTGTAATGCTTGGTGAATATACAACGTGGCAGGATCATCCGGAGCGAGTGCATCGCGGTAAGTCATCACGATGGATTTCTGTATCTCGGCTTCCTGCATCAAGCTGATGATGGTTTCAGGTGGGTCCATCCAGCCCCAGGCTTCAACAAGATCCACATGCGTGTGGGAATCGATAATCATATGCTTCTCCTTTCAACGGTGGAGTAGCTACATTATACACACTTGAGGGACAAATATCCGCACCTTACTTTACGTTTTCTTTATAGAATCTTTATAGTTTCTTTCTTCACTATTATAAAATTAACGCTAAACTAATATTGCCAGTAAAATATTAAGCAGAATAAAAACCTGCACGAGGAGTTCACATGGAAGACACGATTGTTGTGCTCATCAATGGTGAGGTTTTGGCCAATGGCGCGGGTTCGAAGATCGCTGACCAGCGCGAAAATGCAAGAATTTTGGCGGAGGGGCTAAAACCACTGTTAATCAGCGAACGAAAAATTGCTGTGCTGCATGGAAATAAGCCTCAGGTGGGTTTTGTGCTTTTTCGCTCAGAACTGGCCAGCCATGTTTTACACAGTATCCCATTGGATGTGTGTGCAGCCGATACCCAGGGCGCAACAGGGTATATGCTTTCGCAAGCATTTATGAATGCGCTAAACTTGGAAAACAATCAGCGCATGGTGGTCAGCCTGATGACCCAGACCCTGGTAGATAAACACGCTGTCAACTCGGATACGGCGATGCGTTCGATTGGTCCCTGGTTTGATCGAGAAAAGGCTGAGCAATACCGCCAGACACGCGGCTGGATGATTGCTGAAGAACCGGGCCGTGGCTACCGGCGAGCGGTTCCCTGTTTGCCAGCCAAAGAGATCATAGAATTTGCTGGTATAAAAAATCTGGTCGAGACCGGGCACATCGTGATCGCTGGAGGGGGTGGGGGCATCCCTGTAGCGCGCAACGCAAAAGGTGAGCTCGAAGGTTTGGAAGTGGTGGTCGAGACCGAACAGATTGCCTGTAAGATGGCGCTGCAACTGGGGGCTAAGACGCTGCTCATGGTGGTGGAGCGAAATGATAAATTCCTGCTTTCCGGTTTGAGCGCTGAGGGCTCGGTGCACATGTCCATGGAACAGCTTGACGAATTTATCGAACAGCGCCTGGCGAGTATCCACTCGCGCTCTGTACAAAGCAAGCTGCAGGCATCTTCAGATTTTCTGCACAACGGCGGGAAACAAGTCGTTGTGACAACCATGAGAAAATTGCCAGATGCCCTGGCAGACCAGAATGGGCTTTGGTTTGGCTCCTTCGATCCTCTTGTGCATAGATAATACCTGCCTGACCAGCGGTGAAATATTGAAGGATAGCCTGGAGACAGCTTATGGCGGATGTGAATAATGATCTTGTCAATGAAAATCTTGCCTTACGACAAGAAATTGAAGCATTAAAAACCACAAACCAGAATACCTGGAACTTGTTGATTGATATCGTGCGCAGGTTACAAGCCTCCTCGACATCTATTAAGGCTGCTGTGTCCAGTCTCTTGAGCTATGATATCTTCTGGGATATCACCAACCAGCATGAATTCCTAAGGACAATCGAAACTAGCGCAGATCAGGCTTCGAGCATTGAATCCTTATTGTCACTGGCTTTCCGGATGCAGGCAGAAAGATTAGAAGTAAAACCTGAGCCCCATTCTTTGCAAGAAATCCTTTACAAAGTGGATAGCGATTTCTGCAGACAATTTCCTGACTTCGTTATAGATCTTGATATTCCTGTAGATGGAAAACCTGTGCAGGTGGATTTTGAATATCTTTCCATCACGCTCACCTTAATTATTCAGTTGGTGATGAGTGATACAGGTCGGGAGAATATCGGGTTGCGCGCCTGGGAGGAGGCTAATTCCTGGGTTGTTGAATTTTCTGGCTTGAACAGTCAAATGGTAAAATATGTGTATACAAGTATGGATCATCCGGAATGCGGTGGACCATCAGAACTTCCCCTCGATCCTGCTGATAATTTGCGCATGAAAGTGATTTGTAACCTGTTGAGTTTGCAAGGTTTGAAATTACTGCCATTTTCTACAAATGAAGAGCCAACCCGGTTAGCTTTCAGCATACCGGTTTCGCAGGTGATATAACCAGGTCATGGGATTGGAACTGCAATAAGAGTATGCGAAAGATGCTGTTCATACCGGTCCGAATAATATGAATCCAACCAAAATCTTGCTCATTGGCGATGAACCCAATATCCTGAGGACTTTAAGACGTAACCTGGTCAGCCGTGGTTACGAGGTTTCCCTGGCGTTGGATGATACAGAAGCCTATGAGCAAGCTTCCAAAACCGAGGTGGATTTATTTATTCTCAATCCAGATTTTAACGCCCTTCGGGTGGATGGGCTGGCCATCTGCGCCCAAATCCGAAAAGTCAGCCAGGCGCCAGTCATTGTTTTATCAGCCCTGGGTGAGGAGGCGACGAAAATTCGCGCCCTGGACCTGGGTGCGGATGATTATGTGGTGATGCCTTTTGGGATGGAAGAATTTCTGGCTCGGGTGCGGGTGGCATTAAGACGCTGGAAAGGCTATCAAACTGGCCCTAAAGCGCACGAGCAGTTAACCGTGGCAGGCGAATTGCTGATTAATGTAGATGCAAGGCAAGTGATATTGAAAGGGAAAGAAGTCCACCTTACGCCCACAGAATTTGATATCTTAAATTTTCTTGCTGACCGGATGGGCAAGGTGGTCAGCCACCGGGAGTTGCTAAAAGCAGTGTGGGGGGATGTCTATGGGGATGAGCGAGAATATTTGCGCGTATTCGTGTCTCAATTAAGAAAGAAGATTGAAGACAACCCCGTAAGACCCAATTTTATTCAGACGGTACCCGGTGTGGGGTACCGGTTTAATCCGGATAGCAACCCCAATGGGTAAATTTTTACCATAATACTGGTTTTTTACTCTGAATTTCTTTATGCTTCTCTAACATATTGTTTAGGCTTTATTAATGGTGTTTGTGATAAATTAAACAATGAAAACACCGGGAAAAATCGAAGGTTTCGATGAATTGTTCTGGTGATATAGTTAGTCAGGGGATTAGCCAACCTTGCGGTTGGTGGGCAGAGGTCTCTCATCTCTGCATTTAAACGCGGACAACCCTGCGCCTTGCAGATGTCGATCTGATCTTTTTAAGAAAGGAGGAAGTTCTGCAGAAAATACACACCCCACACCCCGTATTAAATCACATTTTGAGTAACCATTAACTTTCAGGAGGAGTAAATGAAGCTACGTGTATTAAACTTTATGCTGGTAATGGTTCTATTACTGGCAGCCTGTGCCGCACCTGCCGCTGAGCAGCCTGCCGCACCCGAAGCACCCGCCGCCGAAGCTCCCGCAGCTGAAGCTCCCGCTGCAGCTGGCGAGGTTGTAAAAGTGGGTGTCTTGTATCCCTTGACCGGCCCCGATGCTGGTTGGGCTGGCGATCCATACGTAAAGTCCCACCAGTTGGCTGTTGACGAAATCAACGCAGCCGGCGGTATTGCTTGTTTGAACGGCGCCAAGCTTGAGTTGGTAAAAGGTGACACCCAGGGTAAGGCAGAAGCCGGAAACTCTGAGATGGAACGCCTGATCACCAAAGAAGGTGTTGTGGCTGTCTTCGGTTCTGCTCTGAGCGGTACTACCATCCCCGCTTCAGAAATTGCCGAAAAATACGAAATGCCGTACATCGTCCCGAACGCCCTGGACGGCGTGATCACAGACCGCGGTTTGAAATACGTCTTCCAGACCGTCTCCCTGTTCCAGAACTGGGGTATTGACAACGCAAAGTGGGCTGAAGAAAAAGGCGCCAAGACCGCTGTCATCACCGTCCCCAATTTCACCTTTGGTGCAGAAGTAGAAGAGGTTTGGAAACATGCCATCAGCCTCACCAGCCTTGAACTCCTGGAAACATTCACCTACGAAGGCGATGCCCAGGACTTCACCGACACCATTCTGCGCGTCAAGAATGCAGATCCTGATGTGTGGTTCTTGCTGGGCAATAACCAGGCTCCTCAGCTGCTGAAACAGGCCAAAGAGCAGGGTTACTATCCCAAGATGGGTATCATCACCCTCGGCTCTGGCTTTGCTACTTCCTTCTTCCTGAACGAAGCTGGTAAAGATGTCGCCGACGGCGTAATCGTCACCCAGGACTTCGCCCCAGTAAGCAAGCTGCCCGTTGACCCCGCTTTCATGGCCAAGTTCCAGGAATACACTGGTCAGGAACTGGGCGGCACCTATAACACCACGTATGCCTCCACTTGGCTGCTGGCTGATGCACTTGAGAAAGCCTGCTCGACCGATCCAAAAGTGGTAGCTGAGACTTTGCGCACCACCAAGTTCGAGGGCGGCAAATGGAGCTTCATGTGGCCGTCTGCCACCTTTGATGAGAAAGGCCGCTTGATCGAAGCCCCAACCGTCATGGCCCAGTGGCAAAACGGCCAGCAAATCGCCATCTGGCCTGATGAACTGGCTGCTGCTGAAGTTGTCTGGCCGGTTCCGGGTTGGGATGCTCGCGATGCTGACGGCATGATGGGTGCAGCCGCTGTGGAAATGCCTGCTGCTCCTGCAGTCGCTGAAGTCGATCCTGCCCTGGATTCAGATTACTCCCGCGCCCTGCTTGCAGATGCTGAGACAGATGTGGATACCTCTGTGTACAAGAAAGACGGACCGTATACCATCGCAGTCTCCCAGCAGGATGCCAGCAATGGTTGGGGTAACACCTACAATGTCACCATCGATGCCTACGGCAAAGAGCTTTTGGCTGCCGGCATTTTGGAAGGTGATTTGATCCGCGCGATCACCAACGATGCAAACCAGCAGATCAGCGACATCGAGACCTTTATCGAACAAGCCCCGGATGCGATCGTGGTTGAGCCCGTTGGTCGTGCTGCCACCACCACCGTGATCCGTCGCGCGATTGATGCGGGTATCCCGGTTGTGCTGTGCGCCAATGGTATCGAGGGTGAAGACTTCACCACCCGTGTAGACATCGACTTCTACGAAGTCGCCTACAAATCTGGTGACGGCCTGGCTCAGTTGCTGGGTGGCAAGGGTAAAATCGTGATCTTCAACGGTATCGCTGGTGTAGATTCCACCGAAACCTGGGTTGCTGCTGCGAAAGATGCCTTTGCAAAATATCCCGAAATTGAGATCATCGCTGAAGAATATGCCCAGTGGAATATCGCCACCGCAAAGCAGAAAATGGAAGCTTTGATGGCTGCGAACCCGCAAATCGATGGTATCTGGGCTGGTGGTGGTGAAATGGCCCTCGGCGCTGCGCTGGCTTACGAAGATGCCGGCGTTGAAGCCCCCAAGTTCGCCATGGTCAACGTGCCCAATGGTTTCCTGCGCCTGGCTCAGGAATACAACTACCAGTTTGTTGGATCCCCAGATCCGCCATCCATGTCCAAATACTGCCTGCAGACCGCAATCGATATCCTGCAGGGCAAACCGGTGAAGAGATTCATCAGCCTGCGCACCCTGATGGACGGCGCTGATCCTTACGATCACACCAACTTCCTACAGTGGTTCGTTCCCGAGTTGAATGATGACTTCATCCCGCCCGCAACTGTTGATATTCAAGCCTATATCGACGGTGGGTTTGGCCGGAAGTAAGTTTTTTGAGTAAGTAATATTTGCCTGCCGGGTGATTTCTCCGGCAGGCAAATTTCGCGGTAAAATTCACACAGTTTTCATTGTTCGAGTTTCAGAGTATTCTCCAATTGAATAATGGCCGGTAGGCCGTCCAGGTCATTAAGGCCTGAAGAAATTCTTGAAAGAAAGAAGGTGGAGGGTGATGGTATCTCAAGAAGGCTCAAATCAATCCCAAAAAACGATCCTTTTGCTCAAGAATATTGAAAAAACCTTTGGTGGGATTCATGCCCTATCTGGTGTATCTTTTGATCTGAGAGAAGGTGAAGTTCACGCGTTGGTTGGCGAGAACGGCGCTGGAAAATCCACTCTGATCAAGATCATCACGGGTGCATATGTCCCAGACAAGGGCGTAATTAACTTGGGAGGCAAGGATTACGACAGCCTGACGCCCTCGATATCGCGGAAATTGGGTGTCGGTGTGGTGTATCAGGAATTTAATATTCTTCCTGACATGACCGTTTCAGAAAATATCTCTCTTTCTGCGCAACCTCTGGGTCGTGGGGGGATATTGATTGATACAAAAGCCAGATACAAGACCGCTCGTCAATTGTTAGAACGCCTTGGGGCAACCAATATCGACCCCAATGAACTTGTGAAGAATCTAACAGTTGGTGAGCAGCAGATTGTTGAAATTGCCAAGGCGCTTGGTTCAAATGCCAAGATTCTCATCATGGATGAGCCTTCTGCAGTGCTTCCCAGCCGAGACCTGGATCGCTTGTACGATGTTATCCGCCGTCTGCGAGAAGAAGGAACCGGTATTATTTATATCTCGCATCGCTTGAACGAAATTTTTGAGCTTGCAGACCGGGTGACAGTGCTAAAAGACGGCCAATCCATGGCTACTAAATTGATTTCAGAAGTGAATGAAACAAACCTGGTTACCCTGATGGTTGGTCGTGAGATGACAGACATGTACCCCCCGCACGATAACGTTCCTGGGGATGTTATCCTGGATGTCAAAGAATTGTGCATTGAAGGAAACGTTTTCAATGTCAATTTTTCGGTGCGGAAGGGAGAGGTGGTAGGGCTGGCGGGTCTTGGCGGCAGCGGGAGAACCTCTGTCTGCCGTGCCATGGTTGGCCTGGCAAAGATTGACTCGGGTGAAGTCATTTACCTGGGACAGCCAGCACCGCGCAATCCTGGAAAAGCGGCGGAGGCTGGATTGGTGCTCATTCCAGAAGATCGAAAAGCGCATGGACTGGTGCTAAACCAATCCATGCGTTTTAATATGGCGCTACCCAACCTGACCCAATTCCTGAAAATGGGTGTTCTGAATTTTTCAAACGAGAAGAATGCCGTACGCAATATGATTGAGAATATCCAGATCAGGCCTGCTGCCCCCGAACTGACGGCCGAGAATTTGAGCGGCGGTAACCAACAGAAAGTCGTTGTTGGCAAATGGCTGTTGGCCAATCCGAAACTGGTGATCTTTGACGAGCCTACTCGCGGTAT
>CAZTMX010000081.1:0-11875 GCA_964614855.1 uncultured Anaerolineaceae bacterium | reverse complement strand
CCCACATCCACGTACGACCCGGAAGTTCCGCTGGCGAAATCGCTGGGAGATATCGCGGTTCAATTTGAAGACCTGCCGCAAACCTTCTCCGAGATGGCAGTAAACCTCGACAAAGCGGATGACTCTCTGGAAACCATCCAGTCCAGCCTGGTTACCATGGCGGACAGCGTTTCAATGATCTCTGCCAGCCTCAGTGAATATGAAACCATGATCGGACAATCCGAATCTTCCATGGACAATGTCAAATCGATCCTCACCGGTTTACAGACCAACCAGAACACAATTATCAATTACGGAGCGATTGCGCTCACCCTGGTTTTGCTGTGGATGCTGACCGCTCAGGTGGTGATGTTCAGCCAGGGCTGGGAGCTATTCCACGGCACTGCAGGGCGCATGGAAGGCAGCGCGCCGGAGCCGGAAGAGGTGAAAATAATTGAAGAAACAAACGAGACCGAATCGTAAGGCGGTAACATACGTCTCGCTTCGTGATAGAATAAGTTTCATGTAGTTAACAATAGACAATCAACCAATTATCTTTTTGAAGGGAGAATACAATGGCATACACACTCGACACGACAATAGGCGATCTCTTGAAGGATCCACAAGCAAAGGTAGTCATGGACCAATATGTACCTGGTCTTTCCACCAACCCGTTGATTGAGATGGCCAAGCCCATGTCGCTCAATATGGTACTGGCAATGCCCCAGGCTGCTCAATTTGGTCTGACCAAGGATAAGGCTGAGGCTTTACTCGTTGAAATTAACAAGCGCGTGGCGTAGAAAAACAGATCACAGAGTCTGTTTCTCTTTCTACCAGTTGGTATAAAAAGACGCAGCAAACCTATTGAGTACCCTATACTCAATTTGGTTGCTGCGTCCTCATTTTATTTATCAATATTTTCAGCGAAGAATAATCCTTATAAGCCAAGCACAAAACCAAAGGTGTATGCCACAACAGGCTGGTCACCAATAACAAGGCTTAGAAAGGCGAAGACCGTAACCAGGGCCACGATAATCGGATAGTACCTGCGAAATCTCATATCCATTGGAAGCTCCTTCCTTAGAAATCCGTGCTGTTATAGCCTGCCATCAGGCTGACTTTATTATTCCCATTGGCTTTCTTAATTTCATTCAAGAAATCCTGCACCTGGTTGGGTCTCTTTAACCCGATACTGTAGGTGAGCTCGGTCATCGTGCCGGAATTCAGGCTGTCAGCGCTGATCAATTCGGACACATGGGTGTACTTTAAGAAGATATTATCCAACAGCGAGTCAAATTGCAGCCCATCTGGCATCTGCACACGTAAAATCTGGGTGGCCATTTCTCGGGTGTACCAGTTAAAGCGGGTCATTAATAAAATCACCAGGCTGATCACAACAGCCGCGGCAATAGCCAGCAAATAGAAGCGGGTACCCACAGCCATACCAATCGCCATGGTAAGGAAGATAAAGCCAACATCACGTGTCTCTTTGACCGCGTTGCGGTAACGGATGATGGATAGGGCACCCACCAGAGAAAAAGCCCGGGCAATATTCGATCCGATAATCATCATCACCAGGGCGACCACCATACCGTTTAACACAAGTGAGAAGACAAAACTTTGCGTGTACGAGGCGCCTCGGTGTGTGATCTTGTAAATCCATCCGATAAAACTGGTCAGAAGAAAACTCAACAGCATCACCAGCGCCACATCCAGCAGCGCGAATTCGCTGCTCAGCTCTTGAAATTCAAAAATTTCCATATACGTCATCCTTTCAAAATTGATCTGGTATCTTCGAGTAACAGACCCATTCTAAAAAGCCAACCTGTGATCGAGCCAAGAAAAGGCTGTGAGATCGCTGTGAAGGTCATCGAAGAGACCCCGGTTTCACAGCTTGTTCACAGCTTTTTCGTCTATAGTAGGGTTTATGGTAAGATGGCAAAGGGAGAAGGTTTATGTATACAGTCCTCGTGGTCGATGATGATTTGAAACTACTCAAGATGCTTCAGCGAACGCTGGTTTATGAAAACCTGCACGCAATAACTGCCAGCAACGGTGTGGAAGCGCTGGCGCTTATTGATGCCAAAAATCCCGATCTTTTAATCGTCGATTGGATGATGCCGAAGATGGACGGTTTGACTCTTGTTCAGCACCTGCGCAGCGAAGAGAACCGCATACCAGTCTTAATGCTTACCGCCCGGGATGCGGTGGAAAATCGCGTCCAAGGGCTGGAAAGCGGCGCCGACGATTACCTGGTGAAACCCTTTGCACCAGCCGAGTTAGTGGCGCGTGTGCACGCCCTGCTGCGGCGCACCGAGCCAAAACCAGAAACACAGATTGCATCTTACAGCGATGTTACACTCGATCCTCTTACTCGAGAGGCGCGCCGCGGCGACCAGACCCTTTCCCTGACTGTCACCGAATTCAAACTGCTCCACCTGCTCTTACGGCACCCGCGCCGGGTGCTGGAGCGAGCACAAATTCTCAACGATGTATGGGGTTACGATTTCGGAGGCGATGACAACGTCCTGGAAATCTATATCGGCTACTTGCGTAAGAAGCTGGAAGCCGGCGGCAAACCGCGCCTGATCCAGACAGTGCGCGGTGTGGGCTATGTACTGCGAGAAGAATAATGTCTATCCGTCTGCGTTTTACTCTTATTTACAGCATGATCCTTGGGCTTACCCTGGCGGTCTTTGGCGCTGCGTTGTACACCATCCAGGCAAACACAACCCTGGACGCCTTGAAAGCTGAACTGGTGCGCAGCAGCGAAGTAGTGGGGGGCAGCCTGGCGCGCCTCGATAAGAAACCACCACAAGATAGCAACCAGCCGCCACCCGACCAGCCGCCACCTGTCTCCTTCGAAGCTTTTTCGGGGGATAGTGAGCTTCAAAAGATCCCGGAAAGAGAAATCGTTCGGGTGTTAGACACAGACGGCAACCTGGTCGCCAGCCCCTTCGGCCGCAACGATGAGGCGTTACCCCTGAGTGATGCGGGGTTATCTGCTTTGCAAGATCAGCAGAACTGGTGGGAAACCAGTATTGTGGATGAAAGGGAGATGTTGATTTTCAGCCGCCCGCTCATCCAGAATTCAGATATTTCCTATATCCTTCAGATTGCCCGCCCGCTCACCGAGCGCAACCAGTCGCTGCAGGCGCTGGCAACCACCCTGGTTATCGCCAGTCTGGTCACCCTGTTTGTCGCCCTTGTCATCGGATGGATGCTCTCAGGGATTACATTGCACCCCATCCAACGGATTACCCAGACGGCGGGGCAGATTGGCAAAGAGCGGGATTTCACCCGGCGCGTGGACTATTCAGGTCCTCCGGACGAGGTGGGGCAGCTGGCAACCACCTTCAACGCCATGTTGAGCAGTTTAGAGGCTGCCTACCAACGCACCGCTCATGCGCTGGAGATGCAGCGTAATTTCGTAGCTGATGTATCCCATGAGCTGCGAACACCGCTCACCACCCTGCGCGGCAACCTGTCGTTACTTCGCCACACACCGCCTGTACCAGCTGAAGACCAGGCAGAAATTCTGAATGATCTTGTGGATGAGAGCGACCGCTTGATCCGGCTTGTGAATGAGTTGCTGGTACTGGCGCGCGCGGACGCCAAACGCAACCTGGCACATGATGCGGTCGAGTTGCTACCGGTCATCGATGAAGCTGTTCGCCAGGCAAAGCTGCTTGCCCCAGAACGTGAGATTCTCACAGTATCTAAGGTTTCATGCATCATCCAGGGTGACCGGGATGCATTGAAACAGGTGCTTTTAATTTTATTGGACAATGCGCTAAAACACTCTTCAGGCAAAGTGGAAGTTCACGTGCAGCAGAAAACCGATAACATCCTGGTCGTTATTAAGGATCACGGCCAAGGTATTCCGGCAGACCAACTGGCGCATGTATTTGAGCGTTTTTACCGCGCCGAGGATACCGCATCTCCTGGCTTTGGCCTGGGCCTGTCTATCGCCAAAAGTCTGGTTGAAGGACAGGGAGGTAGTTTGTCCATTCAAAGTGTCGAAGGAACAGGCAGCACGGTTACAGTGTCTTTTCAAATGGGAGAAACATCGGGCGATAGCGCAAAGATGTAAAATATATCGCTAAATACATGATCGGTTATTTCCGTTTATAATATAAACGGCAAGCATTCGCTATACGAGCGATGTGTATACGAAAACAGGCTCTGAGATTTCCAGCCTGCAGAAAATCATCAAAGGAGAAATCATGTCACTCGAACAATTGATTATCTGGATCATTGTCGGTGGGATCGCCGGGGTCATCGCAGATATCCTGGTGAAGGGTATTAAAGTCGGCCTGCTCGGCGCAATTATCGTAGGCATCTTGGGTGCATTTGTAGGCGGCTGGCTTTTCGGCGCCCTGGGCATCCAGATTGGAACCGGGATAGTCAATGAAATCGTCACCGCCCTGGTGGGTGCGATTATTCTGCTGGTTCTCTTGCGCTGGTTAAGACGCCGCTAAAACGGGTTTACGTTTACAGTCTCTTCTGCAGAAAGCTTTTTTCAATAAAGTCCGCCACACCCATATAGTCATCCAGGTAATAAAAGGGGAGCGCTGTCTCTCGCTGGATGTCGGATACGATGGCGATCGTCCGCTGCGGGTCACCGATCAGTTCGCTGCTGACGGCTGAACGGATGACTTCGATTGTGGGTTTGTTTGCTTTTTTGTACCCTTCAACCAGGATAAGGTCTACCCCATGAATCCCCTGGATGATCTCATCCAGGCTGACCTCTTGCTGCAGTTTACGGTAGGAGGCGAGCTTTTCTGGCGCAGAGATCACCACATGCTGGCTGCCCGCCTGAAAAAACCGCCAGCTGTCTTTCCCCGGCACGTCGACATCAAAATTTGAATGCGAATGATGCTTGACCGCCGCCAGCCGGTAACCGCGCCCGGCCAACTCGCAGATCACTTTTTCCAGCAAAGTAGTTTTTCCGGAACCCGATCTGCCGATGACTGTAATCACAGGGATGGCATCTGGCTGCTCATCTTCCGCCCGATAATTTGTCAGGCGCATCGGCACAGGGCAGCATTCGGGTTTGTCCGGGCAAAGCCCGCACTCATCTCGATAAAGCAGGGGCACCTGCTCCCAATCGATCGGCTCAAAACCAAGCCGCCGGTAAAATTCCACCGCCGACCCGCGCGCCGCCACATGCAGCACCGGGCAATCCTTGGCCAGCTCGTTTACCAGGGCACGCCCAACTCCCTTTCCCTGGAATTCACTGGCGACCACCACGGGGCGCAGATAAAACAAACCTTCTTCGATTTCCAGCCGGGTGGCACCCGCCAGTCGGCCTGCGCTGATTGCCAATGTAAATTCCACAGGATCCACATCCGGTTCCATCTGGTTATCTTGCAGCAATTGGGACAAAGCCTGGCGGTCTTGTTCATTCCCTTTACGAAATTGAAGATCTATCATCTTGATGTCCTGTATGTGGAAGTTTCAATCCCTGAACCAAGTGCCAAATTCGCCGCGCTGCAGGCATAAGAGCACATCCCCTTTTTGCTCCAACCAGCCTTCGTCAAAACAATCCCCCAACGCTTGTGCATGCAGCACCTGTCCAACAAAAAAGGTATGATCACCGGTGTGCAGTTGGTTCACAACGCGACATTCCATGTGTGCCAGCGCTCCACCGATCAGCGGTGGGCGGACATGATGCGCCGGCAGGGCTGTCAACCCGGCAGCCTGAAATTTATCTACCTGTACACCGCTTTCTGCGCCGCATAAAATCACTGCCTGTTCAAATTGGCGCGATACCACATTCACCACAAACTCTCCGGTTTGATCAATCAAGGAATGAGAGTAACGGCTGGGTGCGATGCTGACACCCAGCAAAGGCGGGTCATGGGAAAGCGGGGTTAGCCAGGCGATGGTGAGGATATTGGGTTTGCCCTGTTCATCGCAGCATGTCAACAAAACCGCCGGGCGCGGGTTGAGCAAGGCTGAAATCTCTCTGCCGTGGATGATCTTCATCGGCTCACTGTTCCCAGGCATTTATAAGCAATTCCCACAATCATGTCAGCGGAGGCAGGTAAATCTTCGCCCGCGAATCGGGGATAGCTTTCTTCCCCAGGGCTTCCAGTCCCTCAATCAGCCCGGGCATCTCTTGGGCTGGGATACCCATAAACATCAGGTCATCACCAATATCAGAACTGGCGCGGCAGCCGTAACAACCAAAAGAGATATTGATCTTTCCGCTGGTGTAGGGGAAGAGGGTGGTTTCGACGCATTGGGCATTGTAGCCGCTGACCTTGAAGTCAAAGCGCCTGCCTGTATAGTAGGATGCTGCCATGCACAACCACATCATCTGTTCGGGTTGGGCGATGACTGCAATCACATCTGGAGGCAGCAAAGCTTCGGCCAGGGGTGCAACCATGGTAGCTTGCATCGAGCGTTCAGGCAACTTAGGGCGTTCCGCCACCATCTCCCTGGCTGCTTCGATAGTTGCCAGCTTGCCAAAGCGTATGTACAACTCACCGCTGGCCAGTTTGGCTGGGATCTCGGTTAGGCCCAGGATATGCGTACCGTCCGGGCAGGCATGGCAGCGCGCGGGCATCAGCAAAGTTTTACCGCGCCGGGCAGCCATCAGCGATTGGCAGTAACGCAGTTTCTCGCGCGGCATCGGCGCAGCCGGCATCGGCGCGCCGCGCGGGATTAAATTAATCGCTACCGGGCTCCAGCGCAAACGCAAAACCCTCATCAAGACTTCAGACCACGAGCGATAGAGGGCTTGTTGTTCTTGGTTCAGTGGGGCAGCTCGCTCCAAGAGACCTGTCCCGCCGTAAGCCGCAGCCTCATCAAGATATTCATCCGTTTCAACCACGCGCAGCGCGCCTGTTGGGCACTGCCCCACACAGGTATCGCACCCCCAGCAATCCTGCGGGCGTACAGCAACCGGCAGCCAGCGGCCGTTCTGATCACCCATCTCGAATACATTGACCGGGCAAAAAGCCTCACACAAACCACAGCCGGTGCAGCGTTCGATATCCAGCTCAATTTCAGGCATCGATATTCTCCCGCGGATCGTGTTCCGGGTTAGGTGGTGTACTGATGACAATACCGGTTTTGTGAATCCAATCCAATGTCCGGCGGGCCAAGTGCGTGCCGGGTTGGAATTGGACGGAGTATGCCAGCGCCTTGAGCAAGGAGATAGAGTGTGCCAGATCGCCAACGGTGTCCACATCGGCTACCGGTGACAGGCTGGCAAAGGGAACGCCTTTTTCTTCAGCTTTCAACACATACGCATCCAAAGCGGGGACGCCGTGGAGATTATAGAAAACACCAACTGAGTCCATGGGGGTGCCGGCTGTGTAGCCGACCAGCGAGACGCCGCATTCCTGGCACGGCGCCTGGACAAAACCGCCCCGATCCGAAAAGGAATCGAAGTAATCCAGCCATTGAAAAGCCTGCACCAGGTGATTGACCGGCATGGTTGGTAAATCACCGCCAACCGAGACCACAGCGTGGTAACCGCGGTCAAAGAGTTGTTGAAAAGCATCGTCAAAATGCTCATCAAAGTTCTTGCCGCGATCGACAATATAGGTTATCTCAGCCGGCCACGGACCGTGGCTGTCGAATAAAGCCTGCAAGCGCTGCACGTCAGCTTCCGGTGAGCAGCTAACGACCAGGTCATAACGATCCCTTTCGGGGCCATTCGCCTCAGCCTCAGCTTGTTGGTTTAGCTCCGCCAGCGCCTGAAAGCACATCTCAGTCACATCCAACAGCGTGGCCTGGTAGAATTCTGCCGATTCGACAGGGGTAAGGATGCCCCCGCGCGCTTCAGTCAGGCGTGTTTTTGTAACGCCAGGCGACGGCGCCTTGGTAAACAATAAAATCGCATGCTTCTTCCCACTCATCAACTACATCTCTCCCGTTTCTACAGGGGTCACCCTGCATTGTAATCCATTGTAAACCCAGGTTCCGATCAACGGGTCCGAGGTTTTGATATCAACATTTGTTAACAAGTTGGCATTAGAAAGCCACAGTCCCCCCAATTCGGGTTCACAGGCAGGCATTTCGGGAAACCACCAGCCGTACTCCACACTGATGACATCTTCCCGCATCTGCGAAGTTTTGAGGACAAAACGCGCCCGCCCATTTTCAGTTTCAACACACAACTTATCCCCATCTTTTAAGCCCAGCCGTTCTGCAGTCACCGGATCCATTTCCGCCAGGGGTTCGGGATGGGCATCCCGCAGGGTCTTAAGTTGGCGGTATGAAGATGCATAGTAGGGCTGCTTACGGGCGCCGCTGATCAACCATAAATGACCCGGTTTCAAAGCTGGCAAAGACACGGGAACTGGCAGCCCATCATATCCAGCCTGAGCCAGGATTTCGGAATACAGCTCTACTTTCCGGCTGGGCGTGGCAAAGCTATTCTTTTGCCCGCTAGTTTTATTCACCAGCTCATGCTTTTGATAAGATCCAGGAGCATAGTACAACCCACTCTCACCATACTCCTGCCAGCTCACCCCGGCTTTGGCCAGGATTTCTTCCAGGCTCTGCTGGAACGTTTCCCAAGGCCAGTATGCTCCCTGTCCCATCCGCTTACCAAGTTCTTTCCAAAAATAAAAATCCGTCTGGCGCTCATAATATGGCTCCATAGCCTGGTCGCCGCCGTAGGCAATGTTTGCTGTACCGGCGTGGGTCTGAAACAGCGGGCGCTCCAACCCGCCGGCAATGGGCAGAATGTAATCCGCCAACATGGCGGTGGGTGTCTTGAAATATTCCAAAGCCACCAGTAAATCCAGGCTCTTCAATGCCTGGTAGATACGCTGTGTGCCTGCCTGGGTGAGCAGCGGGTTGCTGCCCATGACGATCATCGCCCGCAGCGGATACGGCTCGCCGGTCAGGACAGCGTTCCAGAGTAAATCCGGGTGGACCGAGGTGAGATAGCGTTTGGGCAGGCGTCTGCCTGCCAGTTTAGTGTATTCCTCAATCCGTTCATACCCCGGATATGAGTGCAAAAATAAGTGGTCACGATTAAGATGCTTCGAGGCCTGGGTCTCATCCAACGCTTCGTTTAGCTCAAGATCCACTTCGGGGATAAAATCGGGCATCTCACACAAATGCGAGGCTCCCGGCACATCCACATTCCCGGTGACAGCCCGCAGGATGGCCAATAAGCGGTGTGTGGGGACGGTATTCTGCCCCAATTGATCGATCCCTCTGCCGGTGATCAGCGTCGCTGGAGCGTGCAAGGCATACAAGTGGGCAACCGCCAGGAGCTTTTCCGCTTCAACGCCAGTAATTTTTTCGACAACTGCCGGCGTATATGGTGTCACATGCTCGCACAGGCGCTCAAAGCCGTGACACCAGGTTTGCACAAACCAGCTATCGTAGAGGTTTTCCGTCAGGATGATATGCAATAGACCCAGAGCCAGCACTGGATCAGTGCCGGGGCGCACCGGCAGCCAGATATCAGCCTGGGCTGCTGTCCTGGTTCGCCTGGGGTCCACCACGATGATGGGTTTTCCTTCACGCCTGAATTGAACCAGTGTACGCCAGAAAAGGGAGTTGTCCGATTCAGCCAGGTTTGTTCCCCATAACATGGCGCAGGATGTTTTTTCAATATCCAGCTCATTTTCAACCGGCCACCCGTAACTCAGGGTGTTGACCCAGATCCCCGGGTTCCAGCAAATTGGACCAATGCCCATATTATTAGGGCTGCCAAACAGGTTCATAAAACGGTGCAGAGGCCAATAGGTGGCATGCGGCCCGCCGATGCTGGTTGCCAGGGTTTCTGCCCCAAAGCGGTCCTTAAGACCCTGCAGGCGTGCGGCAATATCCTCAAGGGCTGCTTCCCAGGTTACACGCTGCCACTCCCCGCTGCCGCGTTCTCCCACACGTTTCAGGGGGAAATTCACCCTGAGTGGATGGTCCAGGAACTCCAGGTTGGCTTTCCAGCGCAAACAACCGCGCTGGATGCTGGCATCGTAGGGATAACGGCTGGGGTCCGGTTCAACATCCACCACACGCCCATCGATAACGGTAGCGATCAACCCGCACAAATAGCCGCAAAACCGGCAGTTTGCCTGTCTCCGCTCAACGCCAGACATGACCTACGCCCACCGCCTGTTTCTTTTCTTCGATCCCCCAAACCGGATAAAAACGCTTGCCGTACAGGTTGGTCATCTGGTAGGCACAGAAAGGTATCAGGCGACCGTCCTGCATGGTAACGGTCATGCTGCATTCTTTCAGGCGCGCCAGGTCCACATTCATGCAATCCATATAATTCATCACCACCACAGATAAACCCGGGTCAATATCAGGGAAATTCCGAACGGCTATATCGGCAAAAATAGAACCCTGCGGGCTGGTGGTATTGAAAGAGCGGCGATAGTCATCCAGAGATATCATACGGGTAAACGGCTTGTATGCGCCCTGGTCTTTGACCAAATACGTGGCGCTGGAACAAAGAGGGTGGGAACAAGCCAGCGGCCACAGGTCGTAAGGTTGGATCATCCCCCGGCTTTGTTCCGCCAGCATAAAGATGACATCCCCCATATTCAAATGCCGCTCTGAAGTCACATCAAAACGACCTGAGGTAAAGGCGGGTTGGAGTGCCAGCCCGGCAACTACATCCTGGTTTTGCAGGGCAAAATCCAGTACATCGCCTATCTGGTCGTGGTTGATCCCCCAAATAACTGTCATCGCCAGCACGACCTGGGTCCCGGCAGCACGGCAGTTCTTAATCGCCTGCAGCTTATCCTGCAGCAGATCTTTTCCTCGGATTTGCTCGTACACCTGGGGTGTCAGACCATCAAATTGCAGGTAAATCCCGCTGATCCCGGCAGCCACTAATTGTTCGATATAACCAGTTTTGCGACTCACCATTAAGCCATTGGTATTGACCTCAATAGCCTCAAAGCCAATTTTTCTCCCCAGGCGGATTACTTGCGCCAGGTCTTCTCGCACGGTTGGCTCGCCGCCGGTTAACTGGATGCTGACCTGCGTACCGGATTGCTCTTTCACCGCCTGAAACATCGCTTCCAGGGTCTGTAAAGAAGGATCGGGTGGGGCTTCGCCAGCAGATACAAAACACACCGGGCAGCGCAAATTACAACGCTGGGTGATTTCCAACTCCACCAGGGTGGGGGGGCGCAGATGTATCGAACACAAGCCGCAATCGGACGGGCAACCCAGGGCGGGCGGCAGCTTGGTTACTGGCTGTTTGAATGGGAAACGGATGGAGCTCATCCAGCGGTAATGATCAGCATCCGGCCAAATATAAGCAGAAGAGGGTCCGTGATCTGGACATACTTTCTTTAAATAGACCCGCCCATCTTGCTCCACCACCTGCGCTTCGATCGTCTTTAAGCATATCGGGCACAGACTTTCAGTGTGGTTAATTACAGGGTTCTTGACTGGATGGCGCTCCAGGACATTCTTATTCGACATGAGAATCACCTGCCTGCAGAAGCCGTGTTAGATTTAGCTGACCGGCTTCGCCCTGCCACATGGCGTATGTGTTTTTCTCCACCTGTTCATAGTCGACTGGTATGTTAAAAATATACTCCAGGCAGTGCCGCACCTTTCCAGGTTCACTGGCTCTGCCCAATCGGTGTGCACAGGCCATACAGCTTGTGATACACACATCCGCACCGGTGTCTGTAAACTCAGCCATGCGGATTTGGGCGCGCTCTGCGCACAGGTCGGGGTCAATCATCGACACAATGCCGCCAGAACCGCAGCAGATGGTATTTTTACCGTGGCTGGCCATTTCCTTCTGTTCAAAACCGGCAAACAGCTTTCGTACAGCTGTGGGATTCTTGATATCGTAGCGGTCAGGGCAGGAGTCATGAAAAGTGACCACCTGATCCCCATCCAGCTGAAAACCTGCTTCAATTAAGAGTGGGAAAATGGAAACAATCTCGAT
>CAZTMX010000080.1:0-11925 GCA_964614855.1 uncultured Anaerolineaceae bacterium | reverse complement strand
GAAGCACCTTCCCATATGTCAGAATGGTAGTGATGTAAAATATCAAAATTCTTCCATCCTTCTCCGCCAAATTGACCAAACAGTGAGAACATGGGTTACCTCTTAATCCGCCTTTTCAAGTAACTGAAAATAAAATTTTTCAAAGGAAGAAATTTGATTGTTGATTTGGAAGAAATTAAGAACCCTTGCTCTTCCTGCTTGGCCCATTTTTTTTCTCAGTGCTGGGTTGTTAACCAGAAAATGCAGTTTGTCTGCAGCACCTATTGGGTCCCGCCGTTTTACCACAAATCCACTTTCGCCATCGGAAATATTTTCACGAAGCCCGTCTGCATCGCTGCATACAACTGGCAATTGCATCGCCTGGGCTTCCAGCACGGCATTGCAGAAACCTTCTGATACGGCTAGATGCAAAAGAACATGCCCCCATAGCATTTGTTGGTGTACTTCTAATGGTGTCATTGAACCCATTAACTCGACATTAGTTTCTAAACCCAGTTGATGTATTGTAAAAGCTACTGCATCCATGAAATCTCCACTGCCCACGATTCGATATTGGCAGTGAATTCCTTGTTCGATTAGCTGTTTTACAGCCTGTAAAGAAAATTCATATCCTTTTTTCCATTCTATCCGCCCAACGCTCAAGACCCGAAAAGGATTTTCAATTGTTCCTAACAAAATTTGATTTTGATTTTTCTCGCGTAGTCTGAAAAAATCTGTATCAATTGAAGGTGGAATAAGGATATGTGGCTTGTCAATTGGGCAGCCGCGCTTTTGTGCACGCTGCCATAGGTCCTCCCCAAGTAAATGGATAGCATTGACGCGTTTCCATATTTCTTGATAGTAATTATGATCATCCAGGCCCGAGAAATTCAAATCGTAGCCGCGAAAGCTGACGCTGAGCTTGCACCCCAACAATTCTTTTATATAAGTGCGACCAATACCCAGCGTCCCAAATTCGAAGTGAATGATATCCGGTTTTAATATAATCAGTTCTGCATCCAGATAACCCCTGCGTAAAATATCCGCACCAAAACGGCGCCATCCTTGGTGCAAGTAACGTATGCTTGCATGAGGAGCTTGGAGTAAACAGCGCAGCCAGCTCAGTGGCATCAACAACGCAGCCAGCCAGCGTGGATGGTGCGGCCAGGTCACATGAATGCGGTTCTTTAGGTGGCTTCGATCAAAGTCAGAGAAATTTACCCATTCATCCCTGGGACTGGAGGAGCAAACAATGTGCACCTGCCAACCTCTTCTGATTAATCCCATGAACTTGCTCAGGATAAAGGTTTCTGAGAGTTTTGGAAATACTGGAGTAACCAGTATCAAAACAGGTTTAGAGGTTGCCATCCGAGTCATACAGGCAGTAGTGAAAAGCTGTTTGTTTCTCAAATAAAACGCTGGTTGGGTAATAGATCACCTTTGTAGGGTGGCGCATGGTCATAAAACCCAGCCTGGAAAGTGTTTTCTTATCCGCCTCCCTGTTAGCCAGCACAAGTATTGTCTTCGACCTGTGCTGTTTTGCTAATTGATAGATATGGGAAAAAAGAAGGAGGGTATCAGCCTTGTCTTCTGCGCCCCAATCATAAACAAAGAAATAGGTCCGAGTGGCTTCAAAAATGGCATAGGCGTGCTTGACTGGACAAATGGCGTTCAGTCGCGGGCTAAAACCTTCCAGCCCATTGCAGCGCCAATTTAGGAACTCCTGGTCGTGGATAATGTGTGGCAGACGAAGGTAAGACTGAAAATATTGAATGCGTTCTACAGCATTCTGCCATGGAGCCGTCTCAACATCGGTATGGCAGCGTAATTTGCGCCCCAACCCCCAGGCAATTGGCTTACTCATCGTACTCAGTACAGGAAGCATGAACTTTAGGGAAGATGGTAGTTTCCAGCTTAGCACATGAGACCACTCTAAGGGCAGGACCATCTTCCAGGCGCTGGACAGCGGTTGAAAACCCATGCGAGCCATGGTGATATCTGCAGCTGGGCTGGGGTCGCTCCCCAGGGTGACGCAATCTCGCCTAATGGCTGCCGAAAACAATAGTGAACCGATGCCCTTGCGGCGCAGTGATGGTTCAACCATCAGGTCGCATGCCCACTGAGCAGGCGCATCGATGTCGCCTGCTCGCAATCGCACAGGGATCACCCCAAGCTGCCCGAAGACCTTATCATCGGACACTGCCAACAAGAAACCATTCACTGGACCGCTTGTCTGGCCGCGAAATTTCCAGCGTATATATTTTTCTGATCTCCTACGGTTCTTGGTCGGCCAGTTTCTTGCGGCGAACTCCTGATGCACCTTTGCGAATGGAGCGTCGTACGGGACAATATCAAACCTTCTATTATCATCCAGGTCCTGGAATGGATCACTCATTGTCATGATATAACGATCCAAGATATTCTTGAACAGTTTGTGATTTGAGCAACCCCTTTTCCTGGAAGGATGCCACACAATCGATGAAGCGGGTGAAATTTTCCGGGCTTTCTTCCCTTGTCCGGCTCAGGCCTGAAGGGTGGGCTGAAATGATCACAGTGGTATTTAGCCGTACAGCTTGCTCGACTAGGCGAATGGCAGGTTCGTCGAAACCAAAATAGTGACTTCTGATGCAAGCTACACCATGCACTGTCTCCGGTCTTTTTTTTGTAAGAGGGTGATTTGGCAGGTTCAATAAGCGTAGAATTTGTGGACGATATCCAACACGACACCAGCAGTAATTGGCATCATGAACAAACTTAAGTATAGAACCAAGGTCAGCCCCTGGAAAGAAAGGGTACAACGCGCGGTCCCCCAGGCTGAAGGCGCCTTTTTGCTGCCAGGTCATCGGGCGGTTAAACGGCGGCACAAAACCTTGCACCGCTCCAGGAATACCGAGACAGGTCTCGAGAGCATATTTACTGCGCTCAAGAGAGCGGCGGATCTGATCCTTTTCCAAGTAAGGAAACCACTCATGCCGCCAGGAATGGGATGCGATTTCATGCCCCAGGGCATGGATTCTTTGTATCTGTTCGGGGATGCAAAATGGATAGGGTCCGACCTCTGCTGCAAAACCAAGACAGGCAAATACCATTTTCAAATGATGCTCCTGTCCAACCTTCAAGATATGGTCTACATTCTGTATTTCCAGGAAAATTTTTTCCTGGTCAAACTTGTAAGGATACGTGGCATTGGTTTGCCCAAGAGCGGAATCGTAATCCCAGATGAGAATTAAAACAGCCATAAATAATTACCCATTGATAAAGGAATAGGATTTCTGTTTCTCGGACTTTGCCATTCTGAACAATTCTGTGAACCGACTAACCTGTCGCTCCAAGGAAAAATCTGTAAGCACCCTGTGCCGGGCTGCATTTCCAAATGATTGGCGTAAATGGGTATCCTGGTATAAGGTTTGTAATGCCTGAGTTGCAGCATGTGGATCCCGTACAGGTACAACAAATCCTTCTACACCGTCATTCACGGCTTCACGCATACCACCACAATCTGTGGTTACCACTGGTAGACCGCAAGCCATTGCCTCTAGGGCGGCGTTGGCTATTCCTTCACTCAAGCTGCTGAGCAGAAAAACATCTGCCTGCCGTAAATTCTGCCTTACGCTATCCGGAGCCAGCCGTCCCAAAAGCTGTACCTGCTCATCCAAAGCCAAATCTTGGATGGTATACAACAATCGCTGGCGATCAGGCCCATCGCCTATGATTTGAAACAAAACGGGAATGCCAGCATGCTTAAGCTGAAGGATACTCAATAAGGCATATTCATATCCTTTACGCCAGATCAGAGATCCGGTAGATATGATACGGAGAACTCTATCTGCACGGCACCTATCCTGGGTGGGAATAAAGAAATCCGGATCTACTGCCGGGTGAATGATCATAGCTTTTTCAGGCTTTAGTCCGAATTTTTGAGCTTCCATAAAAATGTCCCGGCAAACGCAATGAACAATTGCTGCTTTTTGGAAGGTTTGTTGTAACCCCTTTATGTATTCATTCGCATCCGGCTGGTACGGCGCGACATTGACCTGAGCTCCCCGGCAGGATATGACAACGGGCATGCCCAGGTCAAATAATGCCAGACGTTCAATCGCGCCGGAATTCCACGGAAAATATAGGACCTCGCCGCGCCGGCCTATAAAGGGAATTAACCCTTGTAGCAGCCGAGCTTTCGCAACCAATCCTTTCTGCTTTTGAATATATGGACGTAGCAATTTTAGATCAGATGGTGATATCTTGAGAGCTCTTCCATAGGCTATTGAAAGCTTTAGCAGCCTCATTGGCAGAGTGCCTTCCCATTTTGGAACAGGCAGCCAGGAAAACCCTGGATGTTCGAGCCAAATATCATATGGTCGCTGTGATACACCGGCAGTGACATGAACACCAGTATTTAACAACCCATCGATCAATCGTGCCAGGAAGGTCTGTGGAGGCCAACCCATCCCGGCAAATAAAACGCACATAGAGGACGGAGAAGTTCCTTCAGGCATGCAGCTCCAACCAGGTGGAAAATGTTAGTAACATGGAAACAGAATAGCCGTGGTCGGGCTGCGGCGCGGCAAAGAAGCCTTGCAGCAGTTCCTGGATGGCTTTGGGAGAAACAAATTCGTGCAGGCGCAGCCCGGGCTGCAGAAGCCAGCGCTGCAGCCCGCTTTTGCCCTCGAGGCACAGGAACTGCACCTCCCAGTTGCGCTCGATAACCGGCTCCTGCCGGATCGTGCGCCAGGCTTTTTTCAGCGCCCGTTTTGGCAGCAGCCAGCTGTTATAGTACTGGTAATTAAACAGGTCGGCGTCGTACACCTGCCAGGGCAAACGCGCCAGGTCGGGTGCGTAGCGCTTGAGATAATCGATTTGCAGCCTGCGCCTGCTTAGATAAGTGTTGGGGACGGTGCAGAAGAAATCCACCAGGCGATGGTCGTAAAAAACCAGCGCCGGCAAGGCAGCGGATTGAAAAACGCGCACAGGCGGAAGGCTCCAACGGTGCGACCACTGCAGCGTTTTGAAAGCCTTGACGCGAAAATCAGCATCACTAATGTGTTTGACCTCATCTAGCTCAGCTGAGACCATCTCCTGTACGAGTGTTTCGGGGTCATTGCCGGATAATTGCGGTGCTGCCAGGTTGCGCAGCAGCCAGGCGCGCCCGTGTTTGTACATCTTCTTCAGCGTGTGCTGCAGGATATCTTGCTCAGACAGGCTGCCTTGCGCATACGCTGCCAACCCCATATCATCCAGCCAGACATCACCCCACAACGCTGCTACCAGGGTGTCGCTTCTCTCCGCCAGCTCATCGCGTATAAATACTTGCCGCGCCTGTGTAATATCTTGAAACCCCTCGGTCCAATTGATGACGCGTTGAATATCTTTGAGCAGGTAGGGTTTGATCGTATATGCCTGGAACGGCAACCAGCGCGCAGCCGCCACCTGGCGGGCGATGCGGGTTTCGACCGAACCATCGCTGTACCCGTAGGAATAGCCCCAAAACCGCTCCTCCGGCGATTCTCCCTTTTGAGTCAGGGCTGCCACCGTGCTGCGTGAGTCTAGCCCACCGGATATGGGCACAGCCACACGCCCGCTGCGGGTCTGGTCGAGCATGACCTGATGGAAGATGCGGGCGAATTCATCCACAGTTTCATCATAGGATCGAGATGTGTCCGGTGAATAGGAAAATTCCCAATAGCGCTCCTCGTTCAGTAAACGCCCATCCTGGTCGAACACATAATGTGAGCCGGGGCGTAAGATGCGCATATCCTGGTAATGGGTGCGGTTCTGGGGGAAAAACCCCATGGCAAAGAAACCTGCGATGCCCTGCCAGTCTAATTTGTGCGCGGATGCCGCTGCCGCTACAGCGGGGGCATAGGTTCCCAAGGCAGCACGCCGGCCATCGCAGGCATAATAAGCATGCAGCGTGCCAAAGCGGTCTGTCCAGGCATGAAGTCGATTGGCAGCCTGTTCAAACGCGAAGAGCAGAAAACGCCGGTTCCAGCTTCTTGCTGCAGCTGTAATGGTTGTAGAGCTCGAGCTATCTACACCGGTCGAAAGATGGCTCAGGGCATTTAGATCCTGGAGCTGCAGGGCTTCACCCAGGCAGGTCAGACTCCAATCGGGGATTTGAATACTTTGGTAAGGGAAACCCTTCCAGTCGTTTGTAGTTGGGCAATATCCTGAAAATGATCCTGCTCTATCGCCGATATTCAGATCTTGCCAGTTACCCTGGGTTGTGCGAGAAGGCCAGGGAGGCTGGCTGTGAAAGCTAAACAGGATGTCTCCTATAGGCCCATTCATGTAGATATTCTCATCAAATCAAGATACATCTTTTCATGCCGCCGGGTTTCAAGGTCAATATTAAAATCCTGTTCAGCTATTTGCCTGGCTGCTTGACCCAGTTTCAAGCGGTACTGCGGGTCATCTATCAGCCGTTGCAGAGCAGTAGACAAGGCCTGCGGATTTTCGGGGGGTACCAAGAGACCGCTTTGTTCATTTCCAACCTGATCGCGGATACCTGGAATATCGCTGCCCACGCAGGCTTTTCCACACGCCATGGCTTCCAGCATCGCAACCGGGCTGCCTTCCATGCGCCAGCGCTCCCAGGTGGGCAGGCAGAAAATATCTGTCTCGGCTAAAAGCGCAGGGATGTTTTCAACCTCACCAAGAAAATGAACCTGCTCACGCAGGCCAAGATCATTCACCATGTTACAAAGTTCTTCGGTATAAGCTGCATCTGCTGCTTTTCCAGCCAGCCACAGGTGGGCTAGCGGCTGGTGAGAGAGCATGTAGAAAGCCTGCAGGAGGGTTGGATGGCCTTTTACAGGCACCATATGGGCCACGCAGGCAATAACAGGAGAAAGCGGAGGGATTCCCAGGGTGTTTCGCAGACCCAGCACAGGCGCTGCCTGTGGGTGAAAGCGCTTTACATCCACACCGCGCGGCACCAATCGCGTCTTGCGGTGCAGCCAGGCGGAAGAGAAGAAATCCGATAGCATATCTGTATTTTGGGCTGCAATACCCGATGCCAGGAAGGAACGCAATTTCCAGGCGCGGTCACCCCAACCCATATTTTTCTTGGTAAACACCCATGCCCTGGCGCCGCTCAGGCGGGCGATGATGGGTTCGGTGTAATCGCTGGCGTAATGAAAGGAATGCCACAAGTCAAAGTGATAAGGTCTAAATACCTGGGCAGCGGTCGAGGCGCGACAGAGCAGGCTGGCGTATGGTTTGGGTGGGATAGTTGTTGGGGCTTCAATAAGAGGAATGCCCATATTGCGAACCACTTCATCTAGCCGTCCACCCACCCTGGAAACACAGACTGTTGGTTCAAATAGCTCGCGGTCAAGCCTTTTGATGATATTTAGCATAGCGCCGCCTGAGCCGGCAGTGATGAAGTTTGGAATGGTAAAGAGGATAGAAATTGGTGATTGCACTCAATCCATCCTGAATTTCTTGTTACATTTGACTGAAACACTGCGTGCAAAAAATTCAATAATTATGGGAAGAGAAAGTAAAGAATGATTTGTTAATAATGTATTTACTTTAATGGATTCGATTATTAACTCAGGAACACATAAAAGCATTTGTTTAAAGCGGTGAACGGTCATTTTATTCAATCCACCCGGAAGCTGTTCATATTTCTCATGTATTTCTTGAAAATTGTGATAAACCGAGTGGCAGCGCATAATCGTTCTTTCTGGAAAGACCAGGTGCACCCAAGGGCGATCTTTTCTAACCGTACCTGACATGTGGCGCCCCCACGGATTGCGCCAGGGTGGGCCAAACTTAATTAACAGACTACCCCCCGGTCGAAGCACTCGCACCATTTCCTCTAGAACCGCCTGGGGATCATGAAAATGCTCAAAGGAATCGTGAGATATGACAATATCGACTGAGTTATCAGCCATTGCAGCCAACTCTCCCTGAAAAAAGAATACGTTATCAATATCTTCTTTTTGTGCTTTTTGGATTGCATGTAAAAACAGGTTTTGAATATCAACCCCTATTACTAGCCCTGCTCCTTGGATGCCTAAGGCTAAAACAAACCCACCCTGTCCACAGCCAAGATCCACGACTGATTTGTTCTCGATCAAAGACCATATGTCCGATCCAAATGCAGATTCGTAAATACTTTTGTACTTTCTTGATTCATTAATATCATCAGGGCTGATAACACGGCGAGATCGAGGTGGATAATAACAACAAGTGCGGAGGAAAAATCGTTCTATCGGGCTTAGTAATTTGTAATTAGGAAATAAACCTGGATCAAATTTCATTAGCTATTTGGGTAGTAATAGATATGTCAAATATTTAGATGTTCAGATGCCCACCATTGCAGAGAAAGGATGGTCCATAAACCCCATTTGTGATCCTTTGCTTTGCTTAGATGATAGTGCCAATAGGTGGAAAGCGTATCTACATCAAAAATACCGTAAGGGTACAGTGGTTTGTCAAATAAGGTCTCTTCCACTCGTCGCTTCAACGGTCCTCTCAGCCAATCACCCAGGGGAATGGCAAACCCCCTCTTGGTGGTTGGGATCATCTCTGTGGGAACATGCTTTTCCAGCAATTTTTGTAAGACCCATTTTCGTTTCCGGTCTTTCATCATTTCCAATGGGTTAATCTTCAAGCTTAGGTCCAGCACCTGACGGTCCAATAGCGGCACACGTACTTCAAGCGATTGCTGTGAAGAAGCCATATCGACTTTCTTTAGCCCACGCTGCAGCTGCCCGTAATACTCTACATATCGTGAGTAGTTTGCCAGGTCCAACTCGCTACGATACCTATCAAAAGCATAAGGATCCGGGATGACTGCCGGTTTTCTTAACATTGGGGCTATTCTTTCCAGTGCTGTGTCTGGCAGACGAGAATTTACACCAAAGTAATAATCTGCAGGTGAACGGCTGATGATCACCTCGGATTTTTGGGGCAGCAATCTAAATTTCCCTGCGCCGTACATCCCGGCGCGCACCAGCCACGGCCAGCGAAAATCCCTGCCATTCTTCAGCAGTGAGAGCGGACGCTCGTAGCCGAAGAACAGCTCATCGCCCCCGTCGCCGCTTAAAGCTACTGTGATCTCTGCGCGTGCGTGTTTACTTACCAGTAAACTCGGCAGGATCGAGTAATCTCCAAAAGGTTCATACTGCGCCTGGATAACTTCATCGATCAATTCAAGCGCATCTTCACCAGAAACATCGATTACGTGGTGATCCAACCCCAGGTACTGGGCATATCGCCTGGCGTCTTCAGCTTCGTCCTGGCGCCAGCCTGGAATGCTTATGGTAAAGGCTTTGAGCTGCGGACCGGTCTGCTGTCTGGCGATAGCAGAAACCAGCGGCGAATCGATCCCGCCGGATAGAAAGACCCCTACCGGCACATCTGCAATGCGCTGCCTGCGGATGCTCTCATCGAGCGCACCACCAAGAAGGTCGATCGCTTCTGCTAGAGGTATGAATTCGTCTTCTACCCGTCTGGGTAACCGCCACCATTGCTTTTTAACCAGTTGGCCTTCGGAGTTGATCTGGATATAGCTGCCTGGTTCGAGCTGCCAGGTGTATTTATGTAGGCCGCCAGGTGGGGGGATGTGGTGCAGCTTCAGGTAAAGCCTTAGCACATCCAGATCCACTTCACCGGGAATTCCCCAGGGTCCGTTTAAGAGAACATCATACTGCGAAGCAAATGTCAGTCCTCGACGTTCCGGGTCTAGTGCATAATACAAGGGTTTAATGCCGGCATGATCGCGCGCCAGGGTGAGGATTCTATCTACTCGATCGTACCAGGCGAAGGCAAACATGCCGTTAACCAGCGCAAGCGTTTTCTCTAACCCCCAACTTTCTAATGCTGCCAGTAATACCTCGGTATCTGTACGTGTCTTAAACACGTATCCCTTGCCTTCCAATTCGTGACGTAAAGCAATGAAGTTGTAAATCTCACCGTTCAGCATCAGGACCGAGCGATCTTGATGCGAGCTCATTGGCTGGTGCCCTGCCGGGCTGAGGTCTAGAATTGAGAGACGCCTGAAACCAAAACCAACCCTCCCTTGCGGGTCGATCCAAACGCCGCTGTCATCCGGGCCGCGCCTAAGCATCATCTCTGTCATCTTGTTGAGATGGTTAAGATGTGTTTCGGGTTTGATCAGATATTGAAAGGATAAGAAACCGGCAATTCCGCACATAGTTCGCTTTTGGAAACTCTGCTCTAAAAAATTATTGACACCTGCGCTGCTAAATACACATGGCAATAATTTTTGCCATCAGTTCTGCATTTCAGCTTTTCGAAAGGTAGATTCGCCTGGTCGCTTTTTCCTTATACCAACGCAGTTGTTCAACAACCTTTGGATTCATGGGAGCCTGGATAAATGCCTGCAGGATAAACCACAATCCTTTTATCCCAACAAAATGCCGGCTTTCCCGCAAGATCTGATTAGATAGTGCTACCCTATGTAGATGGTCAAATTCGTGAAGATTCTTTTCGGCTAACCAGGCCCTGGTCATCTTCAGTACCTGCCTTTGTGCATTAAATATTTTCTCTATTGGGCTAGCGGTTAAGCTGTGTCGTTCCTGCCCTCGTCTAACCTTCAAAAGAGGTTGGGGAATAGCTTTCATCAGTACATTGGAGCTCGCTAGCTGCAGAAAAAGAAACCAGTCTTCTCCAATCCACGGCTGTGGAGGATAAGAAAAAGTGACCCATAAGTCTTTTTTTGTCAAGATTGTCGCATTTGGAATTTTATTACTTTCCAGGTAAATCAAATTGAAGACCTGGTCTGGACTTGCAGGAAATTGATCTCTTGCCACAACACCTGGAAAAGTCTGTAGTATATTCATCCGATCATCAACCCAAGAAACGCTGGAAAAAACAAGACTTATATTGGTGTTCTGTTTAAAAACCGTCAATTGTGTTGCCAGGCGCTCAGGGTATGCAAGGTCGTCATCATCCATGATGGCGATGTACTCCCCCCTTGCTTGAGCAATTCCCAGGTTGCGCGCTGCGCCGGGTCCAATATTTTGCCTGGTGGAGATAGAACGAATGCGGTCATCATTTTCTGCTAAGTAGTTAATCACAATTGGTGTTTCATCTTTTGATGCATCGTCCACAATGATGATCTCGAATTCCTGCCAGGTTTGCGCCAAGATAGATTGAACTGCCTCCGGCAGCAGATGAGCACGATTGTGTGTTGCGAGGATAACTGAGACAAGCGGTCCAGTCATTTTCAAATGAAGGTTTGAATCTTTCTTACAAAATCCTGGTGGAACCCGTCTGGTGTCATATGCTCCTCCCACAATCTCCGGCAGGCTTTTTGGATATCAATAAAATCATTTGGATTCAACCGGGCATGGAAATCCCGCACGATCTCTGCTGCATGGGGCAGCTCGTTTATATCGATCCATGGAAAAAGTGCTTTGTAATCGATCTGATCCTGGAAGGGTAGCAGACAATCTGTGTCGATAAAGATCGGGATGCGACCCAGGCACAGGGTTTCGTAAAAGCGCACGGAAAAATTTCCACCGCCGCGCATGCACACCGTGTAATCCGACCCCAGGATGTTGTTGGCAAAGGCCACTTTTGCCGGGTTTTTTAAGGATTTATCTTTCGTCTCGCCAGCCCGGTACTTGCTGCGTATTAGGAAGTTGGTTTGGATGCCTGCTTTGCCCTGGAATTGCTTCAGCACCTTTGTGCGAAAAGATGTGGTCTCGAAGGGCGGAGGTTCCAACTTCAGCTTGCCGCACCGGTACTGCCTCTGCCGCCACTTCAGGCGCAAGCTTCGAAAAACGGTCTGAAAAGGGGATGTGCTTGCCTGTCCGCAGAAACCGACCACCGGCGTTTCCTGCTTTTGGCGCAGGATCAAATTGCCATCGCAGTATGTTTGCAGAGAGTCGGCGATATAGATGGGCTGGGCGGTGTGGTAAAGCAGCCCAGGGGTCGAGCGGTACCCAGCAGCCTCAAATAAGATCACGT
>CAZTMX010000079.1:0-11949 GCA_964614855.1 uncultured Anaerolineaceae bacterium | reverse complement strand
ACCGCATTGATCTGCGTAATAAACTGAAACCATTGTGGTTTATGGAAGGAGCAGTAGAAGGGCGCCCACTGGGAACAGACACCTTGGGGCGCGATATTCTCAGCCGCTTGATCTACGGCAGCCGGGTCTCGCTTTCTGTCGGCGTTGTGTCAATTCTAATCGGAGGCGTTTTAGGCACTACGCTGGGATTACTGGCCGGGTTTTTTGGGAAGCGAGTGGATACAATTATTTCCTGGATCATGAATGTACAGCTTTCCTTCCCGTTCACCTTGTTGGCTTTGTTTGTTATGGCAGCTTTTGGAGGGGGGCTGGGTACCTTGATCGCCGTCCTTGCGGTCGGGGTGTGGGTGCGCTATGGGCGTATCATGCGCGGCCAGGTAATGTCTGTCAAGGAAGACACATATGTCTCTGCCGCTGTCGCCTCAGGCATCAGCCTGCCGCGCATTTTATGGCGGCATATCCTCCCCAATTCTTTTGCTCCGATCATCGTGATGGCAAGTTTTACCATGGCAGATACCATCCTTGCTGAAGCCGGCTTGAGCTTTCTTGGGTTGGGTCTTAACCCGCGCATCCCCACCTGGGGACAGATGCTTTCCGATGGTCGGGATTATTTGCAGACCAACTGGTGGATTGCCTTGATCCCAGGTTTAGCGATTTCTTTGACAGTGCTTGGCATCAATATGTTTGGCGACTGGCTGCGCGATTATTTGGATCCTCGCTTGAAGGTTTGATGGACAAGCAGACAGGACAATCATGATGACAGACACTCCTATTCTTCAAATCAAAGACTTAATCACGCGCTTTTATACACCCGAGGGTGTTGTACATGCAGTTAATAATGTGAGTATTGCGTTGAAACCTGGCGAAACCCTGGGGGTGGTGGGCGAGAGTGGGTGCGGTAAAAGTGTTACCATGCTCTCTGCTTTGCGCTTGATCCCCGATCCGCCGGGTAGAGTGGAAAGTGGCGATGTGATTTTTGACGGCAAGGATCTATTAAAGATAAGCGACAGGGAAATCCGTGATATTCGCGGTTCGCGCATCGCAATGATCTTCCAGGATCCTATCGCATCTCTCAACCCAGTCTTCAAAATCGGTTTCCAGATGATGGAGCCTTTATTACGACATACGGATATGACAAAAGCACAGGCGTATGACCGGTCGGTGGAATTACTTTCGCTGGTTGGTATTCCGGATGCAAATCAGCGTATGGAAAATTATCCCCACCAACTATCG
Source organism: uncultured Anaerolineaceae bacterium (assembly GCA_964614855.1). Classification (GTDB taxonomy): domain Bacteria; phylum Chloroflexota; class Anaerolineae; order Anaerolineales; family UBA4823; genus CAWJHE01. Next base: position 10,716 of record CAZTMX010000079.1, on the reverse strand, counting down.
GGTGGTATGCGCCAGCGTGTGATGATCGCCATGGGACTTGCCTGTGACCCTCAAATTTTGATTGCGGACGAGCCGACCACTGCGTTGGATGTGACCATTCAGGCACAGATTATTGACCTGGTGAAGAAATTGCGCCAGGAACTGGGGATGTCGATCATCTGGATCACCCATGATCTGGGGGTGGTGGCTGACCTGGCGCAGCGTGTGATTGTTATGTATGCCGGTTATGTAATCGAAGACGTTTCGGTTAGTGAGCTGTATACCAATCCGCAGCATCCGTATACCATGGGTCTTCTTTCGAGTTTACCGAAATTGGGCGTGGATTCCAAAAAGGAAAAGTTGGCGATTATCCCGGGCACGCCACCGTTACTTTGGGAGAAGCCAGTTGCCTGTCCATTTCGGCCGCGCTGCGGTCTTGCCGCGGAAGTTTGCCAGCAAAATCCACCCCTGCTTGAAGTTTCGCCCGGACACCGGGCTGCCTGTTGGATAGATCCTGCGACAGGGAGTGTGCGCCAATGACCAGTACAGATTCAACTTCTTTGCTTCAAGTAAATAACCTGGTGAAACATTTTCCCATTTACGGCGGGTTTCTGATGCGCCAGGTTGCCAGGGTGCATGCGGTAGAGGATGTTACTTTTGACATTAAGCAGGGAGAGACGTTTGGCCTGGTTGGTGAGAGCGGTTGTGGTAAATCTACAACGGGAAGGGCCATCTTGCAGCTTGACCGCCCAACTTCAGGCAAGGTGATATTTGACAACGTTGAATTGACCGACCTGAAAGGCTCTCAGATGCGCCGGATGCGGCGCCGTATGCAGATGATTTTTCAGGATCCTTACTCCAGCCTGAACCCTCGCATGACTGTGCGCGAGATTGTTGCAGAGACTGCAGTTGCCCATGGAATTATCGACTGGAGGCAGTCTGCCGATTTGGTGGCAGAACTACTGAAAACGGTCCAACTTAGCCCTGATTTTGCCTCAAGGTATCCGCATGAATTTTCTGGTGGTCAGCGGCAGCGCATTGGTATTGCGCGCGCCATCTCTGTAAATCCGGATTTTATTGTTTGCGATGAGCCAATTTCCGCCTTGGATGTGTCCATCCAGGCCCAGGTGGTTAACCTGCTTGAAGAGCTGCAATCGAAACTTGGTTTGACCTACCTGTTTATCGCACATGACCTGGCTATGGTTCATCATCTAAGCCGCAGGGTTGGTGTGATGTACCTGGGTCGCATGGCAGAGCTGGCAGATTGTAATGAGCTGTACGAAACCCCCTTGCATCCATATACCAAAGCGTTGTTATCGGCTGTGCCGATTCCAGATGCAAAGCTTGCAGCAGAAAGACAGCGTATCGTCTTGCAAGGTGATGTTCCCAGCCCCATCCATCCTCCATCCGGTTGTCGTTTTCGCACTCGTTGTCCTTTGGCGGATAAAATTTGCGAACAAGAAGTTCCGCAATGGCGGGAGATCACACCTGGTCATTGGGTATCCTGCCACTTTGTGTAAACTTGTGAAACACACTCGAAAAGATGGGATGATTATGCTAAATGGCTGAAAACAAGAAGCTTCTGCCTTTCCTGGCTTTAATTTTTGGTATCACAGTGCTGGGTTTTTCAGCCATCTTTGTGCGCTGGGCGGATGTGCCGGGTCCGGTGATGGCGCTTTACCGCCTGGGTATTGCCACAATTGTATTGACTCCCATTTTCCTATACAAGTATAGAAAAAGCGGCATCAAGCTGGTTAGCTGGGATGTGTTGATTATCCCTGCCATTGGTGGAGTGATGACGGCTCTAGATCATACGGTTTGGAGCAGCGCTATGGAATATACCAGTGCAGCCAATGCAACCCTGTTTAATTACGCCGCTCCTGTGTGGGTAGCTTTGGTAGCCTGGTTGTTTTACAAAGAGAAGTTGCCTCGTTTATTTTGGGTGGGATTGGCTTTCACTTTTGTGGGTGTGGGTATTGTCTTAGGGAGCGATTTTCTAAGCCACCCAACCATGGGAAAGGGTGATTTGCTGGCACTTGTTTCCAGCTTTTTTTATACTGGGTACTTTCTGGCAACGCAAAGCGGCCGAAAGCATTTTGATACCCTGACCTATGTCTGGTTGGTTGGCGTCTCCAGCACCATCACCTTGCTGATCGTGAATTTTGCCCTCCAGATGCCGCTAACCGGGTACCCTCCGCAGGCGTATTGGTCTTTTTTAGGCGCTGCTTTTCTTTCCCAGATTGGGGGATACATTTCCATTGGTTATGCCCTGGGTCATATTCCAGCATCGATTGTATCTCCTACGATGATTGCCCAACCAGTTCTTACCGCTGTTTTGGCAGTGCCCTTGCTAGGAGAAGGGTTGCGAACACCGCAAATAATCGGCGGGGTGATTGTGATTGCTGGCATCTATTGGGTCCATCGCAGTCGTAGAGAAGAGTAGAAGGGAAGATATACGCGAATAGTAACGGAGGTGAAAATGCACAATAAACAAGGATAAATCAATTTGTGAGATAGAAAAGAGATAAATACCGCTCGTTTGGAAAGTCGTTTCTCATCCTGGAGAAACAATAGAAAATAATCTAATGGAGAACCGATGAAAAAGTTTAGCGCTTTGATGTTAGTCTTGAATGTTCTTTTGATCCTCAGCCTGGTCCTGACTGGATGTGCCAGCCAGCCAGCAGCTGAGCCTGCGCAACCTGCAGCCCCCGAGCAAGCTGCGCCTGCAGCACCGGCACAGACCGAAGCTCCAGCTGCACCAGCCCAACCAGAAGCTCCAGCTGAACCAGCCAAACCGGAAGCTGCAGCACCTGCAGAAGAAAAAGTTCTGCGGATGATCAACTTCGCCGCTCCGGTCACTTTGAATGTCCACCTCTCGCCGGGCAATAAGGATTCTGAAGCCAGCCGCCTGATCGTTGAACCTCTGGCTGCCTACGATGAAAATGGCGAGCCTGTGGCGATCCTGGCAAAGGAAATCCCCACCCTGGAAAATGGTGGAATTTCTGAAGATCTAATGACCACCACCTGGCACTTGAAAGAAGGTGTCAAATGGTCGGATGGCACAGATTTCACTGCAGACGATGTGGTCTTTACCTGGCAGTATATTATGAACCCAGAGGTTGGTTCGGTAAGTGTGGGTTCTTATTCCGCCATTGAGAATATTGAAGCAGTTGATCCACTCACCGCAGTGATCACCTGGAAACAACCTAACAGCGAGCCCTTGATTGCTTTCGCCGCGCTGTATGGCCCCATCATCCAGAAGAAACAGTTTGAACCATTTAATAATGCAACCGCCAGCCAATCACCTGCCAACCTGGCGCCGATTGGCACAGGCCCCTTTATGGTTGTTGAAGCCATCCCTGGCGACACCTTTGTTTATGTCAAGAACCCCTTGTATCGTGATGCCGAAAAGGTCTATTTTGACAAAGTGATTCTCAAAGGTGGTGGCGATGCGGCAACAGCTGCTCGTGCAGTTGTCCAGACCGGCGAATTTGATTACGCCTTCAACCTGGGCATCGAAAAAGAGGTGCTTGAAAATCTGAACGCCACAGGTGATAAAGGCCAGATTTATACAAAACTGACCTCGCAGACAAACCGGATTGCTTTCAACCACACCAATCCAGACCCTGCTCTCGGTGAAAACCGGTCCAATTATGGCACGCAGCATCCTTTCCTGAGCGATATCCGTGTCCGTGAAGCGCTGACACTGGCAATCGATCGCGGTGTTATGGTCGACCAGTTGCTCGGTGCACAAGGCGCTCCGACCTGTAATGTGGCTAACCCGCCTTACCTGACCATGCAGAAGCTCCAATGGGGCGACTGCCCGGCAGATATGGAAAAAGCAAAGGCTTTGCTCGATGAAGCTGGTTGGGTTGACAGCAATGGAAACGGCACGCGTGATAAAGACGGCGTTGAAATGAAGATGCTCTTTGTCAGCAGCGTTAACTCTGTACAGCAGAAAATGCAGGAATTTGTCAAAGCAGCCTGGGCCGAGTTGGGTATTGAGACCGAGATTAAAGCCGTACAGGCTTCGGTGATGTGGTCGGGCGATAAAGTCAATCCGGATACCTCGTACAAATTCTACGCGGATGTCATGCTGTTTGGTTGGGGCGGTTTGGGCACTTCCACCACTGCTCGCTACCTGGCAAACTTGCGCTGCAGCCAAATCCCGCAGGTCTCCAACAATTGGAGCGGCGTGAACTTTGAGCGCTGGTGTAACCCAGAATTTGATGCACTGTATGACCAGTTCTTAATGGAAGCCGATCCGGTGAAACATGACCAGATTGGCTCGCAAATGAACGATATGTGGGTTTTGGATTTCGCAGGTATTCCATTAACCCAGCGTTCTATCGTCAGCGCGATTTCAAATAACCTAAAGGGTGTACGGACCTCTTCACGAGATCTGGAAACCTGGAATATCGCTGAATGGTACATGGAGCCGTAAGGTAATTTTGTTTTTCTGCCCTGATGGAGTGATATACTCCATCAGGGCTTTCTCATCTTATTACAAGGTCGTGAAATGAAGGTCTAATTTAAAGCGGGAGGTAAAAGCCATGGGGCGTTATGTGATACGTAGGATCTTGATTGCCATCCCAACTCTGGTTGTGATCAGCTTGATTTTGTATATGGTCCTGGCCTTAGCCCCGGGAGATCCGTTAGGAGAGTTGGCAGGAAATGCCAATATCCCCCCTGAAGTCCAAGAAAATATCCGTAAACAATTTGGGTTGGATAAACCCTGGTACGAGCAATATTTTCGTTGGGCAGTATCCTTATCCAAAGGGGATTGGGGATATTCGTTTTCCAGCCGGGTGCCAGTTTACGGTTTAGTCATCCAGCGTGTGCCAAAGACATTGGGTATTGTGGGTATTGCCTACTTGATTGGGATTCTGATAGCGGTGCCTATTGGAGTTTTATCGGCAATCAAACAATATTCATTATTTGATCAAATTGCAACCACTTTGGTGTTTATTGGTTTGTCTGTACCAAGCTTCTTTTCTGGATTGTTGTTAATCTTGATATTTAGCATCCACCTGGACTGGCTGCCTTTTATTTTTGATTCAACATTTAAAGTCACAGATTTTGCTTCATTTATCGAATATACAAAAATGGTTATTATGCCAATTTCGGTAATCGGTATCTATGAGACTGCCCATATGACGCGCTATGTTCGTTCTTCAGTCCTGGACAATCTACCGCAGGATTATGTGCGGACAGCCCGTTCAAAGGGTATAACGGAGAACATCGTTATTCTGAGGCATGTCCTGCGCAATAGCCTGATACCGGTGGTCACCCTGGTGGCATTGGGGATCCCATGGGTTTTTACCGGTGCGATCATTACCGAACAAATTTTCCGTATCCAGGGGATTGGGGAGTTGTTGATCCGCTCAATCCAGAACAATGACACACCAGTGGTTATGGCAATCACATTTATTTATGCCATCCTGGTTGTGATTTTCACATTAATTGCCGATATTATCTATGGCTTCCTGGATCCCAGGATTCAGTATAAATAAGGCATGATATTATGAGCAGTCAAACTATACCTAACAACGTATCTCCAGTCGGAAAGATCGCCAGCATCAGTAAAAAGCCGCCACGTACGCTTTGGAGAGATGCCTGGCAGCAATTCCGCCGGCACAAACTGGCGATGTTCGGAAGCGCGCTTATCCTGCTTATTGTGTTATTTGTAATGGTAGGCCCATATTTCCATACTATAGATCCGCGCAAAATAGATTTTTCAGCCACATTATCCGGTGCAACGATGGCACACCCCTTTGGTACCGATTCGATGGGGCATGATTTGATGGCTCGCTCCATGCACGGCGGTAGGATTTCTATTTTGGTGGGTTTACTCTCCATGTTTGTTGGCATTACCGTAGGGACATTGATCGGTGCAATTTCAGGCTTTTTTGGTGGTGCTATTGATTCTGTGCTGATGCGTTTTACTGAGCTGTGTATCGCTCTGCCGCGTTTACCCTTGTTAATGATCATCATTTACTTGTTTCGGGATCAATTGCGGACGGTAATGGGGCCCGAATCCGGTATTCTGATTCTGATCGTTCTAGTGATAGGTCTGTTGGGTTGGATGACAACGGCGCGTGTAGTACGTGCGTCCTTCCTTTCTGCAAAAGAGAAGGAATATGTTGAGGCGGCAATTAGCGTGGGCAGCAGCAAATCCAAGCTGATATTCAAGCACATTTTGCCCAATGTAATGAGCCCAGTCATTGTAACAGCGACGCTAAATATAGGCTCTGCCATTTTGACCGAATCCTCGCTTTCCTTTCTGGGATTGGGTTTCCCACCCGATGTGCCTACCTGGGGGCGTATGCTTTTTGATGCGCAGAATTACCTGGATATCGCGCCGTTAATGGCAATTGTTCCGGGTGTGCTGATCTTTCTGGTCGTGATCAGTATCAACTACATCGGGGATGGCCTGCGTGATGCGCTGGATCCGCAGCAGCGATCCAGATAAAAGGAATGAAAATGATGGAAAAGCCATTATTAGATGTAAAGGATCTGGCAGTTGAATTCAAAACCCAGGATGGTCTGGTGAAGGCAGTTAACGGCATCTCCTATACGCTGTCAGCTGGTGAAACGGTAGGGATTGTGGGTGAAAGCGGTTCAGGCAAGAGTGTTGGGGTGATGTCCCTCATTCGCCTGATCCCAACACCACCAGGGAGGATTGTTTCTGGTTCTGCTTTGTTAAACGGCAAGGATCTGATCAAAATGAGCAATTCGGAGATACGTCAGGTACGCGGCCGTGATATCTCGATGATTTTCCAGGATCCGATGACGTCGCTAAACCCAGTACTGCGCGTTGAGCGGCAGATGACCGAAGCGTTGGAATTCCACCTGAATATGAAACCCCAAGAAGCAAGAAACCGCGCCTTGGATATGTTGAAGCTGGTGGGTATCCCGGCTGCCGAGCAAAGGATGCGCGATTATCCGCACCAGTTTTCGGGCGGCATGCGCCAGCGCGTCATGATTGCCATGTCCCTGGTATGTTCTCCGAGCATTTTGATTGCCGATGAGCCAACCACTGCGTTAGATGTAACCATCCAGGCACAGATTATCCGGTTGGTGAAGAAACTGAAAGAAGAACTCGGTATGGCGATCATCTGGATTTCTCATGACCTGGGAGTTGTGGCTGGAATAGCAGAAAAAGTAATCGTAATGTATGCCGGGTATATCATCGAAAAGGCAAGTGTAGATACACTCTATCATGAGCCGGTACACCCTTACACCATTGGATTGTTAAATTCGTTGCCGCGTGTTGATCAAAAGAAATCAGATAACCTGTTTTCGATTGAAGGAATGCCGCCGGATTTGAGCGAATTGAATATGGGTTGTCCTTTTGCACCGCGCTGCGTGTACGCCGGTGAGCGCTGTTTAGTTGAACGTCCAGAACTTCGCCAGGTGGGTCAGGACCACCAGGCTGCTTGTTGGTTTGATATCAAAGCCGGGAGGTTTCTATGAACGAAACAAAAGAGGTTCTACTGCGTGTAAAGGATCTTAGAAAGCATTTCCCAATTACACGTGGTGTAATCGTCCAACGCCAGGTGGGTGCAGTAAAGGCTGTAGATGGCGTTACTTTTGATATCTACCACAACGAAATTTTGGGTCTTGTTGGAGAAAGTGGTTGCGGTAAATCTACAACTGGCCGGTGTATTCTGCAATTGCATCGCCCTACTAGCGGAGACGTCTTGTATAAAGATAAAAATCTCGCGCAAATGGACAGCAAAGAATTGCAAGCCACACGTCAATTTACGCAAATGATTTTTCAAGATCCATATGCATCTTTGAACCCCCGTATGACTGTTTCCAGCATCGTGGGGGAGCCGATGGAAAATTTTCGTATTTACACCACCCGCCAGGAAATTGATGATCGGGTAAAGGATTTGTTGGAAATGGTTGGGCTGCATGCTGATTTTGTCAACCGGTACCCACATGAATTTTCTGGTGGACAGCGGCAAAGGATTGGTATTGCCCGGGCTTTGGCGTCTAACCCCGATTTTATTGTGTGCGATGAGCCAATCTCGGCGCTGGATGTCTCTATCCAAGCGCAGGTGATCAACTTGCTGCGCGAGTTGCGACAACGCCTGGGTTTGACTTACCTGTTTATTTCTCATGATCTCAGTATGGTAAGGTATATAAGCGATCGGGTGGCTGTGATGTATTTGGGGAAGATTGTTGAATTGGCAGAGTGTAATGAAATCTATGAGAAGACCTTACACCCTTATTCAAAAGCACTGCTTTCGGGTGTGCCAATTCCTGATCCAGCCGTTGAGCGAACCAGGGTGCAAATCGTTTTGGAAGGCGATGTTCCCAGCCCGGTAAATCCACCGTCAGGATGTAGTTTCCATACACGTTGCCCTCAAGTGATGGATATCTGTAAAGAAGTTGAACCCAAGTTTCGTGATATGGGCGGTAAACATTTTTGTGCCTGCCACCTGTACGAGTAATCACAACATGATGCATACATCGGAGAAAAAGATGGAAATTGATCTCTTATTAACTCACGGTACGGTAATCCCCATGGACCTTCAACGCCGCATCATCGAAGACGGCGCGGTAGCGGTTAATGCGGGAAGGATACTGAAAGTAGGGACGGCTGCCGAACTGGAACCGCTTTACCAACCGAAGAAATTGCTGGATTGCAAACACCACCTTGTCCTGCCGGGTCTGATCGATGCGCACGGACACGCCGGGCACGAGATGATTAAATGCCTGTTGATGGAGCGTGGCTCGCACTGGATGCCGGAAGTGACAAAGATGTATCACAACCGCACTTCGGATGAATTCTGGTATCTGGAAGCCAGGTTGTCGGCCTTGGAGCGGCTGCGCGCGGGCATTACCACAGGCGTCAATGTGATCGGTTCCTCGCCGCGCTGCGATACCTCTATCCCTGGCTGCAACAATGCACGAGGTTATGCAGAAGTGGGTGTACGCGGCATTGTTTGCACCGGCCCGGCGAACCCGCCCTGGCCGCATGAGTTTGCCCGGCTGATCGATGGCAAATGGGTGACAAAACAGGTGACCTATGAAGAGGCGCTGGAAGGCATGGAGGGCGTGATCCAAACCTGGAACCACGGCGCCAACGATCGCATCCGCACATTTGTGACGCCTTTTGTGATCGTCACTTCGATATTCGGGTCAGGGCCGAGCGCTCCCGATGTGGCAGTGGCGCTCAATGACCATGACCGGCTGCAGAACCGAAAGATGCGCGAGCTGGCTGCGAAATACAACACCCGCATCCATTCGGATGCATTTGGTGGGATGATCCAGATGTGTCATGAAGATGAGTACGCCTTACTGGGGCCAGATGTGCATCTGCAGCACTGCCGCGGTATTTCCTTCCTGGAAGCGCAAATCCTGGCGGAGACCAGTACGCATGTTGCCAGCTCGCCTGGTTTTTCACCGGTAACCTCGCGCTGCCCCGTGCCGGAGTTGTTAGCGATGGGTGTCAATGTGGCTGTCACCACCGACGGAACTTCTCCAGCTACGCCTTTTGATCTATTCCAGGCAGCCCGGAAGATGAAATGGGTGCACCAGACACTTTCCCATGACGGTTATTATCTGCCAGCAGGGAAGCTGCTGGAAATGATCACCATCGATGCGGCAAAGGTGCTGGGGTGGGAGGATGAGCTGGGTTCGCTGGAGGAGGGCAAGAAGGCGGATATCATCACGGTGAATATGCGCGCTCCGCATCTGGCACCGGATTATCTACCTGTACACCGGCTAATTTTCCAGGCGGTGGGTTCGGACGTGGATAATGTCCTGGTGGACGGCCAGTTTGTGTTGGAAGACCGGGTGGTGAAATCTGTCGATGAGGAAGAAGTGATCGCCGCAGCAGAAGAAGAAGCTTTGCGGACCATACGCAATGCCGGTTTTGAGAAATACCTGGAGTCTTCGGCGAATTTCTGGGGCAGCCCGCGCATTGTTTTTAGGAAAATTTAAACAAGAAATTGCCTCCCAATGGGGCTATGGATGGAGCAACGTAGAATCACGGCAATGATCGGAGCAACGGTCTCCGTGGTCGCATGGGGGGCATCCTTTGTGGCGACAAAGATCGCCCTGAGGTATATCGCACCAACGACGCTGGTCTGGCTGCGTTTTTCGCTGGGTGTGTTAATCCTTGGGGCGGCTGCAGCAGCGCGCAGTCAATTCTCCCTGCCGGCAAAGAAGGACCTGGCATATTTCTCCTCATTAGGTTTCTTAGGCATCGCCCTGCACCAGTGGCTGCAATCTACCGGTTTGGTGACCGCCGAGGCAGCCACTTCTTCCTGGCTTGTTTCTACCGCGCCGGTCTTTATGGCTATCCTGGGCTGGCTTTTTTTACGAGAAAAATTGAACGCAGGGCAAATCCTGGGGATAGTCCTGGCTGCTGTAGGCGTGGCTTTGATCGTGACCCACGGCAAGCTCGCCACTTTGCTAGGCGGAAATTTGGGGGAGACCGGAAATATCCTGATGCTGATCAGTGCGGTGAATTGGGCGGTATTCTCTGCTTACTCACGCCGTGGGTTAAAAACCCACCCCGCTACCCAAATGATGTTTTTTGTGATGGCCTTTGGCTGGCTGCTTCTATCGGTCCCCTTTCTGGCTACAAAAGGGTTTTCCGATATACCAAATCTGGCAGGGGAAGGTTGGTTGGCGGTTTTGTTTCTTGGTATATTCTGTTCGGGGCTGGCATATATTTTCTGGTACGATGCCTTGAAAATCTTACCTGTTGCCCAGACA
>CAZTMX010000078.1:9079-12257 GCA_964614855.1 uncultured Anaerolineaceae bacterium | reverse complement strand
CCTTCCACCGTTCCCATGCACAGGCAGCGTTTGCCCGGTTTTAGCCCCAGGATTTTGTCCAGCGCCCACTCGATGAGCGCGGGTTGCGGGTACATCTGGAAGGCATTCTCCGTCTCTTCTGCATCCGAGATGCGGAAAACCGCAGGCAGCCCGAATTGCCCCTGGCAAATCTCACGCGCCGCACTCACCGCCTTATCGAAGTCCGGAAATATATAGCTGAAATACTTGCGGTTCTCGGGCATATATCGAAAGACCTTGATGGTCAGCTCGACCAGCACCCCAAAAACGCCTTCGCTGCCCTTGAGCATATCCACCACACGGGGTCCGGTGGCGGTGGTGACATAATCGTTGGTGCTGATGATACCGGCTGGCGTGACCATCTCCATTGCCAGCACCAGGTTGTAGGGCTCGCCGTAGTAAGTCGATGCCTGGCCGCTGCCCAGGGTCAGCACCCAGCCGCCCACACTGGAAAGCTCAAAGGACTGCGGAAAATGCCCGTTGGTAAAGCGGTGCACCGTATGAAAGCGCTCCGGTGCGTTGTTAAGAGCATCCTCCAGCTGCGGGCCCATACAGCCGGCCTGGACGCGGCAAGTATGGTTCAACTCGTTCACTTCCAACACCTTGTTCATGTGGGTGTTGAGCACCAGCGTGATACCGCCCTTCTGCGGCAGAAATCCCTTGTTGCAGGAGGAGCCCCCGCCGTAGACATAGATCGGGATCTTTTTCTCATCACACAGTTTGACGATCTTCTGCACCTCGTACTTATCGCGCGGGTGAACCGCCGCTCCGGTGATCTCATGCAGCTGGCCGCGCTTCAGGCCCACCATCTCCTCAGCCAGCTTGCCGTAGCTGTATTTCACCCGGTTATAATCGTCCAGCTGGATATTCTCCTTGCCGGTAATGGCAGCGATCTCGTTTATAAAGCCGGGAGGAAGAGGAGAAGCTGGCACTGGACCGAGGGGCTGGTTACCGTCGTATTTGTTCTCAAAATACGCCTCTTCCAGCGACAGGTCCTTCTGCAATTGGCGGAAGTATTTATAAGACGGCGTTTCTACCTGGTCCTGCCGTCCTTGTTTGGCAATCGACCGATAGGAGCCGGGCAGGGGTGGGGTTTTTGTCCATTCGGGTTCAAACTTCTTTTCGCTCATGGCAATCTCCAATTATTTATTCTTCCAACCGCCAGGATTCGCTTGCATCTCCTTTTCCCATTGGCGAAAGGCTTTCTGCATTTCTTCAATCACATCCGGGTGATCATCTTTAAGGTTGTAACTTTCCTGTGGATCCGCTTCAAGGTCAAACAGCCAGGGCGCCTGAAAACGCCCGGCGGATTCCCATTTCTTGTCCATGGGCAGCGGCCAGACCATGGTGTTGATCTTGGGGATATATTTCCACTTGCCGACGCGGATCGCCTCCAGGCTCTGGTTGTGATAGAAATAGAAACGATCATGAGGACTGGCTTTTTCTTCCCCGGTCAATAAGCCGGTGATGTCCTTGCCGTCGATCACACGGTCACCCGGAAGTTCCACACCTGCCAGTGCCAGACAGGTTGGAAACCAGTCTATGTTCATGGCAGGTTGGGTGCAAACTGACCCGGCAGGAATATTAGCCGGCCAGTGGGCGATCATCGGGATGCGAAACCCGCCTTCATAGCTCTGTCCTTTGCGCCCTCGCAACCTGCCCGGGCTGCCGTTGTACCAGGGACCGTTATCGCTGGTAAAGACGATCAGGGTGTTATCAAGGATATTCCGTTCCTGTAAAACACGAACCAGCTCGCCCAGGCTCCAATCGATTTCTTCGATCGTGTCACCGTAGCGCCCGCCTTTGGACTTGCCTTCAAATTCCTTCGAGGCAAACAAGGGCTGGTGCGGGTAGGTATGGGCAAAATACAAAAAGAACGGCGCCCCATCCAAGCGTTCGATGAACTGGATAGCTTCGCGCGTATACAAACCGGTGAGCGCGGCCAGGTCCTTGAAATCCGGGTCCAGACACTCTGTATTGCGGTACAGGGCAAAATCTACCATATCGTTGCTGTGCGGCACACCAAAGAAAAAGTCAAAGCCATAATGCACAGGGTTGTATTCGGGAAAATGATTGAACTCGCCCAGATGCCACTTTCCCACCATGCCGGTATGATATCCCGCAGATTTGAGCGCCCTGGCAATGGTGATTTCTTTGGCCGGGATGCCGTTGATCTTTGGCACCGGGTGGTAGTCCATCAATCCAATGCGGGCCAGGATTTTATACAACTCCCAGCCCACGGCATAGCGTGTATTCTCAAAGAAATTCCTGATATTGAACCTGGCATTACGTTTTGGCAAGAGCAGCCAACCCAGCCCGGCGCGGTCGGGGTATCGTCCCGTCAGCAAGCCAAAACGGGAAGGCGTGCATATCGAGTTGCAGGCATAAAAAGAGGTAAACTTCACACCGCCTTGAGCCAGGCGATCCACATTTGGCGTGTTCATCACGGTGTTGTTGTAGGGCGGCAGATCACCATAGCCGAGGTCATCGCAATTGATGATGATCATGTTGGGGCGGGGAGCAGCTTCCAGGCTCATTTTGTCACCTCCGGAGGTCGGTTTGCAGCCAGTTCCTGGCGAAGTAAAGTATGCGTTTGGCGTGTGATGGGGTAACGAAACAGGACCGGCAGACATGCAAACAGTGCTAAAGCAGGCAGCACCGAATAAGTGAGCCGGATACCCAACAACGCGTGTTGAGTTTGCACCGCATTGGGCACATAGCCAAACCCACTCAACGCCCAGCCTGGGATTGCGATCCCCAGCGCCACGGAAAACTTGGTCATGAAATTGGAGATGCCGTTATAGGTGCCCTCGCGCCGCTCTCCGGTCATTTTTTCATCATACTCAATCACATCAGGCAGCATGGCATTGGGTATCACCCATTGAGTAGAAAAGCCTATGCCTAGCAAAATAGCAACCATATAGATCAAAGGGGTTGGATGCGATGGGATGAAAAGCAAAACCACCAGGAATGTCACCGCCACCACCAGCATGCCCAACCCATAGGTCGGGCCTTTGTTAATGCGATCAGCAAGCAATTTCGCAGGGAGCAGAAAAACAGCCATTGTGACCATTGTTACCATCAGGATGTTGGAGGTCTGTTCAGCCATCCCGAGTTGGTACTGGATGAGATAGGGAAGCATGGCAGATTGTATGGTGAA
>CAZTMX010000078.1:0-8979 GCA_964614855.1 uncultured Anaerolineaceae bacterium | reverse complement strand
ATATAGCCAACCACACTGGCAAGCCCGCGAAAAAGCACCAGGTTGGAGCGCTCGCGGTAATCGCGCGTCACCTCAGCGGTCATTGCGTAATACGGGACGATGGCAAAGGTGACGCAGGTGTCTTTCAGAAAGAATGTAAATAACACAGCCAGGAAGGCGTTCACACCGGTCAAACCCGCCGGTAGTGAAAATTGGAACCAGGTCACCAGCGCCAGGGGTACGGCGGTGACCAGCATATAAATCCTGCGCCGGCCAAAACGGGAGCGTGTGCGGTCCGACCAGTACCCAAAGAGAGGGTCATTGACTGCGTCCCAGGTGAGCTTTCCCACCAGCAAGGCACTCCCCACGATCGCCGGGTTGATACCCGCTACATCGGTAAGGTAAATGAGAAGGAAGAAATCGGCCATCGAACGCAGGGTCATAAAACCGAGATCGGCCAGGGCAAAACGAGATTTGAAACCGAAGGAGAGTTTTCGATCCATGCGATTTGCGTTCCTTTTGTTATGGAATTATAAAGAACCGTTTCATGCTTGCTGCCACCATCATAGCAAGGTTGAAACGGTTTGTCGTCCGAAATTATAAATTTGGACTACTTATTTTTGAAAAGCCTGGCGATATCCTGAGGGCGTCATGCTGGTCTGCTGTTTGAAGATGGTATTGAACGACTGTTTGGATCCAAAGCCAACATCGAAAGCGATCGAAAGTGTGCTTTGCTCGGGATTGCAGACCAGCAAGCGTTTTGCCTCTTCAACCCGGTAGTGGTTAATATAGCTTGTAAAATTCATCCCCATGCAGTCGTTGACAAACTCGGAAAGCTGGTGCGGTGTGATTAAGAGCATGGCAGCCACATCATCCAGCTTGAGATCGAGCTGGCGGTAAATTTCTTCGGCTTCCATCAATTCCCTCAGACGGGTGATGATCTTTTCCTTACTCAATCCCTGGATGAGGGACTTTTTGTATTTCTTTTCCCGTTCTTCGCGCGCCACCAGTTGGTAAAAATCCGGGTAACGATTTTCAAACAGAAGATAAACGATACCCGTCAAACCCATCAGAAGGATGCCAAGCAGCATCAGGTCACGATTGGAAAGGAAGAAACCAGCCGCGATCAACAGGACATCCAGCATGTAGAATAGCATAATCGCACTGGAAAGCTGGATGGGGGTGCGGTTCTGTTTATCGCTTGTGGAGCCGATCTCCAGCCGCAGCAGCATCCCGTACTGGAACAATGTTACCAGCACGCCCACCGCGATGACATAACTGACAAGAGATTGGGTGGGATTGCTAAAAACGTTTTGATAAGCGGACAAGTTCTCGCGTGGATTAAAGAAGTAAAACCAGGTTTCCCAGACAAGGATGAGCGCGGCTGGCACCAATTGCGCCAGGATGCGCAGGGGGATCTTTTTTCCCGGATACAGGAACATGAAATAGCGAATGTAGTTAAGCGGTCCTGAAATAAACAAAAGCGTGATGAAAGGATAGAGCAGGAATGGATGATCCAGCTGCATATCCTTCGAAAGGAAGTAAAGCTGCAAAGCCTGAGTGCCTACGATCAGATCGCGGACGATGCGAAAGATACGGGATCGGCTGACCTTCTTGCGCGTCAGATGCAGCAGTGCGGTATAAAACGTCAGAACCGCAGCGATAGCGATGACCGGCGGCGCCAACATCGAGAGCCAGGTCAGTTGGGTTGTCTCAGACAGGAACATGCACTACATTATAAATCTTCTTCAACAAGTCCTTAAAGATTGCCTGGGAAATAAGGGTATAATAAAATGACTGTAACAAAGCTGTCTATCTACGATCAACTGCATCGACCGGATCAGAATCAAGGAGTGAAACCGTGATTCGTCCAAAAAAATTGGCTGTCGGGGATACGATCGGCGTAATTTCGCCGGCAAGCCACACAGAGAGAAAAAGCGATGTGCTGCGAGCCGCCGAAACACTGCAGAAAATGGGTTTCAAGGTGGTGATCGGCAAAAATGTCAACAAGACAAGGGGCTTTGTTGCCGCATCAGAAGAAGAGCGCGCTGCTGATTTCAACGAAATGTTCCGCAGAGAGGATATCTCTGCGGTTTTTGTTACTCAGGGCGGCTATGGATCTGCCCAGATCATCCCCCTGCTGGACTTCGACGCCGTGGCGCAGCACCCCAAGATATTCACCGGCTTTAGCGACATCACCTCGCTGCACCTGGCTGTGCAAAAATTTTGCGGGTTGGTTACGTTTCACGGTCCGGGCATGTCGCGCTTTACCAGCGAACACCTCAGCGATTACACTGAAACCCAATTCTTCAAGGCAGTGGCTGCCAGCGAGCCGCTGGGCGAGATCCCACTGGCGGATAAAAAAGCCTGGCTGCATGCCATCAGCCCGGGTACAGCCGAAGGCGAGCTGATTGGCGGCAACCTGACCCTGGTTTGCGCCAGCCTGGGCACCCCATACCAGATTGACACCCAGGACAAAATTTTTTTCTTTGAAGACGTTGATGTTGAGCCCTGGATTTTTGATCACATGCTCTCACACTTGCGGAATGCCGGTTTACTAAAACCATTGAAAGGGATTGTCATAGGGAATTGTGTTGACTGCAGCCCAAGAAAACACAACCCCGGCTATTACAGCGATATCCACCTGGAAGATGTGCTGGAGTATTACCTCAAACCGCTGGGGATCCCAGTGCTGTACGGGCTTCCGCTGGGACACAGCAAGGATATGGCAACCCTGCCGCTGGGTGTACGCGTACGCCTGGATGCAGATCAAAAAAGCTTCACCATCCTGGAGAGCGGTGTTGCTTGAAGTCAATGTGTTGTTCAACAAAAGGAGAGAAGAAATGAAAAAATCGCTTCAATATATGCTCATGATCGCTTTAATCCTGGCGCTCAGCCTGGCCCCGGCGAGCTGCACCAGCGTGCCGGAAACTGCGGTTGTGGTCCAGCCGCAAGATGGGCAGCCCCCTGCGGCAGAGGCTCCGGCAGCCGAAGCCCCTGCAGAAGAGGCGCCTGCAGCGGAAGCCCCTGCGGCAGAGGCGCCGGCAGCGGAAACGCCAGCTGAGCCGGCTGCTCCAGCCGAACCGGTTTCCTTCACGCTGGGCTCCAGCGCGGCCTTCGACACCATGAACCCGCTGTCTTCCTACATGCAGGTCACCTACGAGTTCTTTATGATCATCTACGACACACTGGTCAAATATGATGAGAACTTTGAACCCGTGCCCGACCTGGCAAAGGAATGGTCGGTGAGTGACGACAACCTGACCTGGACCTTCAAGCTGCAGGAAAATGTCAAGTGGCACGACGGACAGCCCTTTAGCTGCGAGGATGTCAAGTTCACTTTTGATCTGATGCTGGAATCCGGGCTGGGATATATGTACAGCTCCTATCTGACCGGGATGACAGATATCCAATGCCCTGACGCAAACACCCTGGTGATCACCACGGATGCGCCAAAAGCGAACATGCTGATGAACACCACGCCCATCCTCCCCAAGCACATCTTCAGCACCATCGCCGCAGAGGAATTGGAGACCTGGCCCAACGAAACCCCGATCGGCACCGGCCCCTTCAAATACGATTCCAAGGGTCCCAATTTTGTCAAAGTGGTGAAAAACACCGATTACTTCGGCGCGCTGCCAACGGTGGATGAATTCATTTTCGTAGACTATGAAAATGCCGATTCCATGGCACAGGCCTTGATGCTGGGCGAGATCGACGGCGCCTCCAACCTGAACACAGCCCAGTTCAAACAACTGGTGGATGACCCGAATGTGGATGCCATCTCCGGAACGGAACGCGGTTTCATGCAGGTCGGCGTCAACTGCTGGACGGATGAAACCAGCGGCGGCAACCCGCTGCTGCTGGATAAGAAGATCCGCCAGGCGATCGAGCTGGGGATGAACAAACAGAAAATCGTGGATATGGCTTACAACGGGCAAGGCGCCGTCGGCACCACGCTGATCAACCCCGGCGATTTCTACCATTACGAGCCAACCGCCGAAGAGATGCGCTCCTACAACCCTGAAAAAGCCATGGCGCTGCTGGAAGAAGCAGGCTACACCGATGCGAACGGCGACGGTGTGCGCGAGAATGCCGCTGGCGATCCACTGGAGTTTGACCTGATCACTATTGCCGATAACCTGGAAGAAGTCAAAAGCGGGCAGATGATCGCCGCCGATCTGGCTGCCGTAGGCATCAAGATCAACAACGTCACCATGGACAGCGGCGCGCTGTACGATGAGATCATCGCCGGCAGCTACGATATGTTTATCTGGGGCTGGGGCGCAGATGTAGACCCCACCGTGATTATCGGGCTGCTCATCACCGACCAAATCGGCGGTAATAACGAGCCCTTCTTCTCCAACGCCCGTTACGATGAACTGTTCATCGCCCAACAGCAAGAACTGGATGAACAAAAGCGGCAGGAGATGGTGTTTGAAATGCAGCAGATCGTTTACGATGAAGCACCCTATATCATCCTGATCTACTCCAATAACATCCAGGGCATCCGCTCAGACCGCTGGACCGGTTACAGGCAAATCCCTGAGGGAGGCACGTTCTTCTTTAACCTGACAACCTACAACTACTTCAACTTGAAACCCAAGGAATAAAAGGCGCCCGAGCTCATGAGCAAAGGGATCATCGCAAGGAAACTCTTTTATGCCCTGGTAACCATCCTGATTGTGCTGGTTTTTAATTACCTCCTGTTTCGGGTGCTGCCCGGCGATCCGCTGGCAATGATGATGCGCAACCCCAAGGCAACACCCGAACAGGTGGAAGCGGTGAAGCGACTGTACGGTTTGGACCAGGCCTGGTACGTGCAGTTCTTCACCTATTTCAAGCACCTGGCCGAAGGAAACCTGGGCACATCCTTTGTCTACAAAGCACCGGTGACACAGGTGGTAGCCTCCAGGATTTTCCCCACTGTTCTGATGGTGGGTCTGGCAGAGATCATCGCCATCCTGGTGGGCATCCTGTTTGGCATCCTGGCAGCCTGGAAACGCGGCGAAAAGCTGGATGTCGGTTTGTTGGGTTTTTCTCTGATCACCTATTCCGTACCCACCTTCTGGCTGGGGATGATCATGGTGGTCCTATTTTGCGTGGAGCTGCGCCTGTTCCCCACCAGCGGGATGTTCACTCCCGGCAAAAGCTTTGCCACCACCAACGCCATGCTGCAAGACCTGGGGCGCCACCTGGTGCTGCCTGTGCTGACCATGAGCCTGGTGTTGATCGGCGAGTATGCGTTGACCATGCGCAACACGCTGATTGATGTGCTCTCTGAAGACTACATCACCACTGCCCGCGCCAAGGGTTTTCGTGAACGCTATGTATTAATGAAGCACGCAGTCCCAAACGCCATGCTGCCCATGATCACCATCATCGCCATCAATATCGGCTTTGTGGTCGCCGGCGCCATCCAGATCGAAACGATCTTTTCCTGGCCCGGTTTGGGGCGGGTGATGTACGAAGCCCTGGGGGCGCGCGATTATCCGCTGCTGCAGGGCGTTTTTCTACTGGTCACGGTCAGCGTGGTGCTGGCAAATGTCCTGGCGGATATCACCTACGCCTACATCGATCCCAGGGTAAAGAGTTAAACGGAGCCGGCCATAAAACGAACATTTCGCAGTAAAAACATCGTAGAATTTGGCGCTGCCGTGCGCAAAAACAAAATGGCGATGACCGGCGTGGTTATTTTGTCATTCTTCTTGCTGCTGGCATTGCTGGGCCCGCTATTCATGCCTTTTTCCACCATGCAATTTGGCAATGTAGAAGATATGCTGCTGCCGCCCTCCAGCCAACACCTGTTGGGCACCGATGACATGGGGCGCGATGTGCTGGCGAACCTGGTGGCAGGCGCCAGGATTTCGCTGCTCATCGGCGCGGTGGCCACGGCCATTTCCATGATCATCGGCACGCTGATCGGCATCATCTCCGGTTATTTTGGCGGAGGCATCGACAACCTGCTGATGCGCTTTACCGATTTCTTCCTGGTCATCCCCTGGCTGCCGTTGATGATGGTGCTGGCTGCCATCCTGGGTTCCAGCCTGTGGAATATCATCTTTGTCATCGGCATCACCGGCTGGGCAGGCACAGCGCGCGTGGTGCGGGCGCAGACGCTGTCCGTCAAGGAACGGCAGTTTATCGAGCGTACGGTTTCCATCGGCGCCGGCAGCGGGCATATCATGATGCGCCATATCCTGCCCAACGTCTTCCCGCTGGTGTTTGCCAATACGGTGCTGGTGGCAGCCGTAGCCATCGTCTCGGAAACCACCTTGAGCTTCCTCGGGCTGGGCGACCCCACCATGGCGAGCTGGGGGATGATGCTGCATTACGCCTTCGAAGGCGGCGCCACTGCAGCCGGCGCCTGGTGGTACTACCTGCCGCCGGGTATTTGCGTGGTGCTGGTGGTGCTGTCTTTTACCCTGCTGGGTTACGCCTTTGATGAAATTCTCAATCCAAAGCTGAGGGGGAGGTGAGCATGGCGCTGCTGGATGTGCGTGACCTGCGCACCTACTTCGATACCTCCAAAGGGTTGTACAAGGCTGTGGACGGCACCAGCTTTGAGCTGGATCACGGCGAAGCGCTGGGGTTGGTGGGTGAATCCGGCTGCGGCAAGACCACCTGCGCCCTGTCCATCG
Source organism: uncultured Anaerolineaceae bacterium (assembly GCA_964614855.1). Classification (GTDB taxonomy): domain Bacteria; phylum Chloroflexota; class Anaerolineae; order Anaerolineales; family UBA4823; genus CAWJHE01. The sequence goes on along the minus strand of CAZTMX010000078.1, from coordinate 2,359 downwards.
CCCGCCTGCTGCCAAAGGAAGGCAAAATCCACGGCGGCGAAATCTTGTTGGAAGGCACGGATCTGGTTCAGCTCAGCGATGATGAGATCCGCCAGCGGCGCTGGAAGGATGTCTCGATCATCTTCCAGGGAGCGATGAACGCGCTCAACCCGGTGATGAAAGTGGGCGACCAGATCGCCGAAGCCATCGTGCTGCACGAAAAGGTGAGTAAAAAAGAAGCCCTGGCGCGAGCAGGCGCATTGTTTGAGCTGGTGGAAATGCCGGCGGAGCGCATCAACAACTACCCGCACGAATTCAGCGGCGGGATGAAACAGCGGGCAATGATCGCCATCGCCCTGGCCTGCAGCCCAAAGATCATCATCGGCGATGAACCCACCACTGCGCTGGATGTGATCGTGCAGGCGCAGATTTTGAACCTGCTGGAAAAGCTGCGCAGCGAGCTGGACATGGGTCTGATCTTGATCACCCACGATCTTTCGATCCTGGGAGAAACATGCGATAGGATTGCTGTGATGTATGCCGGCAAGATCGTGGAAAGCGGGACGGTACACGATATCTTTGAGCGCACCGCACACCCCTATACAGACCGGCTGATCGCTTGCTTTCCTAATATCGGCAAAGAAAAGATCATCCCACCCAGCATCGAGGGCGTGCCGCCCAACTTGCTCGAACCGGTGCAGGGCTGCAGTTTTGCTCCCCGCTGCCATTGTGCTGTCGAGCTTTGCCGCCAACAGGAACCGCGGATGCAAAAGCTGGGAGAGAAGCACTTCGCAGCCTGCCACCGTAGCGGGGAGGTGTTCCGTGAATGCTGATGCGGTTGTTGCGGTGCGTGACCTCAAAGTTTATTTCGATATCAAGCGCGGCTTTTTAGAAGACCTGTTTAGCAAACACAAGATCATCCTCAAAGCGGTGGACGGGATTTCATTTGACATCGCCCGTGCTGAGATTTTCTCCCTGGTGGGCGAAAGCGGCAGCGGCAAGACCACTACCGGTAAAGCGATCTTGCAGCTGGTCAAGATTTCAGCGGGTCAGGTCAGTTTTTTGGGTGAACATATCCAGCCAAAAGACAAAACCTTTATGCACCTCTTTCGCCAAAAGGCGCAGATGATCTTCCAGGATCCCTACCAGTCGGTGAACCCGCGCAATATGGTGATGGATATCGTCGCCGAGCCGCTGGAAGTGCACAGGCTGGTGCACAGCGAAGCTGAGCGCAGCGAAAAGGTAAGATTAGCGCTCGAACAAGCCGGTTTGCTGCCAGCCGAGGATTTTTTCTACCGCTACCCGCACGAGCTTTCCGGCGGGCAGCGCCAGCGTATGGTGCTGGCCAGCTCGATGATCTTGCAGCCTTCCTTTATCGTGGCAGATGAGCCGGTGTCCATGTTGGATGCCTCCATCCGCACCGGCATTTTGCGCTTGATGCTGGATTTGCGGGAAAAACAGGGGCTTTCCTATCTGTTCATCACCCACGACCTGTCGCTGGCCTGGTTAATCTCAGACCGCATTGCCATCATGTACCTGGGCAAAATTATGGAAACAGGCAGCGCCGATGAAATCATCCGCCACGGGCTGCACCCGTACACCAAAGCGCTGACGGCGGTGATGCCCACACCCGGCGTCCAGCGCCGTCAGCGCGCCGTGCTGCCGGGCGAGACGCCCAACCCGACTGCGGTGCTGCACGGCTGCAAATTCCACTCGCGCTGCCCGCTGGTGCAGGATATCTGCCGCCAGGTGGACCCCGAGCTGGCGCCGGTGGCACCGGGTCACCTGGTCGCCTGTCATTTTTCACACCAGCTGTAAACCCACCCGGCCTGCAGCCGGACCTGCTAGCGGATATGGAATACATCCAGCTGGTTCGAGGTACAATTCATTCTAAAGGAAACACGGTTCATGACACGAAAATTCACCGATGCCTATCTTGACGCCGCGCAGAAGGATATCCTGGCGGATCTCTTCAAGCTGGTCAGCTACCCCAGCACCCACGAGAATAAAGATGAAACACGCGCCTGCCTGGAGTGGTTTTTGCAGCGCGCCCGCCAGCTCGGTTTCAACACCCGTGTAAGCTCGGACTGGCAGGTGGGGGTTGTGGAGATGGGCCAGGGCGAGGAGACGCTGGGCATCCTGGTGCACCTGGACGTGGTGGGGATTGGTGACCTGGATAAATGGACACACGATCCTTTCCACTGCGTACTGCAGGACGGCTTCCTGTGGGGGCGCGGTACGGCTGACGATAAAGGCGGTGCGGTGATCAGCCTGTATGCCATGAAAGCCGTGCAAATGCTCAACCTGCCGCTGCGTAAAAAGGTGAGATCGGAAGAGCGTCGTGTAGGGAAAGAGTGTAGTTCTCGGTGGTGGCCGTATC
>CAZTMX010000077.1:0-12506 GCA_964614855.1 uncultured Anaerolineaceae bacterium | reverse complement strand
ATACATACCCAGACCACGCACCGCGCCTTCCGCAGTACAGGTGGTCGGGTTGTCCACCCGGTAAGCCGGCACACCCAATTCCTTGGTCATCAGCTTATCCATACCGCGCAGCAGAGCCCCCCCTCCCGTCAATGCCACACCACGATCGATAATATCCGAAACCAATTCTGGCGGCGTTTTTTCAAGCACACGCCGTGTGGTTTCAACAATCGAACTTAAAGGATCCCGCAATGCTTCAACGACTTCACCAGTTGTCAGGCTGATCGGACGCGGTAAGCCGCTGACCTGGTCTTGACCCTGGATCTCCATGGTCTGTTCTTCATCCTGGGGTACTGCAGCTCCGATGCGAATTTTAACCTGCTCGGCAGTCAATTGACCGATAAGCAAGCCAAACTTCTTGCGCACATAGGACATGATGGCTTCATCCAGGGAGATGCCGCCAGCGCGCATCGTTTCTGCCACCACAATACCATACATTGCCAGCACTGCAGCCTGTGTGGCGCCGCCCCCCAGGCAAACGATCATATTGCCGGACGGCGTACCGATAGGCAAATCCACACCCAGTGCAGCAGCCAGCGGCTGCTGGATAAGAAAAGCTTCCCTGCTGCCAGCTTGCAAAACGGCTTCGTGTACTGCCCTGCTCTCGACACTGGTCACACCGTAGGGCACTGTGATCATCACATGCGGGCCAAAAAAACGCAGAGGCCCAGCCAGCTTGCGCAGCAGGGCCTCCAGCATATATTCTGTTACCTCATAATCGGCAATCACCCCATTGATCATTGGACGGGTAACTTCCAATGACTCAGGGACTTTACCCATCATATCCTGGGCTTCCTGCCCCCAGGCAACCATCTTTTGTTCTTGCACCACGATGGCCGCTACCGTCGGTTCTTGCAGTACAATCTGCCCCCCTTCAGCTACGCGCAAAAACAAAGTACCCAGGTCAATACCCAGTTCCTTTGAAAAGAGGGCCATAGGGTTATTTATGTTCTCCCGATTCTACGCCGTAATGTGGGATATTCTTGCGAAACTTTTGGGCTGCTTCTAGCCGCAGGTTTGACCGTCTCAATGCAGCTTCCATTGCCAGGTAAGCATCCGTATCCGGTGGAGGTCCTTGCTTGAGCATCTCCTCGGCGCGCCGGCGAGCTGCTTCTGCGCGGGAGACATCGATTTCCCTTACATTTTCCGCAGCGTCTGCCATGATGGTGATGATATCCGGTTGCACTTCAACGACACCGCCAGCGACGGTGAAAACTTCCTCCACCCCTCCCTTGCGCACTGTCAGGAAGCCGTACCTGAGAGTGGATAACAGGGGAGCGTGGTTTGGCAGAATCCCCATCTGACCGGCTTCGCCGGGGAGGATCACCATATCTGCCTCCCCTTCGTAAACCAGTCGATCCTGGGAGACTATCTCACATCGAATAGGCATAACAAATACCCTTTCGTCTTAGCCGGCCTTCGCCATGCGTTCGGCCTGTTCAACTGCCTCATCAATCGATCCGACCATCATAAAAGCGCCTTCTGGCACTTCATCATGCTTGCCGTCGAGGATTTCACGGAACCCACGAATGGTCTCTCGCAGCGGTACATAGCGGCCTTCTCGACCTGTGAACTGGGCCGCCACGAAGAACGGTTGTGAGAAGAAGCGCTCGATCTTGCGGGCACGCGAGACGATCACTTTATCGTCTTCGCTCAATTCATCCACACCCAGAATGGCGATAATATCTTGCAAGTCCTTGTAGCGCTGCAGCACCTGCTGTACTTCACGTGCGGTGTAATAGTGCTCATCACCCACAATGCGCGGATCAAGAATACGCGAAGTCGAAGCCAGCGGGTCTACTGCCGGGTAGATCCCTTTTTCCGAGATGGAGCGCTCCAGGGCGATGGTGGCGTCCAGGTGGGTAAAGGTAGCCACAGGCGCCGGGTCAGAATAGTCATCTGCGGGCACATATACCGCTTGCATGGAGGTGATGGAACCCGAGCGGGTGGAGGTGATGCGTTCCTGCAGCTCGCCCATTTCGGTAGCCAGGGTGGGTTGGTAACCCACCGCTGAGGGCATACGTCCAAGCAGTGCTGATACTTCAGAACCCGACATACTGAAGCGGAAGATGTTATCAATGAATAAAAGCACATCCCGACCTTGATCTCGGAAGTACTCAGCCATGGACAGCGCTGAAAGCGCAACGCGCAAACGCACACCCGGCGGCTCGTTCATCTGCCCGTACACCATCACGGTGTCTTTGATAACGCCAGATTCCAGCATTTCCCGATAGAGCTGGGTGCCTTCACGGGTGCGCTCACCCACGCCGGCAAAGACCGAGTTGCCCTGGTGCTCGAGGGCAATGGAGCGGATGAGCTCCATGATAATAACCGTCTTGCCCACACCTGCGCCGCCGAAAATACCAGTTTTACCACCCTTGGTGAAGGGGGCGATCAGGTCAATAACTTTGACGCCAGTTTCGAAAACCTCCACCCGGGTGGATTGGTCCGAAAAGAGAGGGGCTGGGCGGTGAATGGGGTATTTCGCTTGTGCATTTACAGGTCCCTTGGCATCTACCGGTTGACCCAGCACATTAAAGATCCGCCCCAAAGTTTCCGGTCCTACCGGCACCAGGATCGGCGCGCCGGTGGCATGCGCCGCATTTCCGCGCTGCAGACCATCGGTCGCATCCATGGCAACCGTACGCACCCAGTTATTTCCCAGGTGTTTTTGCACCTCCAGGATCATGGGTGTTTCGCCCGGGCGCGGCACCTCAATAGCCTCGTAGATTTCCGGTAGTTGTTCTGGCGGAAATTCAACATCTACCACGCCGCCCATAATTTGCACAATACGTCCTTTACCTTTTGCCATCATCGCCTCCATCATGACTTAGCCAGCGCTTCAGCGCCGCCAGCAATATCTAGCATTTCATTTGTGATTGTTTGTTGGCGCGCCTTATTGAATTGTAATTGTAAGGCTTCCGCCAGCGCTGCTGCGCTATCTGTTGCATTCTTCATGGCTACCATACGGGCAGCATGTTCACTTGCCAGCGATTCCATAATCGCCTGGTACACCTGCAGTGCGGTAAATCGGGGCACAATTTCGTCCAAGATTTCTACCTGACCGGGTTCGTAAATATAGGCAGCTGCGGGACCGCGTGCAGCTTTCGCAAAGGTTTGCACACGCACATCCGTCTCCTGAACCTCCAGGGGTAGCAGTTTTTTAACAGCCGGCACCTGCCGCGCCAGGTTAATAAAATCGGTGTACACCAGGTAAACTTCATCCGCCTTGCCGCTCAGGAAATCATCTACCGCCATGCGCCCAATGGCAGATACATCGCTAAAGGATGGGGCAGCAGGCAGGTTGCTAAATTCGGCAATCACCGTTTGGCGGCGGCGCAGCATCATATCCCGCCCTTTGCGTCCCACGGTAATATACTTCACCGGTACAGGAGAATTGAAGTAATGCTGGATGACATAGCGAACGATATTGGTGTTATAAGCACCTGCCAGACCGCGGTCGCCAGAAATCAACACCACCAGGATGTTGTTGACTTCATTACGCCGGGTGAGCAAAGGATGCAAATTCTCACGACCAGGCTGAGCAGCTATGTGAGTGAGCACCTGCCAGGCTTTTGTGGCATACGGGCGGGTGTTCATTAGCGCCTGTTGGGCTTTTCGCACCTTGCTGGCGCTCACCGCCTGCATGGCCCGCGTCACCTGGGCGATATTCTTCACACTCCGAATTCGGAGTTGTACTTCTCTTGCATTTGGCATGTTTTCGTCCTTCCTCCGGTTTGCTATGATGTTTCATGCTTGCGCAAAAGCACAAACATGAAAAACAATGGATGGACTACTGCCATGTGCTGGTGAAAGCTTCCAGCGCAGCCCGCAGTTGCGCCTGGGTCTGGTCTGTCAGGCGCTTCTTCTCGGCAATGTCTTTGCCAATCTCCGGATAGGAACTATCCATATAGCGCAGTAAGGATAACTCCCAAGAACGCATACGATCGAGCGGGACGTTATCTGCAAAGCCCTGGGTACCGGCATAGATCACTGTAACCATGTTTTCCAGGGACATCGGCTCGTACTGCGGTTGCTTCAAGATCTCTTGCAGGTGGCGGCCGCGGTTAAGCTGGGCCTGAGTGGATTTATCCAGGTCGGAGCCAAACTGGGCAAAGGCTGCCAGCTCGCGGAAGGAAGCCATTTCCAGGCGCAAACGACCGGCGACCTGCTTCATGGCTTTTGTTTGGGCATCTCCACCCACGCGCGAAACCGATAAACCCACGTTTACTGCTGGCCGGATGCCAGCGTAAAACAGGTTGTTTTCCAGGTAAATCTGTCCATCGGTGATGGAAATCACGTTGGTCGGAACGTAAGCAGACACATCGCCAAGCAAGGTTTCGATGATTGGCAGAGCTGTAAGCGAGCCGCCTGAACCCAACACCTTGACCACTTTTGCGCCGTCCGGGTTTTGCATTTCCTTGAGTGCTTTCTCAGCATCGTGTAACGCCACCGGTCCTTGATACAGCTTGCCGTCGATGGCGTCGCTTTCCTTTGCCAGGTCTTCAGAGAAATCCTTGGAGACGATGACGAATTTATCAGCCACGCGTGCTGCGCGTTCAAGCAAGCGGGAGTGCAGGTAGAAAAGATCGCCAGGATAAGCTTCACGACCAGGCGGGCGGCGCAGGAGCAAAGAGACCTGGCGGTAAGCCCAGGCGTGCTTGGAAAGATCATCATAGACAACCAGGGCATGCTGCCCATTTTCCATGAACTCTTCGCCCATGGCGCAGCCGGCATATGGGGCAATGTACTGCAGCGCTGCGGGTTCGTCGGCGGCTGCAACCACCACGGTGGTGTACTCCATGGCTCCGTAGCGCTCCAGGATGCCCACGGTGCGGGCAATGGCAGCTTTCTTCTGACCGATCGCCACGTAGATACAGAACAGGTCCTTGCCCTTCTGGTTGATAATGGTGTCAATCGCAATAGCGGTCTTACCTGTCTGGCGGTCGCCGATGATCAACTCGCGCTGACCGCGTCCGATCGGGATCATGGAGTCGATCGCTTTCAGACCCGTCTGGACAGGGCTGTCCACATCTTTACGCTGTACCACACCAGGGGCAATACGCTCAATTGGGCGGTACCTTTCGAATTTGATCGGTCCCTTGCCGTCAACTGGTTCGCCAAGCGCATTGACCACCCGGCCAACCAGACCGCTGCCAACCGGAACGGAGGCAATACGCCCAGTAGAACGGACTTCCATGCCTTCTTCAACTCCTGAATATTCACCCATGATGATGACGCCAACACTGCTGCTGTCCAGGTTGAAAGCAATGCCTTTCACACCGTTTGCGAACTGCACCAGCTCTTGGGCGCGCACATCAGCCAGGCCTTTAACGCGGGCAATACCGTCGCCTGCCTCAATGACAGAACCGACATCGCGCACTTCCATTTCTGGCTCGTATGCTTCAATTTGTTTTTTAAGATCGGCGGTGATTTGACTGATCAGGTCGGACATTTTGCCTCCGAGAGTTAAGATTGTTGATTTCTACACTACTATGGCTGTCCTATAAGTACTCCTACCAGTATGGGCAGCACTGATTGAACATTATGGCACACATCCTATAACGCATAACAGCCCGGACATCTGATTCCATCCGGGCACGTTTCGGGTTTAGTCTCTTTCTTTGAACCTGTTTCGATATAAACCCATCAGAAAACCATCCCTGCTTGCATGTCGGCGACGTTTTTCTCAAGCGAAAACATCGCAGACAGAAATGTTCTTTCGTCCAGGCCAAATGATACCTGAAAGCGCTTATCTTGTCTAGTTATTCACAAAACAGGCAATTGCCCGTAGATTGTTAACCTGCTGCTGCGCATCCACTCAACCAGGCCGCCTGCCAGGCTATCCCTGGTTCGTGTTATTTTCCGGGGAGCGATTCTTCCCGCCCTTGCCGAGCTCCTTGGAGCGCTCGTAAGCTGCCCAGACAGCGCGTGAAATCGCCGTGCGAAACCCCGCTTTCTCAAGATAGTACAGCGCGGCTGCAGATGTCCCACCGGGTGAAGTCACTTCATTACGTAAGCGCGCCAGGTGCACCGGGTCTTCACGATGTTGGTAATAATCCACCGAGCCGCGCACTGTCTGCGCCACCAGTTGTTCAGCGATGCGCCGGGGAAAACCCAGGTGCACACCTGCATCGACCATAGCCTCCATAAATAGGAAAACATACGCAGGACCAGAGCCAGATAAGGCTGTTGCCATATCCAGGTAATGTTCTTCTTCAACAAAAATCTGATCACCCAGCGCACCGAGGATCTGGCGTGTGATCTCCAACTGCTCTTCATTCACCTGCGGAGAAGCTGTCCAGACCGTGATGCCCTCACCGATCTGTGCTGGGGTGTTGGGCATGGAGCGCACAATGATCCGGTGATCCAAACCGCTGCTGATGGTATCTATCGAAGCACCCGCCACGATCGATAAAACCAGAGCCCCTTCCTTGATCTTTCCCTTGATACCATCCAAAACACGCCCAAGCAACTGCGGTTTCACAGACAATACCACCACATCCCCCTGCACCACAGCCTGGGCATTTTGCAAATAGCCCTGGATGCCGTAGTGTTTGCTCAGCTCATCCAGGCGTTCCTTTTCGGGACCCGCTGTCAGCAAATCTTCGGCTCTAGCAACCCCAGTGTGGAGTATGCCGTAGATCAGGGCTTCCGCCATGGCGCCCGGTCCAACAAATACAATCTTTTTGCCAGGTAACACTGCTGGTATCCTCCTATAAAAAGGATCAACCTACGAAAAATATTGCAGAGCCTTGCGCAAACGCGTTTCCAGCTCTTGTGGAGTATCGCGCGGGATCGACTGCAAGGCAGCCTGGGCTTCGACCACGCTGTAACCCAGGGTAGTCAGGGCAGCTAAAACTTCTCCGTCCAGGTCAGAAATTGCGGCGATAGGTTCAAAACCGCTCATGGCTGGAATGCGGTCCTGCAATTGGAGCAGAATTTTTTGTGCAGTTTTTTTGCCCACACCCGGTACGCGGCTAAAGACATCTGCTTGCTCGTGAAATACCGCCCGGCGGATGGCATCGGGTGAAAGGACTGAGAGGATCGCTAATGCCAGGCGCGGTCCTACACCGTTGACGCCCAATAAAAGGTTAAAGAACTCGCGTTCTTCTTTGCTTTCAAATCCAAATAATTGCAGGGCATCCTGGCGCACTACCAGGTGAGTGAACAGGAATTTATTCTCACCCATATGCGCCTGGTCGCGCGCTGGCGCAGGCGTGAATACTTGCAGCCCCACACCACCCACATCGAGCACCAGGCTGTCACTCAATATATCTGCGATTCGTCCACTGAGACTGGCGATCATGCTTTTCCATCCTGGGCATCATAAAGTTCTTGATACCGGGCGCTGTGCAGATGGCAAATCGCCACCGCCAGGGCATCGGCTGCATCATCCGGTTTTGGGATTTCAGGCAAATTGAGTAAGGCACGCACCATTTGCTGGATTTGATTTTTATCTGCGCCGCCGTAGCCTGCAACCGCCTGTTTAACCTGCATGGGGGTATATTCCCCTGCCGGAAGTCCTGCTTGGGCCAGGGCTAGCAGCGCCACGCCGCGTGCCTGCCCCACGCTGATGGCGTTGGTGACATTGCGCTGAAAAAACAACTTCTCCACTGCACCGCTTTGCGGACAGTGGAGAAGGAGGATGTGTTCTAATTGTCCGTGCAAAGACAACAGTCGCTGCGACATGGGAAGATCAGGCGAGGTTTCAATCACCCCGTAATCAACCATGGATAAGCTCCCGTCTGGCGCCTGGCGGATCAAGCCGTAGCCTGTGGTTGCTGTTCCAGGGTCGATCCCGATCACCAACATAAGCGCTTAATCTTGCTCCAGCTTCGCCAGGGCGCTATCAGAGATGGACAGGCTGGAAAAAACACTCTGCACATCGTCCAGGTCTTCCAGCGACTCAATCACCTTCATTACCGAGATGGTATCGTCATCATCCAATTCTGTTTCAGCGTTTGGTTGGTAACGCAGCTCGGCTTCTTCAGGCTTGATATGCGCATGTTGTAATGCATCGGAGAGAGATTTGAAGGATTCCACCGGACCAAAGATTTCCACAGTATCTTCGTCGAATACCACATCATCTGCCCCGGCTTCCACTGCTAACTCAAATATTTTGTCTGGATCGAGTTTGCCAAGAGGGAACGCAAAATATGAAATCCGTTTGAACTGCCAACCTACAGCGCCGGCTTCGGCAAAAGTGCCGCCGGTGCGGTTGAGGATATGGCGAACTTCAGCTACCGCACGGTTGCGGTTATCGGTCACGACATGGATCATCATAGCCACGCCGTGGGGCGCGTAGCCTTCATACATGATCTCTTCGATCTCAACACCGTCTTTCGAATCGCCAGTGCCTCGTTTGATCGCACGCTCGATATTTTCCTTTGGCATATTCTGCGCCCGGGCGCGGTCAATGGCATATTGCAGACGGATGTTAGATGCCGGATCGCCGCCGCCGTCGCGGGCTGCAATCACTATTTCGCGTGCCAAACGAGTAAACACCTGACCTCGTTTGGCATCTGCGGCGCCTTTCTTGCGCCGAATGGTTGCCCAATGTGAATGTCCAGACATTGAATTCTCTCCTACAGGGAATACGTAAAGATATGAAAAGGATCAGACATTTTCAAACAAAATATTATACCATTGAAAACCAGCGGGGATTTTCTTGAAATCTTGACCCGCTGGTATTCAGGTTTTACTGGTAAATCGAACCGTCTCGTTTCCGCTTATGATTCTCCACGGATAAAGGCTTCGGTCATTTCGTGGGCGATTTCGTCTTTGAATTGTTTGGGCGGTGTTTTCATAAAATAAGACGAAGGAGCGATCATAGGACCTGAAAGACCGCGATCCAAAGCCAGCTTGGCGCAGCGTACTGCATCGATGATGACACCAGCCGAGTTGGGCGAATCCCAGACTTCCAGCTTGGCTTCAAGGTTGAGCGGCACTTCACCAAAGGTGGTGCCTTCCATGCGGATGTAGCACCACTTGCGGTCGGTCAACCACGGCACATGATCGCTGGGACCTACATGCACGTCATCTGGGCTGAGTGTGTAAGGCAGCATGCTGGTCACTGCGCCGGTCTTGGAGATTTTTTTGGATTCCAAGCGTTCGCGTTCCAACATATTGAGGAAATCGGTATTTCCGCCAAAGTTGAGTTGGTAGGTGTGATCCAGGCGAACGCCCCGGTCCACAAACAGGCTGGTGATCACCCGGTGCAAGATGGTGGCGCCGACCTGGCTTTTGACATCATCGCCGATCAAAGGTAGACCATGTTCACGAAAACGGTTGCCCCAATACTCCTGGCTGGCGATAAAAACCGGGATGCCGTTGACAAATGCGCAGCCGGCTTCCAAAACCTGCTCTACGTACCATTTAGTTGCCATCTCAGAACCGACCGGCAGAAAATTCACCACCACATCCGTTTGCGTGCTTTTTAAAATACCCACAATGTCTGCCGTGGGACCGGGCGATTTTTTCAATATTTGCGAGAGATATTTTCCCAGGCCGTCATGGGTCATACCGCGCGACACCGGCACATTTAGGTGCGGGACAGAGAAAAATTTGTAGGTGTTGTTTGGGTAGGCATAGATCGCTTCGCTCAGGTCCTTGCCCACCTTGGTATCCACCACATCAAACGCAGCGGTAAATTCGATATCCCGCACGTGGTAACCACCCAGGTTGACATGCATCAGACCCGGGACTTTATCTTCATCTTTTGCATCTCTGTAAAAATGAACGCCTTGGACCAGGGATGAAGCGCAGTTGCCAACACCGATGATCGCCACACGCACTTTCTTGCCTTCACTCATGAAACACTCCTTCAAATTAATTTAAGTATTCTAACCAAGGCAGGCTTCAGCAGTCTTGACATTGAAAGGATGCGGCGGCCTGTCGGGGATAATTTCCTGCTCTACCCGCACAATTATACTTGCGAACTGGATACAATTCCAGGGATGAGCCTGATCTATACAATAAATGCACAAATCGTGCAAGTTTGACAAATTGATTGATTGGTGATATTGTTGTTTTTAGTGGGAAATCCCGTTACATACAACCATGTAAGGAAAATGGAGGAAAACCATGAGTTTGAAAGACCAGGTTAGCGCAGAAGAATGGAAGGTGCTGTTCAATGCACCCATTGCAGCATCCACTTACGTTTCATCAGCCAGCGGCGGCGGCTTAGAAATGATCAAGGAAGTGATGTCTGCCAGCAAATTCATGCAGGAGCTGGCGCAAAAATCTGAAGGCAGCGGTTACGGCTTGCTGGTGGATGATCTGCTGGCGACGATGAAAGGCATGTCCTTTGATGAAGCCAAAGAAAACACCTTGAAGTATGAAGCCAAAGACCCGGCAGCCATCCGAGAAGAAGCTAAACAGATCGTGGCTGAAGGGATCGCCGTGGCAGCAAGACTCGCCGGGGGTCAGGATTACAAACGCTGGATCCTGGATATGGCGCGCCAGGTCGCCGAGACCAAGACAGGCGGTTTTCTGGGTATTGGAAGCAAGTCAGTCATTGATGAGAAGGAACAGGCCGCCTTGGAAGAACTGGCCGCCATGTTCGGTTTGTAAGCGTGGATATAAGAATACATGTGTGAAACTCAGTTGAGCGAGTTGGCTGAGTTCTACAGAAAGATGAGGATTTGAATTATGCCAAAATTTGAGCGTGAGATGGAGATCGATGCTCCAATTGAAAAGGTGTGGGAGTACCTGGTGAACCCGAACAACTGGCCACACTGGTTCCCTGGTATCGACAGCATTGGTAACCTCAGCGCTGTCGGTGAAGGTGGGACCTTTGAATGGGTGGATGATGAGAAAACCGGCAGAGGCCAAATCGTAAAATTTGAACCAATGAAGCGCCTGGAAGTCCTGACCCAGATGGGTGATGACAAAGACCTGCATGTCTTCAAGCTGCGCCCCAGTGGAGGTTTTTGGGTCTGAGCGATGATGAATGCAAGGTCGAATACACCCTGGATACACTGATGGGCGGGGGAATTCTTGCCAGCTTTATCGCCGGCGGCAATCCAAAGGATGCGCTGCGGGTGAAAAAAGCCATGCATTCATTGAGGAAACAGGTAGAGAGCGTCTAACTACCGGATACCAATCAGGAAGTTCTATACAAGATAAGGAGAAAATATCATGGGTCTTTTTTCAACAATCGTAGTAGGGTTAATTGCTGGTTTGCTGGCTTCGCAGGTAATGAAAGCCCGTACCGGAATGCTGACCGACCTGGTTTTAGGTGTGGTTGGCGGTATCTTAGGGGGGTGGCTTAGCAGCATTTTCCTGGGTGTGGACCTGATGACGGGTATCAATATCACCAGCATCGTGGTAGCTTTCATTGGCGCGATAATTGTGATTTACCTTTACCGCCTGATCAAGAAATAGGAGAAGAAATCTCTACTTGCCAAAGCGAATGGCATCAAGTATAATGCCTTCGCTTCGGGGCGTGGCTCAGCCCGGCTAGAGCGCACGGTTCGGGTCCGTGAGGTCGGCGGTTCAAATCCGCCCGCCCCGACAGAAGTGAACTGAAGAGCGCACGGATAGCCTGAAAAGGGTATCCGTGCGCTCTGAGGTAAGAAAATCCAGGTAGCAGGGGGAGTTAAAGTGCTACCGTAATACGCACGTCTCGTTCTCCTTGTATGCTCTTCTTTGAAAAAAATATCAATGGGATTCCTTCCTTTGCTGTAGAGGATTTAAACTACGATCGCTTATTCGTAGATTGTGGGGGGCAGCCTTTTTACTCTATCTAAAAATATTCTGCTTTCATAAACTATCTCAAACGCGCATCAAACGATCCCCGTGACAACATTATCTAAATGGAATCCAACACAAGTTTTTTTATTTGGCATACGGACCACCTAATTGGTGCATTGCCCTCAGTTGTTTGTGTAGTGATTGATGCAAGAAGATCGGGGCAGCGGTCAGACAGTTTTGGGTGGCAAGTTACAGCCTCGATCCTTGAGAAATCCATTATTCGTGCACCAAGTTATGCCTGCAGTGTGACATGCACCCAACAAGGCTAAAATTGTGCCAGCGATGACGCTTGACTTCTTTCCTGGATAGGGTACTATAAGATCAGATATACTTTTCACCTGGGAACCTGCGGGAGAATTTTCCACCATACAGGACGAGGTAAGAGAAAGCATCTGCGTAATACACATCCAAAGGAAGGCAAAATGAACGTCTTTCTTACCGGGGGCACCGGATATATCGGGCGACCGTTGGCAAAATGCTTGCTCCAAAGGGGCTGGAATGTAACCGCACTGGTACGCAAACCCGAAAGCGCAAAAGCACAAGCGTTGCAGGAATTGGGGATGCGCCTCGCCAGGGGGGATATCACCGAACGCGAGAGCATGCATGAGTCGATGATGGGCGCTGATATCGTAATTCACAATGCCGGACAATATGAGTTCGGGTTGGACCGGGCGGGAAAAGAGCGCATGCGCAGGATCAATGTGGATGGG
>CAZTMX010000076.1:0-12521 GCA_964614855.1 uncultured Anaerolineaceae bacterium | reverse complement strand
GGAAAGAAGAACAATATTATAGGGAGGTGGCTTTTCTAGCGGAAACTTGTCGAGGCGAGACTTAATCACCGACGTCGCGAAAGAATATTTGAATAATTCAACATACCTCAGTTCATATCACATAAACGACAATGCCGCATGTCCAGATCGAGTGAAGCCATCCTACTTGGGCAATCCAGGTTATTACTCCAGTGTACCGTATGCATGGAATACCTGGGAAACTATTGCTCAATTCAATAGTTTCATGGGTGGAGGCACCAATGGTTACTTTGCAGGAAACGCAAGTGAAAGTTATGTAAGCTGTGGACGGGGCATCGATTGTTCTGGCTTGGTTAGCCGAGCCTGGGACCTGGGAAGCCATACTGGAACATGCTCATTAGAGAACATTTCTTTTGAATTAACTGATAGGACCGCTTTACAGCCTGGAGACATTATGAACAGGTGCTCTCCAACCCCACGACATACGATACTATTCGACAGCTTTGCTGTTAACGGGATGTGGGGTTATGAGGCTACCACAGAATTCGACCACGATAAAGTTGTGCGGATACTTCGAGGTTTTACCACCATTGCAGACTATACTCCACGTCGTTATAACAATGTGTGTATAAAAATCCGCCTTCCACTAATCTTGAAAACGGAAATGGAAACGAATTCTGCGAATCCTCCCTCAAATCCTTATCCCCCATCTGATTCTCCTTTTTCAAGCACACCTTATCCGCTTCCATAATCATAAAAAGACACTTGCGTTCCAATGAAAAAGGAATTCAAGGGCACATGCCACTTTAGATCAGAAAAAAGATGATAAGAAAATTAATTCCTTACTCGTTGATCATTATTTTGTTGGCTTCATGCAGTACAACGAATACTATACTCCAAAGAACACAGCTAGATGAAGCAACCCAAGTAGCCACCATTGCTCCGACAGAATTAGCTGTTAGTACTGTTGCACCTACTTTGCAATTGCCAGCGACGTTACCCTTCCCAACCTTGCTGTCGCCAAAACCTACTCCTACGCTGAAGCCAACCGCAACTCTTTCTTCTGCAAGAGCGCCAATTATCCACAATATACCAGGAGAAATCTACGAAACCCTATTCAGTATACCCGTCGGTGAGCGAAGTATCATTAAATTTAATATACCCTCTTGTTGTGGAAATATTGAAGGTCCGAATGCAATAGCTGTTCTACCCGATTACACCTTCTTGATATCAGATCCTATCGGTGGGCAACTCCTGAATTACGACCATGAAGGGCATCTCTTGTCAACGATAAAATTGGTTAAGCTTGGAATCGGGTATGTTAGAGATTTACGTGTCAAGAGAAATGAAATTTATCTCCTGGAAACCAGTTACCAGAAATTTCGCGCCCATCGCTTGACGCAAGTTGGTGAGCTTATTGCAAGCGAGGAGATCCCCTATCAGTTTCCTATCGACAATCAGAATAGTGAGAACACGCTTGAAGGCGGACTAACAGGTATTGCAATTGATTGCGAAGAGCGCATTATCCTTGAAGTAATCGGTGGCTCAATATTGTTCCCGTTGTCAGAGGTTCAAAAACAATCCGATCCTAGTCATGTTACCCAAGGTTTGTTATGTAATGAAAAACGGTTCTTCGTAAGTACGCCCGGTCTGTGGAGCGATCCCAAGGTTACAGCAAGGGAAGTGATCTATCAAACCAAATTAACCGAAGGACTTGGCGGGCTCAATTTTCTGGATCTGTTTCAGGATGGAAGCTTCTATTTGGTACGCGATGATGTAATGCCAACTACAACAATTAAAGTTGACCAGACCATTCATTATATCGATGAAAATGGCGTTGTTAAGGGTGTTGCTCGTGTTCCACTATCTGAATTCTATTATCCGATCACACGCAATACAGCCGTAAGCCCAAACGGAGAGGTCTTCGCTTTGCTGCCGCGACCGGATTCGCTAGACATCATTCACCTGAAATTTTACCAGGAATTGGAGCCCCTCATTCCAGGGGCGGTAGTTCCACAAATTACTATCATGCAAAAATGATGTAAGAATCTCATAGATTATTTGTTGCTCTATAAAGGATTGTAGTAGAATTTTCCTGATTAGGGTTAAAGTCATACAGTTCGAGTCAGCTCCGCTTGGGGGCACTGGTCGATCTCCTGTCTTAACCATAATAGAACAGGAGTTTTTATTTATCCAACACCCGTTCCAGGTTTTCCAGGCTTAACAAGCTCAAATCGAACGCTGGCTCTACGAAAGGGCGAACATCCGTCTGGATGTCCTGCCAATCCAGGCGGCGTAAGCGCTCGCGCACCTCATCCCGCCAGTTGGCGCTGGTCAACGTTTCGCCCTGCCAGTTGGTTTGTGCCAGGGCGTTGTTCAATAAGATCAGGTTCGGCTGCGGCCAGGTAGGGTCGCTCAAGTACCAGAGCAAGTCATAAAGGTCGCGACCTTTGGTGTAGGAGCGTTTCAAAATGGCGTGCAATTTGTCAGCCAGTAGCGAGGCTTTGTCATGATGCTGAAGCTGAAGCACAACAAATCGGCGCACTACCGTGGTCGCCAGCCCAGCGCTGGCGGGCGGGTTGGTATCCACCTCGATTTTTACAGCCAAAACCTCGCTTTGCTGTCCGGATAACCCTACCTCGTACAACAAGCCGGGGAAGCGCACAAAGGCGCTGTGAACGGCCTTTTGGTCGCTGACCTTGACCTCAACCAGGTAGCCCTCCGGCGTCAGTTTGGATCTAATTGCTTTCAGGTAGCCGCGGAAATCGTAGCGACTGCGGTCGCCTTCTAGTGCGAAATCCAGGTCTTCAGAATAACGCCCGTGGGCGTACAGAAAGCGCAGGGCAGTACCGCCGTAAAAAGCCAGCGGGATCATTGCACCAGCACGCTGCAGCGCAGCCAGGATGCGCGCCTGCAGGTACTCGCGGGCTACATTGCGGCCTTGCAAGGGCGTTGTTGCCTGCCGCACCAGTTCAGCCAGGTGATCTTTCATAGAGTTTCATACTCCTGGGTTTCGCTTTGCGCCAAGGCGGTGATGACTTTAACCGCCCGATGCATTTTGGGGGTGTTATAAACTTCGGCCTGGCGGTGCAGAGTGTCGAGGTCCATCCGTTCCAGATTCTGAAGTCGTAACTCACGCAGGTAAGCGGGTTGGTCGCCGCTGGGTTGCAAATACACAAGGTCGAGTAAGGCCTTTTCGGGTGTGGCTACCAGGGCATGTTGCTCTGGGACTTTCTGCCCGTGCAGCGCCATCATGCGATAGCCGCGCAGCAGCTCAGGCTTGACATGCCGGAATTCAAAAACGCCTAGCGGCGTCTCCAGCCGCTCCGGGCGCCCAGCCGTCACGCTTAGAATGGCCTGCACCGTATCGGGGATCAGCCCATAAAAAGCCAGTGCCGTCTGCCCGCTGACATAAGAAGCGTGCTGCAAACGGTTGGCGATCAGAAAAGGGTGCGGCTTTGCCTTCTGGTAGGGTGGGGCGATGGCATAAAGGCCGCGGCGTAGTTGATACAGACGACCGCTCTTTGTCCAACGCGTAAGCTGTAGGCGGATGATATCAGGGTTAACCTTTCCTGCAAACAATAGGGTGGTTTCAAAGATGGGCTCGTTGCCAATGATTTCTAATAAACGCTCGAATTCCATGGTGAAATATTATCATAGATGCTAAATTGATGCAAAAGATTTAGGGATTGATTTATCTGTGGCTGGACTGAATACTCTAAAACCTGCAAGAAAGTGTATAACACTTAATCATGAAGCGCCCCCGTGGGGTCCCTTGCGGTAGACAACCATTTGAAACCAGCTTCATAGCTACCATGCGTGTCTACAACAATAAACTCCCCTGAGATCCGGGTTGATTTCTGTTGTGAATTGCCGGATCCAGGTAATTTACTGGGCCATGAGGAAACGAACATCAAGTCCATGATCCAGAGACATCATCTTCGACCAACGTTCTGCTGATCATTTCATGTTGCAGATATTGACACGTAATCAAATCACGTTATAATATCGGTGTACTAGTGTGCTAGTATGCTAATATGTTAGATTGGCTGTTACTCTTATGATCCATTTGATACGCTTACGAATTGTTTTGGTGTTCCTTTGCAGTGCTGTGCTGCTCGTTGCCTGCGGTACGGCTGCTGACACACCCAGCACCACGCCCACCGGTGATCCTTCGATCACACCAGGTGTATCGCCAACCACAACGCCATTCGCTTCGCCTGTTGCGCTTATTATTGAAGCTGGGCCAACTCAGGATAGTACCTCTGTACCCTCTTTACAGATACCGTATACCAAAGATAATCCGCTCACCGATTCACCGGCCATCCTGGGTATTCTGGATGCTTTGCGCCAACGACAGGAAACCTGGTTCTCGCGGCCAGGCTGGTATCAGAAAACAGTTTGTCATGACAGCATTACTGGAAGTAATGATTGGATGGCATGTTTGCGTTTTCTGGTGCATGTTCTGGATGAAACACTCACCTGTCGCGAGCAATTGGTATATTTTGTTGTGGATGGTCAACCCATGCCATTTCAAATCATGCTTGAAAACGGCGCGACGGCCGGTTTCAATGTTCCTGCTGGTACATTCGGCTTTGACGGCGTCCAGCCGCCAGACCTAACCGTCCAATGCAGCTTGGAGAGCCTGGAAAGTGTTAAGGTGTGGGGGGAATCACTGCTCACTGACGAAAGGGCCTGGTTTGACGCATTTGAAAATGATTTGAACACCGGGGGCGTCAGCCAGGATGAAGGCTCCGGCGCTACTGCCGGCCGCATAATCGCCTGGAAAGAGCAGATGGGCGAGCAAGCCTTCTTCGTGCTGGCCTATGAAATCCATACCTTCCGAGATCCCCAACCGGTATTCATGGACCCTGCCACAGGGCAAAGCCTGCTCATTGAGCGCAGCACGCGGCTGAAGTGGTTTGACCTGAACACCGGGGGCGTCAGCCAGGATGAAGGCTCCGGCGCTACTGCCGGCCGCATAATCGCCTGGAAAGAGCAGATGGGCGAGCAAGCCTTCTTCGTGCTGGCCTATGAAATCCATACCTTCCGAGATCCCCAACCGGTATTCATGGACCCTGCCACAGGGCAAAGCCTGCTCATTGAGCGCAGCACGCGGCTGAAGTGGTTTGACCTGAACACCGGCTTACCGCTTTCAGAGCAGGAAATTCTCTATCTGCAAAACGGTCAGATGGGCGACGATGAGTGGATCGGCAATATCCAATATACCTATTACGATGTTTTACCGGCTGAATTATCACAGGTATATACAGACGCTGCCAACCGAGTTCTCGCCGAGTTGGGGCACTAGATCGCAGCACCTATGGATCATATCTTTAACGACCAACAACCGATCTACCAACAAATTATCCAGCGCATCTGCGCCCAGGTGCTGCGCGGTGAACTGAAGCCGGGCGATAAGCTTCCATCGGTAGTGGATGCCGCCATGCAGTATAAGGTCAATCACAACACCATCTTCCGCGTCTACAGCGAGCTGGTGCGGCAGGAGATTGCTGTCACCCGGCGCGGCGAAGGCACTTTCATAACCGAGGATCAAGAAGTGCTGGACAGGATGCACCAGGCAATGCGTGAGACTCTGCTGGCAAATTTCTTCACCGAGATGGGCCGCCTGGGGTATTCGGCAGAGGAAATCCTGGCTGAGATGCAGTTGTACGCAAAAAATATTACCGGAAGAGGCAAGAATGATTGAACGAAAGCCAAATGGTTTTGGAATTTGGCGTGAAGAATTTTCGCGCGCCTTCTGGAATGGCCGCTTCCTGGCGGTGTTGCTCCTGTCGCTGGCTTGTTTTGCCTATGGCCTCTATGACGCTGGCCGGTTCTTTCCTGGCCTGGCTATGGGCGCGGAGGCCCCTGTAACTAACAATGCCTACGAATTGTGGCTGTTTGTGCATTTCCGCTCCTATTTTCTCTACCTGGCGCCTTTCGCGGCGGCGCTGCCGTTTGCCGATTCGCTTTGGGTTGACCGCAGCCAGGGATTTTTGCGGTTCATCCTGGCGCGCACCGGCTACCGTCAATACCTGACAGCCAAGCTGGCTGCTAACCTGGCCGCTGGCGCGGCGGCTGTCGGCAGCCCGCTGCTGCTGTTGTTTCTGTTCACGAATTTGAGTGGGCAGCGAACGCCGCCGGTCAATTCGTTGGTGTTCACCACCTGGGGCGCACAAAACGGCAGCCCGGCGGGGATACTCGCTTCCTGGTATCCAGTGCAGCCGGATCTCTACATCCTGGCATTGATCGGGTTGGCCTGCCTCTTTGGGGCCATCTTCGCCACATTTGGCCTGGCTATCTCTGGCCTGGTCAACAATCGTTATGTGATCCTGGCTGCACCCTTCATGTTGTTTATGATCAGCGCTTACATCAGCGACCGCGCCCGGCATCTTGGGCGCCACTGGTCGCCTGAGACGCTGCTGATTCCGTATAACACGGCTGGCGTGACGGCTGCCACCTTGTTAATCCAATTGACCGTTCTGGTCTTGATCAGCGGCCTGCTGCTTTATTTCTTTGGCCGGCGCGAGCGGATTGTCCAATGATATTCAGACTAATCCAGGTGCAATCATGAGACTGCTTTCTTACCTCAATATTCAAATCCACCAGTATCTCTTGCGCAAGCGCTGGCTGCTGCTGCTGCCGGTGATGTTGTTCATTGCCTATCGTTCGGTCAATGCCATCCGCTCGCTGCTGGAACTGCATTCTGGTACGGCAGCGAATATTTGGGATGTATTTTTCATCACTTTTGGCAATGGCTGGAATATTGTCTTGATCATCACTAACCTGTTCCTGTTCCTGGTTTGTGACCTGCTGCCTGAGCCAGGATTCGGTCAACTGGCGCTCTTACGCCTGGGGTCACGGCGAGTCTGGTGGCTGGCTAAATGCCTGGTTTTGGCCGTTTCTGTCATCGCCTACACTCTTCTTGTAACCGGCATCGTGATCGCCTTTGCTGCCTTTGTTTTCCCGGTTGAGTTCGCCTGGAGCACGCTGGCCACAGCCACGCCAGAATCGTTGAATGTCCCGTTGTTCACCCCGCGGAATTCAGCGGCCATGTTAATCATCGGCCTAATTTTACTGCTGCTGATGTTGGGGTGGTTCAGCCTGGGCTTGTTGATGATAGTAGTCACGCAGTGGAGCCGCCGATTTTTGGTTGGCTACCTGGCCGCTCTGTCCGCGCTCATGGCCAGCTTTGCTGTGAATTGGATCTCCAATCCCTCAGGCTGGGTCATGCTGTTCATCTACAAACACCTGATGTTCAATCATTTCCCCCTTCCGTTTCGAGATATTCCAGTTCATCTCTCCATCCTCTACTGGGTGGTCTGGCTGGCCTGCCTGTCTGTCTTGGGACTATTTCTCAGTCAGAGGCAGGATCATTTTGCTACCCGGCCCTGATAGTGAATTTTGATAAGGATAGTCAACCATGCAAAACACAGACAAAAAAACAATCATCTCTGCCCACGGGGTGACCAAATATTTTGGTCCGCGGATGGTTCTGGATGGTGTTGATTTCGATATGCCGCCTGGTGTGATCTTTGGGATCAGTGGTGCAAATGGCTCTGGCAAAAGTGTCTTCCTGCGGATCTTGTGCGGGCTGATCCGCCCAAACAGTGGGCAGGTCGAAATTTTCGGCCAAAAGATTGGTTCCGAAGTCGAATTTCCATACGCAAGTGGAATATTGATTGATAGTCCAGGCTTCTTAATGGCTGAAAGCGGCTTGCGAAACCTGGAACTGTTGGCCAGCATCCAGGGGACGATTGGCCAAACGAATATTGTAGAGGCTTTGCATTCCGTGGGACTGGATGCCAATGACCGCCGTCCAGTCAGCGCCTACTCAACCGGCATGCGCCAACGCCTGGGGCTGGCACAGGCTATTATGGAAGACCCCGAACTATTGATCTTGGATGAGCCGACTAATGGCCTGGATTTCGATGGGCAGCGAGAGATCTATCGTTATTTGATCGAACTTCGTGAACAAGGCAAGACCATCCTGATCACCAGTCACAGCAAAGATGAGATTACGATCTTATGCGACCAGGCTTTTATGATGGCGGAGGGCAAACTGGCGCCGGCTCAAGATTCTTGACCGTTGCTTGCCCCAGCATTTTGGCGTGTGGGCAACAAAATAATCCGAGCACCCTTTCGCGGCTAAGACACGTTAACGTACGGTACCCCCGTGGGGGCACAAACTAAAGAAAGCCGTTCCGCAAAAATTGTGGAACGGCTTTTGTTATCTATTCGGTTTGAGTCCAGGGGAGAATTGGCAGAATTAGGGGTCGAGATTGAAATCCCAAAAAACTCACTGTAAGTGGTTCGAACCTTCGTTGGGTAAACGAACAGTCCAGGATTGGTCCTATGCTATTTTCTATGATCGGTTCGATTCGCTATGGAAGATCTCAAAAACACCTTTGATTGGGATGACCCAGATGCCCAAGAAGCCATCGCAATCTGCTTTGGTAGCGGATCATGCGACGGCGGCAAAGAGAAGTAAAACAATCGCCAGTGGAGATCCTTTTAGAATAAGAATCACAAATGAATGACCACACCACACATACAGAGATAAACTCATCCATTGAGTCTGACTCATCACCGACCTGATCCAGGAAGAGACCTTTATCGGGTTGATCAGCTCTATTGAGGACGACCCTGTCAGGACGATGATGGACGGTACCATCACGGATATCCCAGGAGCAGGTCAAACGATCCGCCAGGGTGAGGTCTTGTTTACGGTTGATAATAAACTTGTTATCCTGCTATTCAGAGAATTGCCTGCCTATCGAAACATGGATGGCGGTAATGAAGTCCGGAGCGGCGAGGACAATAACATCCTTATAGAGACGATCGTCCTCGAAGGCGAAGACATTCTCCAACTTGAAGAAGCATTGGTAACGCTGGGTTAAGATCCCAACGGCACAGTGGTGGTTGACAGTGAGTTCGTCTGATACCCTGCAGATGGGCGGCTGGTGGCAGAGTGACATCGGCGCCAAAATCGACGGGGTGGTCAATTTTGGCGAGGTGGTCTTCGCCGTGGTGTTCGAGTCAGGTCCACGCGGGGACGCAAAGAAGAAAGACCGGTCTCAGGTTTTTGTAAAGACCCCCAACAAGTACCTGAGACCGTTTGATTCGTAAGCCAATGCCTGTGAAGCTTAATTCTTTATCTTCACTTTCGTTGTGCGCTTCCCACCCGGGGGTTTAGGCGCTGCACCAGTTAGCTTTACCCCACCCTGTTGAGCAGTTGTGTTTCCATCCTTGCGCCTTACCAGCGCAGAAATCAGAGATGGGATGAACAGCATAGCTGCCAGGATTATTAGCAGGATGGCGAAGGTGCTCCAGGAAGCCTTTTGCGCCACTTCTGGGACCAGGCCGCCAGGATTGTAAGTGAGTTCAGCGCTCATCGCCCCCGGCTCGTCTTCATTCTCGATTAACGCCACGCTCAATGAACGATTGACGCCATCTCGCAGTTTGGATGGCGAGGTATAGGTGATGGCATATTCGCTCTGCATGGCGCGA
Organism: uncultured Anaerolineaceae bacterium; assembly: GCA_964614855.1. GTDB lineage: Bacteria > Chloroflexota > Anaerolineae > Anaerolineales > UBA4823 > CAWJHE01. The sequence goes on along the minus strand of CAZTMX010000076.1, from coordinate 3,029 downwards.
CCTAATTGTTGATACAGGGCGGTCAAAGACTCGGCATCGTTAGCATATCCGTAGGCGCCGCCGGCTGCTTCGGCCAGTGATTTTAGAGCAGGCTCGTTCAGGCTGGTAATCGCACCCGTGCTTTGGCTGGGGTCGCCAAGCCCGATGGTTGAGATCGAAAGGCCTTCAGGTCCGATCATTTGGACCACCTCCAACGAGTTTGTCTTGCTTCGGTTATCCAGTCCATCCGTCAACACAATCACGGCCTTGCGTCCCGTGGTGCTCTCCAGGTATTCAATCCCGAGTTCTAAGGCGTCATACATGGCGGTATCATCTTGAGCCCGGAGCCCCTCGATGGCCTTAATTACCGCTTGATGATCCGCTGTGATGGGTTGGACATACTCGATCTCCGTGTTAAAGCTGATCAGTCCAATCTGGTCTGAGGGTCGCGCCTGTTCGACATAGGCGATGGCAGCATCTTTTGCAGCGCTCAGCTTGTCACCATGGTTCATACTGCCGGAGATATCGACCACCAGCATCGTGGTCAGCGGACCGATTTCGGCCGCGCCGCCGATCTCGTCGGGCTGCATCACCTGACCGTTTTCTTTGAGTTCAATGTTCGCCAGGCTGACCGGTGTTGGCTCGCCAGAGGCGTCGGTTACTGAAATATAAACCGTCACCTTTGGAAACATTGACGTATCAACCTGGGTAATTCGGGCTATGCTTGAACCCGGTTCAGGGGTGGCTTGTTGAAAGGGCGCAAAGCCGCTGAGGGTGAGTATTACACCCACTAGCAATGCCGAGTATCTGAGGGTTCGTTTGATGGTACGCATTTCTCACCTCTTCTCGTGATAGACAAGCTGTGTGTTGCCTACCTTGATGTTCTGGCGGTTCTTGAGCACAGCCTGTTCAATCTTGTTGTTATTAACGAATGTCCCGCTCAAGCTCATGTCCTTGAGATTAAAATGTGTGCCGGCGCCTTTGAGCAGCGCGTGCTGAGGGGCAATGTCTGGGTCGGGCAGAACAATATCAGATTTAAGCGCATCACTGCCGATGAAAGCCGAAGGGCCCTCTGCTTTCAGGAATTTATCGAGAATGAACTCTGTTCCTTTGAGCTTGCCTGAAGTAACTTCCAGCCAGGCTTTGGAAAGCAAGAATACGATCAGGGCGGTGAAGATACCGACTGAGGCGCCTGTCAAAAGCAAGCCCACGGCTTTTCCCATCATAGGGTCTTCCATCCAGGAACGAGCCGCTTCGAGCAACAGACCTCCGGCGATTCCGCCCAAAAGCCCGCCCAGCGCGCCTTTCCACATCTGGCTGCCGCCTGTGAAGCTAGCAGCCAGGCCGATTAGCAGGCCAAATAAGCCCCAACCGAGAGCCAGCCCCCAGACCTGCCCTCCCAATAATTGGAAAAGAGCCTCAGCCAAAGGCAAACCAATCCCGCCCCCAACCAGCCCCATCAGTCCGCTGAGAAATCCGGTCCGCAGCGCCTGTACATAGTTGCGAGTCATCAACCCTTCTGCCAACCCGATAAAAATCCCGATACAAAATCCGATCACCGCGCCGACTACGATCTCACTGAGATAGATATTTCCGGCGAAAAATGATAGGCCCAAGATATTACTGGCCTGCCAACCGATCACGCCCCCTATCGCCCCGAAAACGGCATAGTAGTAAAGCCTCATTACTCGGCTCATAGATTCCTCCTATTTTTGCATTGCTATTGCAGGGATAAGATTGGACCAGTGCACAACGCTACCCTGCTTGTGGTTTATCAGCTCATAAAAACCATAGTATCGCCTTGGGTCCAGGCTGCCATCTTCCCCACGAACAAAGAACCCACCCGTTGAGGTGTATGGTTCAACGACCATCGCTACCTGGTGCAATTCTGGAAAGAAATGGGAGTGTAGCCAGGTGTCATAGGATGAAAAAAACACTCCCATTCTGGGATGCGTGTGATACCAACCCACCAATTCCTTACCCGGGAAGCGCTCCTCGAGCAAGTTTTGTAAGGCCACTTGTGAGTCCTGGGTGAAAGTCAAAAAAGCCTGGCCGTGGCGCGTGAAAGGAGCTGGGAGACTGTTCTCCACCACGATAAACTGCTGGTTGAGGAGTTTGTCCAGGCGCCACTTGCCAACCAACCAGCCTCCCACCTCGTTATTCAGGTCACTTTGGGCATGGGAGCTCACGTGAACAAAGGCACGTGGCGCCACGAATATAGACACCACCGGTTCTGAGTTATTGCTCTCATACGGCGATTGCCAATACAGGGCGCGCTTGAACGGGATGTGCGCCGTGCGTGGTTTGGGTATCTCTACAGGTTTAAGGCGAATGGATGGCATTGCTCCTCATGGTATAATCTTTATGCATCTACGGAGAGACCAGGTGAATTGACTTAGCAGACATTCACCTAGTTTTTCCTTTATCCCGCAGTGATATCCGCGGTGATGATCAAGCGATCATCTTGCGGCACCCCTGCGTCTCCAAGCGTTTCTGTCTCCTGGAGTTCGCGCCCCAACGCCTTGCTATCCAACCGGTAGCTGATCGGTCGACCGTCTGGGCCGGTAGTGGGTAACTCAAGCGATGTTGCCAGCTCGGGGATCAGTTCCCTGACGGGGACATCATCCGGAACTTCTGCTGTGCGTGTGCCTCCGGCTGGAAGCACGAGGGATACGGATTTATCTGTCATTTTTTCTGTCTCCTTTTGATCTACAAAAATGAATAAAATGGATGGATTCTCCTCCACCACGCATACTTGGGCGGAGACCACACATCACCAGCTCCGGAATTATTTCAAGCGGATGTGTGGCTTTGAAGACTTTTGCGGCTTTTTGATGGTGATCTTTTCAGGTAGCAGCAATTCTCGTGTATCAACCGGGAAAGCGTTGGGATTCTTCTTGCGATATTCTCGGCACCAACGGGCAGCTTCAGGATCCCAGGGAAATGGTGGTTTGGTCGGATCATCATGGAAGTTTTTGTATTGCACCATCTCGCCGATCATCATCACCAGGCGATCTAACGAGCGGCTGGCAGTCCACCAGGCTGCATCG
>CAZTMX010000075.1:0-12688 GCA_964614855.1 uncultured Anaerolineaceae bacterium | reverse complement strand
GGTATTGGTCATAGCAATTCTAGGTTTGCTCTATGCACTTTTGTTGCGTTCCCAAATTCTCAAAGAAGACAAAGGTACCAAGCAAATGCAAGAAGTCTGGGGGGCTATCAAGGACGGTGCAGATGCTTACTTGAAAAGACAGCTAAAATCCATTTTGCCGTTAATCCTCGTCTTGACCGTTGCCCTGTTTGCTTCTGTCTTTATTGTGCCGCCTTCACCCGAGGCGTCTGAATGGTTCTGCGGTATATTCAAGGGATTTACAGGTGAAGAAGCCAGGGTCTGCAGTACCAGCCTTTCAGATGCAGACCAACAGATGGTACGCCTGATCTTCGGTTTCGGCCGGGCGTTGGCTTTTGTCTTGGGGGCTTCATTCTCGCTGATCGTCGGTCAAATTGGGATGCGCATGGCGGTTCAGGGGAATGTGCGTGTCGCATCCGCTTCACGACGCTCATTTGGCGATGCACTGCGTATCGCCTACCGCACCGGGACCATCACAGGAATGTTGACCGATGGACTGGGGCTTTTTGGCGGTACGGTTATATTCATTATATTTGGTATTGCCGCCCCCGACGCGCTGCTTGGCTTTGGCTTTGGCGGTACCCTCCTGGCATTGTTCATGCGTGTCGGCGGTGGTATTTTTACCAAAGCCGCGGATGTAGGTGCAGATTTAGTTGGCAAAGTCGAAGCAGGTATCCCCGAAGACGACCCGCGCAACCCGGCAGTTGTGGCGGACCTGGTTGGGGATAACGTCGGCGACTGCGCCGGTATGGCAGCAGATATTTTCGAGTCTTACGAGGTGACCATCGTTTCGGGTTTGATTCTGGGCCTGGCGTTGTGGAACCTGACAGGTCACCTGGAATGGATCGTTTACCCGCTGTTGGTGCGCGGTATCGGTGTCCTGGCATCGATTATCGGCACCTACCTGGTGCGAGGCGGCTCGGGAAAGAGCGGCGATGCCATGAAGGCAATTTTCCGCGGTTACCTTTCATCGGCTGCTGTTTCAACCGTAATGTTTGTTGCTGCCGGATATGTATACCTGCATGTAATGCTAAAGGACGCACCGCACGGATTGCTGCCCGGCGGCTGGTGGCGTACCCCATTGACCGTGTGTATGGGCGTCTTGCTGGCAATCCTTATCGACCGCCTGACTGAATATTTTACCGGAACGCATGCCGAACCGGTAAAATCGATCAAGAAAGCCGCTGATACTGGCCCGGCGACCCTGATCTTGCAGGGTATCTCGGTGGGCTATGAATCTTCGGTATGGTCGATCCTGGTCATCGCCATCACCATTTTCTCATCGATTTTGATCTTTTCGGGCGTCGATGTGACTGCCATCGCCCAACAAGCAGGTGTCAGCACAGGATACGCTTCCACGACATTCATTCTTTACGGTGTGGCCATGATCGGTATCGGTATGCTCACCCTGACCGGCAACAACGTGGCAATGGATTCCTTCGGCCCGATCGCTGATAATGCCAATGGTATCGGCGAGATGTCCTGGCACGGCATCGATGACGAAGACACAACAGCAGCCCGCCAGATCATGGCAGACCTGGATGCGGTGGGGAACACCACAAAAGCCATTACCAAAGGTGTTGCCATCGGTTCAGCGGTGATTGCAGCGGTTTCCTTGTTTGGCTCGTTTATGGTCGATGTCAGCCGGGCGCAGCAGACCCTGGGCATCCCCATTGCGGAACAGATGCGCACACTCGGCATCCGTGTTGACGTGCCCCAGGTGTTCGTGGGTATGCTGATCGGCGGCGCCTTGCCCTGGTTGTTTTCATCGTTCGCCGTCCAGGCTGTATCACGCGCCGCTGCGTTGATTGTGGAGGAAGTCCGCAGGCAATTCAAGGGCGGTGTACTGGAAGGAAAGGTTAAACCGGATTATCGCCAGGCGGTAGAAATCTCGACCGCAGCAGCGCAGAAAGAATTGATCTCCCTGGCGCTGCTGGGTGTGATCACCCCCATCGTCGTTGGTTTATTGCTGCAGGTAGAAGCCCTGGGCGGTTTCCTGGCAGGCATCATCCTCTCAGGACAACTGCTGGCGGTGTTTATGAATAACGCAGGCGGCGCCTGGGATAATGCCAAGAAACTGATTGAAGATGAGCCCAAGAATCCCCAGGCGAACCTGGGTAAAGGCTCTGAACGCCACAAAGCCAGCGTTGTCGGCGACACCGTGGGTGACCCGATGAAAGACACCGCAGGTCCAGCGCTCAACCCAATGATCAAGGTGGTCAACCTGGTTTCGGTGATCATTGCTCCGATCATAGTGCAATACGATACCCTGCCGCTGGGCGGATGGATTGCAGCGATTGCCCTGATTGCAGTGCTGGGTTGGGCAGTCTGGCAGAGCAAGAAACCGGTCGCCAGTATTCAAGCGAAGTAAAGAAAAGGCGGTACTCCGCCAGAAAACCCTGAAAAGGGTGTGATCGAGGTACTCAATAATTTTTGGCAGGGGCTGTCCAGAAAGTTGGACAGCCCCTTGTGTACCTTGTTGGTTGGTGCAGATAGAGCCCTAGTCTTGAATTTTTTGCTCCCAACATTGCGCAGCTACTGCTTCAAGCTGTCTAAATTGGCTGGCAGTGATGCTGGCGCCGTCCGCTTCGATGACAGCATAGGGCTGATTACTTTTCATCGCTGCATCGTGCGTAACTGCAGTTGCGTTACTGGCAGGTATGCAGTTGAAGGCTCCAATATTTACATAACCATCATAAGCTTTCTTGTCAAGTGACATCAGGTATCGCCCAGCTGTACACGGGGCTTCAGTCCAGCCGTTGAGAGATACACTTTGGTGACCTGCGCACAACATTTTGCGATAATGGATATCCGGTGCAAATACCAACCCGCTAGGAGCCATGATACTGCGCCAGTGATGGTCAAGAAATTCGATAGCCCAGACATGCACTCTGGCATGGACAGCTTTAAACCGCGGCTCGCTGGTAGGATTATTCAATAAACCGCTCAGCAGTGTGGAAAGGGCAAAGTGTTCATCTGGCGTTTTGCGGCCCAGGGCAAACCCACGCCGGACAATCGGTTCGGTTTCGAAAAAACAAAGAAATTCGCCGACATCTCCGGTTTTTGTTACAATGCCACGCTCTTCAAAGAAACGCCGGATTGGTTTATCCACAAAAATACGGTTGATCCCGCTAAACAGCAACACTCTTGGCTGGGCACTCAATTTCCGCTCCAACGGTATATGCGAAAGTTCGCTGGCGGTGCGTTTCAATGTGGATTCGACAGCAGGAAGTCCATGCCCTGCGGCTTTCACTAAGGAGTCTTCCAAAGTATCCAGGCATTTCAGGGCTTGTGATGGGTCTTTTGCCAGGCAAGTAAGAGCGGACCGCACTTCGCACATCAAATCTCCCAAGACGCCAGCGACTGCTGCTGATATGGCCACTTTTTCACCCCCGCCCAGATAGTTGTTTTCTAACCTGGGCCAGACGGTAAAAGCATTTGCAATCTGGTTTCGCTGGAAAATTATCCTGGCTGCGTCATACCAGTTACCAATCTGGCACGGCCCTTCCTGTTCAAGAAAGTGGAATAATGTCACTTCATCAGGAGGACGCTTTTCCAGGTGCAACATCATCTTACCTACCATCGCTAGAAACGGCAAGCATTCGCGTCCAGAACAGACACGTCTGGCGGCTTGCAGCACACTCATATCCATATATGGGGTGGTCTCACAATGCCATCCCATACGGCTGTATAGAGAAGCAAACAGTCGCGAGGTGATTTCTGGCGTATCTGCCAGGAGGATGTGTTTGACCCGTGGGTGATCAAATCCCAGGATCTCTCCCTTGCCGGTGATGATTCTCGGATGCTTATTGGAATACTCTACTCTGCCAAGATCTGGCCTGGCTGGGAGAATCCGGAGATTTTGTGCTCCCGATTGGCGGCGCGCTTCAATAATATCCAGAAATGCCCCGATTCGCGTAACGATTCCAGCGTCTGCTGTATGAGAGTCGATCTCAAGGAAACAAAAAGGTTGTCCCTCCAAATCTTGCCGGATGCGATGATAAATCACAGCGTCCGGGTTGCAGGAATAGCAAGACAAATAACAGATATAAGCATCTTCATGCTCATTAGCGTAGCGAATAGCCGATGTAGCGACCTGCGTGAAATGCCAGACATTGCGCTCAACCGGTGATGGCTCCAATGGAAGCATATCTGCCGGGATGACATGAAAGCCTCTACTAGCGATCTTACGCGAGATGGAAAGGTTGATAGATGTGTTGAATGCTGCATAAGGGCGTCCCACCAGGATAACCAAAGGTCCTTTCACTGCCAACAGGGCTTTTTTACCTTCAGCCTGGTAAGCATCAACAAATTCGGACTGTTTCTTCAGGGCAGATTGATAGGCACGACGGGCTTCTGTGCTTGACACACCAATTTGCTTAGCCATCCGTTGTATTTCAAGATGGCTGGTTTTTTCCAGCTGGGGTGAGAAACCAATTTCCGGTGTTAATATCTTTTCTGCTTGTTCGGAGAAGTAACCACGAATAATCCCACCGCTATCTTCGGAAAAAGAACAGCTATACGCATGGAGATGCTGGCCAGGAATTTCGTACTCCCGCACTTGCGGTAACAATATCCAGTCAACACCCTGTTGGAGAAGATCATCCACGGCAGCGTGCAGGAGTTCGGCTGGATAACAGAAGGAAGCATAAGTGTTTTTTCGTCCACAGCCGGGGCGTGACAGGACAACTTCATACCCCAATTCAGTAATTAGTTTGCTGTAGAATGGGAACAACTCATAGGTTGATAGCGCAAGGGGTAAACCCATCCTACCTCGAGGATGTTCTGGTTTTACATTGGCGAAAGTTTCGATCATGATTTGTGTACGCAGGTCGATAAAGTCCTTTCCTTCAGGATGGCGTAAAGTAACTGGACGCCTTTGCATTTCCCAACGCGAACACAAACCACCAAATGGGAACATGTCCTTATTAATCGAAATCCTTTGTACCTCGCAATGGTTTGAGCAAGAGCCGCATCTAAACGTATTCTGGATTTCCATATTTTGCAGTTGAAAATGTGTGATCAGATTCGTGCATTCTTGAACCTTAGCTTCATCAAGGAGATCGCGCGCCATCAACGCTGCCCCGAAGCAGCCCATCAGTTCAGGGGTATCTGGCACAATCACCTGGCGCCCGCTCAATAGTGACACCGCAGGGGCAACAGCTGGATTCAGAGCAACACCGCCTTGCAGCAATACCGAGCTACCAATGTGCCGTGTGCCAACCACACGAGACAGGTAGTTTTTTACTATCGAATATACTAATCCTGCCAGGATATCATTGGGGTTCTCGCCAGCCTGGAGTGCTGTGCGAATTTCCGAATTTATAAATGCAGCACAACGTTCTCCAAACGCAAGGGGCGTTTCTGCTTGCAGCGCAGCCTCCCCTATCTTCTCAACCGGGCATTTCAGATCTGAAGCTGATGCATCTTCAAGAAAACTTCCGGTTCCAGCCGAACAACCGTCGTTCATGGCATAATCTACAGGAATGCCCTTCAATAACGAAATAAATTTGGCATCTTGTCCACCGATTTCAAATATCGTATCAACCTCCGGGTGAATCTCGCGCGCTGCCCGGGCGTGCGCCAAAATTTCATTAAAGCTGAGGCAGTTTCCCATGGCCACAGATACCAGCTCACGCCCTGAGCCTGTAACCGCGGTCTGGGCGATTATTACAGGACAATCGGATAATTGTCTCTTTATCTCATCCAGGCATTTGTGTACTGCTGCAACCGGATTGCCGTGCGTCCGTAGATAGCACGCAGCCAACACCTGCTTACTGCTCAGGTCTAATAAGGCTGCTTTTGTGGTAGTCGAGCCAGCGTCAATTCCCAGCAGGACTTTCATGCCCGCTTGTGCAGGCTGCATGGACTTTGGGGCAACATAGGTGACCTTATCCAATGCAGTTGAAATTGGCGGCAGTATCTCAAACCTACGCGGGATATCCTTCACCAGGTATTCAATAAGGGGTTTTTCTAAATGGCCATTGGAGCGTGCATTAATGGCAGCTCCAAATGCCTCTAGATAAGCGCTCTCAGCCACCGTTTTAATTTGACTATCTGGATATAACCTGCGCAATTCCTCCAACAAAATCTCATTTTTTGACAACCCTCCACATACCAGGATGGACCGGTTTGGCCAGGCAGTCGCCTCAATCAATGCCTGTATCTTTCTGGCCAAATCGATACACATGGTATATGCGATATCCGCCGAACTACATTCCCCCTTATTCAATTTATGAGTGGCATCCGATTTGATATGCACTGAACAGCGTGCTGCAAGCTTAACATGCTTACCTCCCCTGGCACAATCCAGACCATGTTCTAGATCCAACCCCATGCGACCAAGCTGTTGGATGATGAATTCCCCGCTTCCTGCTGCACAACGGCTGCTGGAGTTCATATTTCGCACCTTCCCGCTTCGAATGCAATAAACAACAAAGCTCTCTCCACCAAGCGAAAGGACCATATCGGGTTTCAGGTGCAGTGCTTCAATGGCTTTTTCAATGCTCAAAGGCTCCGGTATGTACGGTAAATTTAGAATTGTCGCAGCTAGGGGACCCGTAACGGCAGCACCGACTGGCTGGCAATTCACATCAGGCTCCTTAGAAATCATTTCTCGGATGACACCACGCAAATCTCCCCCGTGCCGCCGAGACTGAACAGAGACCTCGCCGGATTCCTCCATCAGTACCCGGCGGATTGTCACAGAACCGATATTCCATCCTTCCCATCTCATCTCGACCTCCTTTTCTAACACCGAGAGAACAGTCTCCTTGTCTCCCGGAAGACGGGTTTCTACCTACAGAACATCATCCCGAATAACAATATACATTTCATATTGCGGGCAGATAAGAAACCTGGGTTGGAGAAGTTAATAGGAAAAAAGGTACAGCCGAATCTAGGCCTGCAGACCCATACATTCAAAATTCTTGTGTGCTATACTTTATTTAAGCCATTAAGGATAGGTGCTCAATGAAGTCTCTTCTTAACTGGTCAGTAATTTTGGTAACGGTGCGGAATTTCACCGCCAAACCCATTTATAGCATTAGCATGGCGATCTGCACAATGCTTTTCATCTGGTGCCTTGCCTGGGTATCAATCGCCAGCCAGATTGGAAAGCCATTCCCCGGTTTTTTTTACAACCCTATTGGTGTAATCAGCAGCTTTACCCCAACCCAATATACGGGTTTTCAGGCGGGTCTTCGTCCATGGGATGTCATTATTGCAGTGGATGGACAATCCTGGCATGAGCTGCCGCGCCTGGTGCAAAATGCAGGAATTGGGAAAGAATTGGTTTACACCATCGAGAGGGGTAATCAGTACTTGGATATTCCGGTTCGAACGATGGAATTCACAAGCGATATTCTGGTACGCTTTCTACCAGGTTTTTTTATCTCCTCCTTTGTATTTCTCCTGATAGGAATTTTCGTCTACACAAAAAACCCAACAGCAGCCCTGAGCCGCTACCTTCTGGCCTATCTACTTGTCTGGTCTATCGGTGGCGGCATCGTTTGGGAGTGCTTTCTCAGTGTCAATAAATGGATGTCTTACTTGCTTATCCCTTACGCCGTCGTTGCTCCTGTTGCGGGCTGGATATTCTTCTGGAACTTTCCATCTGATACGGTCCGTCGCAAGTTTTTACGCCGCTGGCCGGTAGTTCAATTATTCATCATCCTGGGGATTGTAGCCATCCTTTTGATGAGCGGCTTACAAATTGCCAATGATCGCCTGGAGAACCGGTTTATTAGACAGGCGCTCATTTTGCTGATGGGATGGCCGTATTTTCTATTGTTTGGTTTAGGTTCCATACTACTCAAAGGAATGCCACTGGTTTTCATAATCCTTCGCCAGGGATCCCAATTGTTAAAGCGACAGGCATCTGTTATGTTGGTCGGTTTGCTAATCGGGCTTGCGGGATGGTATATGCTAATTTGGGCGCCAGCTTCCATCCATGTTCCACCACTGAACTCTATGCAACTTGGCGGGTTAATTCCTTCGGTTTATCCAATCTCCATTGGGTATGCGATCCTCCGCTATCGCTTACTCGATATACGCATTGTCTTACGAAAAGGACTGATCTATTCACTGCTGACTGCTGTGCTCAGCGGGATGTTTATCTTACTTGCTTTGGTAAGTGGGTACTTGTTCAATGTGTTTAGCGGTCGCCAATCGCTCTGGACCATGGTCATCCCGGCATTGGTGGTTGCCTTTCTGTTCCAACCATTGCACCAGCGTATCCAGCTAATGGTGGATCAAACATTTTTTCGACGCGAATATGAAATACAGCACACGATAACTCACTTCATTCGAGAATTAAGCACTTTACGCGGGCAAAAGGAAGTGGTTCAATTGGTGCGGAGTACTGTTCAACAGACATTGGGGAGCAAGCAGGTCTTACTATGGCTCATAAACAATGGGAATCATCAAGATCAAGGAGTTGGTTATACCAGCATCAGCCAGCCACCACTGATTCCATCTCTCGTTCAATTACTAAAAGTTGAAAGGCGTCCATTCTACCCAATATTGGAAGATGACAACCAGGCTACACTTGAATTGCACAACACCGGATCCGAATTGGCAATTCCACTCTTCATGGACAATGAACTTAGGGGAATACTCGCTCTCGGAAAAAGAAAATCAGAAATCCCTTACAGCCTTGAAGATCTGGATTTGCTGACCATGTTGGCAAACAGCACAGCTTTAGCCCTGGAAAATGCTCGCCTTCATGAGGAGCGGATCGCACTTCTGCGTGAACAGTTTTTTCAGATCAGCGAAATTCAAGAACAAGAGAGATCAAGAATTGCACGAGAATTGCATGATGGTTTAGGGCCTTCACTTGCCAGTTTGAATATTCGCCTGCAGACTTTACGCAGACAATTTTCTCCGCCGTCAAAGGTGGTATCGGATGAATTGGAAGACCTCACCCAGCTTACACAAGCAAATATGCGAGATGTACGGCGACTTATTTATGATCTGCGCCCTACTGCGCTAGATGAACTTGGTTTGATCCCTGCCATGCAAGAGTATGTGTCCCGTTTTGAAAAAGACCACGCTATCAGGATAAAAATGAGTCTTCCAGAAACTCCCTTGCATTTTTCGCCTCCAGTAGAAACAACCCTTTTTCGCATTTTACAAGAAGCATTGGCAAACATCGCGAAACACGCACGAGCCCATCATATCGAGATTATCCTGGAAGAAAATAATTCTTGCATTGTGCTGGTTGTTTCAGACGATGGTGTGGGTTTTAATGTCGATGCACCGTTATCAGGGGTACATTTAGGATTATGGAGCATGCGTAAGCGTGTTGAACAACTCCGGGGAGTGTTATTGATCCTTAGTGAGCCAGGAAGCGGTACCAGGATCAGTGTGCAAGTTCCGGTAAATGGTGCCAGCTCGGAGGATTGATGATGGAAAAGATTTCTGTACTCATCGCCGATGATCATACGCTTTTTCGTCGAGGGATTCGAAAAATGATCGAGGCCGAAGATGATATGCAGGTAGTGGACGAGGCCTCAAATGGTGTGGAGGCGGTCCAGGCTTGCCGTGAGTTGATGCCGGATGTAATTTTGATGGATATCCAAATGCCAGAGATGGATGGAATTGAAGCTACGCGTATCATCCACAGTGAAATGCCCCATATCGGCATTGTCTTCATCACCATGTATGAAAATGATGAGTTTGTGTTTCGTGGTATCCAAGTGGGAGGCAGGGGATATATTTTGAAGGATGCAGATCCAGACACGATGCTTCGTGCAATCCGAGCTGTAACTCATGGTGAGTCGCTGCTCGGACCCTCGATCGCATTAAAAGTCATGCACCACTTAAGCAGTTTTGAAATAGCTCCAGAAAGCCTGGTGGATAAACTCACCCCAAGAGAAATCGATGTCCTGAAGCTCATCGCCGAAGGGATCAGCAACAAAGAAATCGCCATTCGATTGACAATCAGTGAGAAGACAGTTAAAAACCATATTAATAATATCCTGTCTAAGCTTCATTTATATGATCGAACACAGGCAACCTTATATGCGATCCGAAGCGGAATAGTTAAAATTTAGGATTCTGAGCTTCACTCATTGGCAAAATCAACTTCAAATGAAAAAATACTTGCATCTTTCCAAATAATGAGGGATACTTAGAATTGGTAAATGGGTGAATTCAACCAGGAATAGAGCACCAGGCATAAACGATGCGAATTGTGTCCCGTCTTAGCATTCATCCTTGAGAGAATCGGGTTGGGCGGAACACCATGGAGCAGGGAGACCAAGTTATGGCAGAAATTTCATTACGTGCATATGTCCAAGAAATCAATGCATTGATTGAAAACAACGGGGTAAGCGAAGCAATCGCCCACTCCCAGCACATCCTTGAAACCTATCCGAATTTTATTGATGCATACAAGATGCTGGGAAAGGCAACCTTAAAGCGCCAGCGTTATAAGGATGCAGCCGAAAATTTCCAACGCGTTCTGTCTTCGCTGCCGGATGACACAATAGCCCATATGGGTATGAGCGCGGTTTGCGAAGCAGAAGGCGATTTAAATGGAGCCATCTGGCATATGGAACGCGCCTACGAAGTCCAGCCATCCAACCCCCTGGTACAAACAGAATTGCGCCGTCTGATTGCGCAGCGTGACGGTGCCGAACCTTTGAAGATACGCCTTTCACGCGGCGCGTTGGCGCGCATGTATGTACGGGGCGAGTTGTACCCGCAGGCGATCGCTGACATTCGTGCGGCACTGGCAGAAAACCCAGAGCAAATCGATCTTCAAATCTTGCTGGCAGAAATTTACAACAAGACTGGGAAGAAAGAGGATGCCATCGAACAGGCAGAAATGGTGCTAAAAAGACTGCCCGATTCTTACGACATGAACCGCATGCTTGCCATTCTTTTGGCGGACACGGAGCGAGACACACAGGCGAAGGAAAGCGCCCGGCGGGTGGTTGAACTTAACCCCTATGCCGGACATCTTGTCTCGCTTGCCGATCCAATTGACCAGGCTGATGAGCAGGCAGTCACGCTTGACAGGCTGGAATGGACATCAGAGATAGACGTTGATGAAACGGCTGAGCCCTACCAGGAAACCGCTGAAGCACAGCACATTGCGGAAGATGCGGCAGATGGGGCCGCTCCGCTGAGCGAGATCCCAGAGGCTGGCCTGGCGGCTGGAGTTGCTGCCGCAGCAGGGATTGAAGCTGCGCATGAAATTGAATTCCAGGAGACGGAAATGGCTGATGAAAGAAATTTGGAAGTACCTGAAGTGCCAGATTGGCAGCAGGAAAACATCCCATCTGACAAAGAACTTGAATTGTCGCCTTCAGAAGAGGCGGTAGTTAACGATGGTGAGGAAGACCTGCTTCCATACCTGGACCAACTGTTCCCAGAAGACGCTGAAAAATCGGCCGCTGACTTGGATGAACCCGCCCTATTCATAACACACGATGATGACCAGTTGGATTGGATTTCTGAAGAAATTGTTGATGAGAAATCCTTTCCTTTAGAAGAAGTTGAAGCCGTAGAACCTGGAATAGAACCAGTAGGGGTTGAGGCTGAGGATATCTCAGATTGGTCCCTGACCCCTGCAGCCTTGACTGCTGAAGTCGAGCAAACCCTGGCACAAATGGCTGACGATACGCACGACTGGTTGCCTGAGGATGAACTGCTCGTGAACGATGATCAAGAAACCTCTGCAGCAGAAGCACAATGGCTTTCTGAGCTGGAAGAACCTGAAATTACTTTTGAGGATACAAAACCCTCGCTAACCACCCTTGCCAGAAAACTGGAAGTTAGCGAAGAGATGCCAGTAGAAGTCGAACCTGCCGCTGGAATATCCGAGCGCGTTGAAGAAACCACCATTGAAATGGCTGTTGAGGAAGAACAAGCGGTTGTACCTTTTGAAGCTGAATTAACGCCTGTGGTTGTGGAAGAGGCTGTCATTAAAGACGAGTTTGGACACACTGTAGAAGAAACCATCACTGAAGTTGAGACGGTGATTGCTGAAGAAGCTGTTTCTGAAGGCGAGATTGAGCATGCAGTTGAAGAAGCTATCGCCGAGGTAGAGACCGGGATCAGCGATGAAATTGCGCCATCTACAAACCAGCCAGTAGAAGTACCTGCGGTAGACGTGTTAATTTCCGAAGAACAGCAAGTGGAAGACCAGCCAGAAGAAGTGCCGGCAGTAGAAGTACCGGCAGTAGAAGTTCCGGCAGTAGAGGAGCCCTTCACCGAAGAGCTGCTCGCAGGTGAGACGGGAGCCGGTGAACCATTTGCAGGTGAGCCGCCGGAAGAAGCTCTACCTGAAATTCCTGCCTGGTTAGATGGCGTCGAAACCACGACCGGTGAACCCACAGAGTGGGAACTCGCTGAAATACCTCCATCAGCCATTGGCGAACATGTAGAAATACCCCCGGCAGTCGTTGATGAACCTGTGGCAATTTCGCCAGATGAGCCTGGTGCCCCTGAAACGCGCATGGCAGCCAGCGACCTGGCTGCGGCAAAACAGGCTTTATCGCAAGGCGACCCGGATATGGCAGCTGATCTTTTTGTAGATCTGCTAAAACCAGGAAAATCTTCTCCGGAAGTATTACAAGAAGCCCTGCAAGATTTGAAAGAAGCGGTAAAATATCACCCGGAACATTTTGGCTTGTGGCAGTCGCTTGGTGATGCCTACATG
>CAZTMX010000074.1:10280-13114 GCA_964614855.1 uncultured Anaerolineaceae bacterium | reverse complement strand
TGGACGACCGAATTCAGCCGGCGTCCAAGCAGGCTTTCCTGTGCGCGGGCGTTGTAAAAAGCTGAAAATCCGGCTGCGCCTGCGTCCATCGCCAGCACCAGGGTGCCGGCGGCAATGCTGAGTACGATCTTTTTCTTGCTAGACATCATAGTTCTCCTTTGAACTGTATTCTTGAAATCAACTTGCAGGGAGCTTTCTTTCCTGCATCCTGGCTATAGCATAACAAAAACTTGTTAGGAAATTGTGAAGAAGCGTTTTAGAAATTATTCGGAATTCTGACTATTGATTCGCGTGCGAGATTAGATTATAGTATCCCTATGGACAAAATATATCTCGGCATCGATGTAGGTACCTATTCCAGCAAAGGGGTGCTGGTGGCGGCGGATGGCCGCGTATTGAAATCCAGCGTGGTTGAACACGGGCTGGATATCCCCAGGCCCGGGTGGGCAGAGCAAGACGCCGACCGGGTGTGGTGGGCAGATGTGTGTGCGATCTGCCGTGATCTGCTGGATGGCTCGCCGTACAGCGGGCAGGATGTGGGCGGGGTGGCGTTGAGCGCTATCGGCCCGTGCCTGCTGCCGCTGGATGCCGCTGGGCGTCCGCTGCGGCCGGGTATCCTGTACGGCGTGGATACGCGCGCCAGCGCAGAGATCGATACTATCAACAACTGCCTGAGCGAAGAGGCGATTTTCGATTTTTCCGGCATGGCGCTCACCAGCCAGGCAGTGGGTCCGAAGATCCTGTGGCTCAAGCGCAATGAACCGGAGGTTTGGGCTAAAACCGACCACCTGACCACCGCCAGCAGCTACCTGGTCTACCGGCTGACCGGCGAGAAGGTGATCGACCGCCACACAGCCAGCTATTACATGCCGCTGGTGGATATCCGCAAGACGGAATGGTCGGCTGGTCTTGCACCGGACCTGGCGCCGATGGAATGGCTGCCGCGCATGAGCTGGAGCAATGAGCTGGCTGGTGTGGTGAGCGCGCTGGGCGCTGCCGAAACCGGGCTGGCGGTTGGCACGCCGGTGGCGGTGGGCGCGGTGGATGCGCTCAGTGAAGCGCTGAGCGTGGGCGTGGTACAGCCGGGCGATCTGATGATCATGTACGGCTCGACCACGTTCTTTATCCTGGTGCTGGATAAACCCGTATCCGACCGGCGTATGTGGACCGTGGCGGGGATGTTCCCCGGGCAGTACAACCTGGCTGCCGGGATGGCGACCACCGGCTCGCTGACGCGCTGGTTCCGCGATGAATTTGCCCGCGAACTGCCGGCAGAAAAGGCCTACCCCGAGCTTTTCGCGGCTGCTGAAAAGATCCCTGCCGGTTCCGGCGGGCTGGTGATGCTGCCGTTTTTCAGCGGTGAGCGCACCCCGATCAACGACCCGCATGCACGCGGCGTGGTGGCCGGGCTGACATTGGCGCACACACGCGATCACCTGTACCGCGCCGTGCTGGAGAGCGTGGCGTACGGCATCCGCCACAACGTAGAGACCTTCCGTGCCATCGGCGCGCCGGTGAAGCGCGTGGTGGCGGTGGGCGGCGGGGCAAAGAGCGCATTCTGGCTGCAGATTGTATCGGATGTGGCGGAAGTGACGCAGGTGATGCCGCAGATCACCGTCGGCGCCAGCTACGGCGATGCCTTCCTGGCGGGACTGGCTGCGGGTGCACTAAAGCGAGAGGATTTGCAGAGCTGGGTGAAGACCGAGCGCCTGGTCGAGCCGGATGCGGTGCGCAGCCGGTTGTACAAACCGTACTATGAGGATTACCTGGAGCTGTACACACAGACCAGGGAGATTGTGCACAGGTTAGGGGACAGGGGTGTCATGAGGTAGACCACGTACTTTCAACATCCGGCGCCTTTACAGAAATTGGGCTGCCGGTGTGATTTTTACCCCCTAAACATTCGCCACATGCAGCGGCGGCTCGCCTGCCAGCCAGCGCAGGATATCATCCACGATGATCTTCGAGTGCAGGGCGCGCACGTCGACTGTGGCGCCGGCAAGGTGCGGGGTGAGGGTGACATTGTCCAGCTGCAGCAAGGGATGGTTGGCGGGGAGAGGCTCGTACCAGAAGACATCCAGCGCGGCGCCGGCGATTTTTCCTGCCTGCAGCGCTTCGATCAGCGCTGCCTGGTCGATCAAGGCGGCGCGTGAGGTGTTGATCAGATAGGCGGTGGGCTTCATCAGAGCCAGCTCGCGCTTCCCGATCAGCCCCACGGTCGCAGGGGTCACCCCGGCGTGCAGGCTGATAAAGTCGGCGCTCTGGAGCAGCACATCAAGCGTTACCAGTTGCACTCCGAGCTGCTGCGCTTCTTCAATTTGCGTAAACGGCGAGTAAGCCAGCAGCTGCATGTCAAATGCCCGGGCGAGCTGCGCCACCTTTCCTCCAATGCGCCCCAACCCGATAATTCCCAATGTTCGCCCAGCCAGGTTGGTCCCCAGGAAATCCTTGAAGGGTGAGACATCGTCCAGTTTCCAGATGACATCTTTGGTTGTATCCGCAGCGGTGAAATCCTGCACCGGCTCGCCCAGGTACTGACCGCTGCGCAAGGCGTGGTGACCCTGTGCGATCTTATGCGCCGCAGCCAGCATCAACCCCAGGGTGAACTCGGCTGCCGATTGCGTGTTGCGTCCTGGCGCGTGCAGCACGGGGATACGCCGGGCGCTGGCGGCAGCCAGGTCGATATTCAAAGGGTTGGTGCGCGTGCAGGCAATCAGCTCCAAATGGGGTAGGGTGGCGATCACGCGCGCATCCACAGTCTCGTAACCGACCAGCAAGATGTGGGCCTCCTGTGCCTGGCGAGCCAGTTCATGCGGCGCCAGTCGCACACCCGT
>CAZTMX010000074.1:0-10180 GCA_964614855.1 uncultured Anaerolineaceae bacterium | reverse complement strand
ACGCCCACCACGCGGCTGATGCTGCGGTACACATCCGCTCCCGCGCCGATCAGCCGGGTTTCCAATTGCGACTGGATGATCTGCCCCTGCCTGTCATAAAAATGCAGCCCGATATCGCCCACCGCCCCGCTTTCCATCAACGGGCGCACTTCCTCCCAGGTGATGATGCGTTCGTCGCGCATCAGCAGCGAATCCGCGGTGAGGGCGCCGATGCCCGCAAAGGCCAGAGTGACCTGGTTGATCTGCTCCAACACCTGGGCCACATACGGCTCGCTGCGCAGCATGTGCGCCAGCTCGGCGCTCTGGACGACCCCAGGCGCTGGGATCATCTGCAGATTTGCGCCCAGGTTGAGCGCCATGCGCCGCACGATATCCGTGGCGTGCGTCTCGGCAGCCGGCTCGCCCAGACCACCTACCATCTGCGTCACGGTCACCTGGCGTGTCTTTTCCGGAGACAGGTTGTCGACCATGGATGACAGGGTCAACCCCCAGGTCAACCCGATCACATCGCCGTCCTGGATGATGCGCCGCAGGTACCCGGCGGCGGCAGCGCCCAGCTCGCGGGCGGTGCTCTCATAGGATTCAGGACTGCTGACTTCGACTACCAGCACATCCACCAGACCATAACGCTGCTCGAGCTGGTATTCCAGGTCGGTATGCGAGCCGGGCAGGTCAGCCACGGTGATCTTGACCAGCCCGGCGTCGCGCGCTTCTTGCAGCAGGCGCGAAACCTTGGGGCGCGACAGGCGCAGCTTCTGGGCGATGTCGTCCTGCGTCAGCCCGCTGTCATAATACAACTGGGCGACCTTGACTGCCAGGTGTTGGGCATCAAACATGGTTAATTCTCCTTACTCTCCGCCAGCGCTCTATAGCGCGCAACCGCCTCCCCCCAGCGCTCATCGGGGTGCGGCTCGAAGCGCTCCAACGCAAAGGATGCGCGCATCACCTGGCGCAGCTCATCCAACGATGCGATTTGCCCCAGACCCATGGCCTGCACCAGCAGATTGCCCGCCGCGGTGGCCTCCACCGGTCCGGCGATCACTGGACGGCCGGTGACATCAGCAGCCAGCTGGTTGAGCAGGTGGTTGCGCGACCCGCCGCCGATGATGTGAATGGCATTCAGGCGCTTGTCCAGCAGGCTCTCCAGCTCCAACAGGCGTTCGTTGTACTCCAGCGCCAGGCTTTCCAGGATGCAGCGCACAATCTCTGCACAGGTCAATGGCTCTGCCTGGCCTGTGCGCAGGCAGAAATCCTGGATGCGACCGCTCATATCGCCCGGCGCCAGGAAGTCCGCTGCGTTGACATCCACCAGCGGGCCAAAGGGCGGCGCGGCAGCGGCCATAGCGGTCAGCTCGGCGTAGGAAAAATCCCGCCCGTGGCGCGCCCACTCCCCCCGGCATTCCTGCAGCAGCCACATCCCCGGGGTGATCTTGAGCAGGCGGGTGCGCCCACCGACCCCGCCTTCGTTTGCCAGGTTGGCAGCCAGTGTCTGGGGGGTGATCAGCGGCTGCGGCAGCTCGACGCCGATCAACGACCAGGTGCCGGAGCTAATGTACATCGAATCGGGCTCGCTCAAGGGTACAGCCGCCACGGCGCTGCCGGTGTCGTGGCTGGCGGGCAAGATGACGGGCAGCTGCGGGCAGCCGCTTTGCTCGCTGATCCACGGGTGCAGCATCCCCAGCTGTGTGCCGGCGGGCAGCACCGGTTGGAAGATATGCCTGGGTAAGTCCAGGCGCTCCAGCAGCTCCCATGCCCAATCGCCCCGGATGGGGTTATAACACTGCGAGGTGGTGGCAATGGTATATTCGCTGGCCAGCTCACCGCACAGCCAGAAGTGAAAGAGATCGGGCAGCATCAACAGGCTGTGCGCAGCATCCAGAGAGGGGTCCGCATCGCGCTGCAGCGCCAGAAGCTGGAACAGGGTGTTAAATTCGATCAGCTGGTTGCCTGTTTGCGTGTAGATATCGGATCGCGAGACCTTTTTCAGCGCTTCCGCCAGGGTGCCCTGGGTGTGTGTATCGCGATAATGATAGGGGTTGCCCAAGAGCCGTTGGCCCCGGTCCAACAGGGCGAAATCCACACCCCAGGCGTCCACACCCACGCTGGCAAGCTCACCGCTGCTCAGGGCTGCAGCTTTCTCCAGCCCGCGCAGCAGCTCTGCCCACAGGTAGAGCACATCCGTATGCAGGCTGTCTCCCACCCGCACAGGACCGTTGGCGAAGCGGTAGATTTCTTCCAGGCTCAGGCGCTCACCGTCAAAGCTCCCCAACATGGCGCGCCCGTTGGATGCGCCCAGGTCAAAAGCCAACAGGCGTAAGCGGGCTGTCACGGTTAGAGCGCTTTCTGGAAAAGCATCTGCAGCTGCGGGTAGAGCTCCAGGTACAGGGCGTACTGCTTCTCGTACACCGGCAGTCCGTCGGGATAATTCACCGCCTTTTCGCTGGCGACGATCTTTTCAACGGTTTCTGCATAAGAATCGACCAGTCCCAGCGCCTTGCCGCACAGCAGCACATTGCCCAGGTTGGCGGTATCGGGCATGTTGACCGTGCTGATGGGTTTTTTCAGGATTTTCCCAAGCGTCTGCAGCCAGACCTGGCTCTTCAGCCCGCCGCCCACAGCGCGCGCTTCGCTGATATGGATGCCCAGGGCTTCCACGGTTTCAATATTGTTACGCAGGGCAAACGAAACGCCTTCCATCACCGCTTTGATCATGTGCGCCTTGCTGGTGGCCAGGTTCAGACCAAAGTACACACCGCGCGCGGCTGAATCCCAGTAGGGAGTGCGCTCGCCGTTCAGATAGGGCAGAAAGATCACCCCACCGCTGCCGTCGGGCGCCTGCGAAGCCGCCTGGCTGTACTGGTTGAAGATATCGCTGGAGCCGCCTTCTGCTTCGACCTGCGGGTCGAAGGTATTCTTGAACCACTGCAGCGACTCTCCGGCGGTCTGGGTGATCCCCAGTGTGACCCAGTGGTTTGGCAGGCAATAATGCCAGCACAGGGTGCGCCCGGCGGGGTCCAGCAATGGGTGGTCGGAGCACACCGAGACCACCCCGGCGGTGCCGATGATCAGCGTCACTTGCCCGGAGCGCGCCATCCCCGAGCCCAGCGCCGAAGCGGAGTTGTCTGAGCTGCCGTTGGCGACAGGAACGCCTTCCTTAATGCCTGTCTCCAGCGAGGCCTGGCGGGTGATCTTGCCGATAATGCTGTCCGACGGCCCTACCTGTGGGAACATCTCCTGCGGGATGCCGAAGTACTCGAAGGCTGCCGGCGACCAGCGCTCGTGGATCACGTCAAACAGCAGGGTGCCGCTGGCTTCGGCATAATCGATAGCCTTGGCGCCGGTCAACCGGTATTTGAGATAATCCTTAGCGACCAGGATTGTTTTCGTCTGGCGCCAAACCTCGGGCTGGTTTTCCTGCACCCAGCGGATGTGCGGGGCAGTGTAGGTGGTGGACGGGTAGTTGGCGGTCTCCTGGTAGATCAGCCGCAGGCTGTCTGCGTCCGACTTGATGCGGTTGACGATCCCAGCAGTGCGCTGGTCCATCCAGGTGATAGCGGGGCGCAGCACCCGGTCGTCCTGGTCCAGGTAGACCTGGGTGTGCATCTGCCCGCAGATGCCGATGCCGGCAATGTGGGCGAACTGCTGCGGGTAAGCCATCCTGAGGCCTTGCGCTGAGCGCACAAACCCCTGCCACCACTCATCCGGGTCCTGTTCCACAAAGCCCGGCTGCGGGGTGAGCAGAGGGTATTCACACGAGCGTGAGCCGATCAGGCTCCAGTCTTCATTGAATAAGCTGGTTTTCAACCCGGTTGTACCCAGATCGATGCCTAAAAAGGTGTTCATGTCGTCCGCCTTTTCTCCTGTCTGCGTTCCAGGAAATATTGGATCACCATTACTGAGATGAGTACACTGCCCCACAGTGCCAGGGTGAGGAAGGTATTGACGCCCATCAGGTTCAACCCGCTTGAGATCACCTGCAGGATGATCAACGCCAGCACCAGCCCGCTCACCCGGCCAAACCCACCGGCAGCCGAAACGCCGCCCAGCACCGATACCAGCACGGTCAGCAGCAGGTAGCTTTCACCATAATCCGCCTTGGCTGAATTGAAGCGGGCGATCATGATAATGGCTGCCAACCCGGAATACAACCCCGAAATCAGATAGGTGCGCATCAGCACCTGCGGGTTGTTTACCCCGGAATAAAAACAGGCGGTGGGGTTGGAGCCGAGCATATAGATGCGCGTCCCCAGCGGGGTCTGGCGCAGGATCACGCTCAAGATCAGCACTCCAGCGATAAAAATCCACATGGGCAGTGGGATGCCAAGAAATGAGCCGCTGCCGATGGACAGCATGGCCTGCGGCATCCCCGAGATGACATAGCCCTTGGTGATGCCCACCGCCAGCCCGCTGACCAGGCTCATCGTGCCCAGCGTAGCCAGGATGGGAGAGATCTCCAGGTATGCCACCAGGTAGCCGTTGAGCAGCCCGATCAATGCGGAGGTGATCAGCCCGGCAACGATCGCCAGCAGTACCAGCCCGATCCCACCTGGACCGGTGTTCTCGGGGGGGATGGTTTGCGTCAGGATCATGGCCATGACGATGCCGGAGAGGTTGGCGGTGGCGATGATCGACAGGTTGATGCCTGCGGTGAGCATGGTGATCATCATGGCAATGGACAAGATGCCCAACTCGGGCAACTGGGAGGCCATGGATTGGAAATTGCCCAGGTTCATGAAATCCGACCCGTTGAGCAGCCACATCAGCAGGATCACACCTGCCACGATTGCCAGTAAAACCAGGTTTTCAGAATATTTTTTTGCCATGCCAGCCTCCTGCTACTCCACTTCGATGATCGCACGACGGCGGCTGGATATCTTTTGCCGGTAAGCGCTCGCACCCACGCTGATCAGGATCACCGAGCCGATGACCACCTTGTACCAGGTGGCTGGGACGTGCATCAGGGTCAGCCCGTTGCCCAGGATGGCGATCAGCGCCACGCCCAGCACGGTGCCCAGCACACTGCCCGTACCGCCGGTCAGGCTGGCGCCTCCCAGCACCACGGCGGCGATCACATCCAGCTCCTTGCCAACCAGCGAGTTTGGCGCTACGGTTTGCACCAGCAGTGCCTGGATCACACTGCCGAAGCCGGCCATCAGCCCCATAAAGCCGTAGACAAACAGGTGGATTTTCAGCATATTGAAGCCGGCGCGGCTGGCTGAACCCGGGTTGCCGCCCATGGCGTAGATGCTGCGCCCGAGCACGGTATAGCGCAGGATAAACCATGCCAGCAGCAGCAGCAGGAACCAGCCCGCGGTGATCACAGACAGCCCGTAGGTGATGCCGGTTGGCGTCTGCAGCTTGAAGACGTACATCTGCGTATATTTGCCAAACCAGGCCGGGAAGCCGTACAGCCATTTGCCCTGCGAGAGCACGGTCAGGATGCCGTAATAAATGTTCAAGGTGGCGATGGTGGTGATGATGCTGGGGATGCGGAAGGTGTAGATGATAAAGGCATTGATCGAGCCCAACAGGATGCCGATGACACCGGCGATGGCAAACACCTGGAAGATATTCATCTGCTCGCCGCGCTGCAGCAGCAGCACTGCGATGGTGTAGCCGCTGACGGTGGCGATAGCAGTAAAGGACAGGTCAATCCCGCCGGAGATGATGACAAAAAGCATCCCGATGGCGAAGGTACCCATCAGCGAGTAGCTTTTGAGCATGTCAAACAGGTTCTCGAGGGTGAAAAAATCGGGGTTAATGGCGGTGATCACCAGGGCAAAGGCGATGATAGCCAGAAGAACGTAGGTTTCGTGGTAGCTAAAGAATTTCTTCATGCTTCACCTCCTTATCCAACCGGGTTGATGCGCTCTTGGATCTCAGCCAGGGAGGTTTGGGCGGTGATAAATTCCCCGGTCAGGTGGCCCTTGTGCATCACCAGGATGCGGTTGGCATTCTGGAAGACTTCCGGCAGCTCATCCGAGATCAACAGGATGGCGATGCCGCGCTCCGCCAGGGTGCGGATGGTCTCGTGGATGCTGAACTTGGCGGCGATATCGATGCCGATGGTCGGGCCGTCCAGGATCAGTACCTTTGGATCGGTGGCGATCCATTTTGCCAGCACTACCCGCTGCTGGTTGCCGCCGGAAAGGGTCTGTGCAGCGGAATCGACCGAGGGGATCTTAATGGACAGCTCTTGCACCCAGGCGCGGATGTTTTCGCGCATCTTCGCCATATCCAGCAGCCTGAAGTGATTGGTTAGATCGTCCAAAGTGGTGAGCACAATGTTTTTACCCACCGATTGGTTCATCACCAGCCCCTGTACCAGCCGGTCTTCGGGCACATAGCTGATGCCGGTGCGCATGGCGACGGGGATCGAGTCCAGGTTCACCGGTTTTCCTTGGTAAAGGATCTCGCCGCTATCCGGCTTGAAGACGCCGAAAAGCGACAGCGCCAGCTCGGTGCGCCCGGAGCCAAGCAAACCGGTCAACCCCAGGATTTCACCGGGGTAGAGTTTGAAGCTGATATCCTTGAAATTGCCTTTTTTGGACAGGTTGCGTACTTCCAACACCGGTTGGTCTGCCTGGATTTTTGGCACAAAGGGGATATAGGTCACTTTCTTACCGGTCATCAGGTGGGTGAGTTTGTCGTCATCCAGCTCGCTGGCTGGGAAGGTGCCCACTTTCTTGCCGTCGCGCAGTACGGTCACCCGGTCAGCGACCTGCAGGATTTCATCCAGCTTGTGGCTAACAAAGATGATGGCGATGCCCCTGGCGCGCATATCCTGCACCACCTGCAGCAGCGAGTCGACTTCTTTGCGCGTCAGCGATGCGGTGGGTTCATCCATGATCAGCAGGCGCACATCGCTGGTAAAGGCGCGGCAGATGGCGACCAGCTGTTGATCGGCAAGGGAAATCTCGCGCACCAGCGAGTCCAGGGGTAAACGCACATCGATGCGCGCCATAGCTTCCTGGGCGATGCGCTTCATCTCGTCCCAGTTGATCAGATGCTTGCGTCCGGCCACCACCTGTCCCAGGGCGATATTTTCGGTCACGGTCAAGTTGGGAAATAAGGATAAGTCCTGGTAAATAATCTGGATGCCCTTGTGGATGGCATCGATGGTCTGTGAGCCGTGGACCGGTTCGCCGGAGATGAGAATTTCTGCGCCTGGATCCGGCGCAACCACACCCGAGATGATCTTGATCAGGGTGGATTTGCCCGATCCGTTTTCGCCGACCAGGCAGTGGATTTCTCCAGGGAAGATCTCAAAATCTACCTGGTTCAGGGCGGTCACCCCGGTGTAATGCTTGCTGACTCCCTTTAAGGAGAGAAATGGTTCCATAGGAATACTCCTATCGGTAAAAAAAGAGCCTCTCCGTGCTTCCAGAGAGGCTCATTTTACTATGAGATGATTAGAACCCCAAGCCAGCCGCGTTGTCTTTGTTGATATCCAGGATAGCGTCAGCCTTGATCACCAGTCCATCCAGGGTGACGGGTCCGATGCCGGGGATTTCGACGCCGGTCTCGATCTTGCCGCCGTCCAACAGGTATTTAGCCAGCCAGACCATGCCGTAGCCTGCGTCAGCCGGGTTCCACAGGATGCCCTGCTTGAGCGAGCCGTCGGTCAGATAGGGAGCTGCCTGCGATGGGATAACCGTACCGACTACAGAAATTTGACCTTCCAGGCCTTTTTCCTTCAGAGCCTGGGCAGCGCCGATGGGGCCAAGCGAGCCAAAGCCGACAATACCCTTCAGGTCGGGGTAGGCTTTGATCAGCTCGAGGGTCTTCTGGCGGGCCAGCTCCTGGTCCTCACCGCAGGGGATGCGCTCGGTGACCAGTTTCAGGTTCGGGTACTTAGTCTTGGCATATTCGATGCCGGTGTCTGCCCAGAAGTTGTGCAGCGGGACGGTGAGACCGCCGACGAAGACGGCGTATTCACCACTGTCACCCATGTGCGAGACAAGTTGGTCCCAGGCTTGCTGGCCGAATTTGACGTTGTCGATCAGCTCGAAGTCGTAATCGGTACCGACCTGGTCTGGGCTTTCGTGGGTGATGATGATAATCCCTTTTTCCTTGGCTTTCTGGAATACGGGCTCGAGCGCCTTGGCGTCATTAGGGACAACCAGGATGGCGTCCACGCCCTTGGCAACCAGGTCTTCAACCATCTTGACCTGCTGCGCCGGGTCTGCCTGGGCAGGGCCGGTTTGGTAGGCGTTTACACCCAGCTCTTCAGCGGCGCGCTTGACGCCGGTTTCCACCACGTTGAACCAGGGGATACCGACGATCTTGACTACCACGGCGATTTCATAGGGTTCTGCCGCAGCAGGGGCTTCTGCGGCGGGTGCTTCAGCAGCGGGTGCTTCCGCCGCCGGCGCCTGCGTGGCAGCCGGGGCGCATGCTGCCAGCATGGCAACGATCATGAGCATGGAAAAAAACCGGATCCAAAAAACGTGCTTGTTCATACGATTCTCCTCTTGCTGTCTAGTGGTTGGTGTAAGGGGTGACCTTACAGGGTTCTTGCATAAAGAAAAATTATGCCGCGATGAATTGATTTCTATTGTTTCGGTTTTATAAGGTTTGGGGCTGACCGTAATGGGTAAATTTCTTTGTCACCACCTCCATCTCCTCATCGCTGAGGATATTGGGTTTGCCAATGCACATGCTCTGGTAATACAGGCGTGCGACCAGCTCCAGCTCTTCGGCGGTATTGAAGGCTGAGAGGATGTCCGCTCCGACCGTGACGATGCCGTGGTTAGCGAGCAGGCAAGCGTTGTACGATCCGATGGACTGGATGATATTTTGTGCCAGCTCGGGGGTGCCGTAGGTTGCGTAGGCTGCGATGGGGACTTTGTTGCCGGAAAAACCGACCAGGTAATGGACCGCAGGCAGCTCCCAGCCCAGGCAGGCAATGGTGGTGGCGTAGACCTGGTGCGTGTGAACAACAGCGTTGACCTCAGTGCGCGCCTGGTAAAGCCCCAGGTGCATGCTGATTTCGCTGGATGGTTTGAGCTTGCCGTCTACGATCACCCCCGAGGGATCCAAAATCACCACATCTTCGGGTTTCATCAGGAAGTAATCCACACCGGTGGGTTTGATGGCCACCAGGCCTTCCTGGCGGTTGAAGATGGAAAGGTTGCCGCCGGAACCGGTCGTTAGGGAGGATGTAATCAGCTTGCGGCCGAAGGCAACAATTTCTTCACGTTCGTGTTGTAAGAGCATGGGGTGGCCCTCCTGAATGGATGAGGTGAATGGATGATGCTCTGAGTATACAACACAATGAACAAAATTTCAATAGTGAAATTATGTAATTACGCATACCCGGCTGAGGAAGTGCGCATACAGCTTGCCGGCGAGCAGCAGCGAGTTCAACGACAGCCGCTCGTCCTCCATGTGCGCCGTCTGCGGATCGCCGGGGAAGACAGGTCCCCAGGAGACAAAGTTGGGCATGGATTTCGCATAGCTGGTGCCGGGTGCGGTACGAAAGCCGCTGTCCACGCCGTATTCTTCACTGACTTGTGCCATGATCTTCAAAAATGGCAGCTCCCGGCTGACCATCATCGGATCTAGAAAGCCCTTGCAAGAGCATTCAAAGCCGTATTCTTGAGCACGGCTGGAAAAGGCGCGCAGGATATCCTCGCTGTGGGTGCCGTATTTGTAGCGGATATTGATCGTCAGGTGTACCTGGTCGCCGTCCATGCGCAAAACGGTGGGCGCGACGGTGGTCAGCCCGATAAACTCCCCGCGCAAGGTGTCGCTGCCGTCGTCTATGTGCAGCTCCCTGGCATGACCACTGTTCCCCAGGAAGCGGTTGACAAAGCGCACAAAATTCAGATCATCGCGCCCCATTGTCGCTAGCTCGCTGCATAACTTGAGGATTGCATTGTCGCCTTCGTGCGGCACAGAGCTGTGCACCGACACGCCCTGGATGACCAACGGGTCGCTGCCGGTGAATTGGATTTCGGAGCGCGAGGGGATGGTGTTCGGGCTGTCGCCAGCCTGCAAATTAAGCATATCGTGATCAGCTCTAAGCGGAAACTTTAAAACCAGATCAGCATAGCCTTTTTCGATATTAAAAATTGGAAACATACCGTCGGGAGAAAAACCGCAGCAGGGCAGCGGAAATTCGCGTTTGAAGCTGGCGATATCCGTCCATTCTGCTTCTTCGCTTGTTCCCACGATC
>CAZTMX010000073.1:0-13198 GCA_964614855.1 uncultured Anaerolineaceae bacterium | reverse complement strand
GTCGGATAACCCACAACCACCTGATCCACAGTCAGGTGCTCTGCCATTGAGCTACACCCACCATATGCGGGGGTGATTTTATCACGAAGCCCCGCCTCGATCAAGCACAATTTATATGTCTTTTGCCAGCATTTTCCGCAGATAGGGCTCTACATCTGCCGATGGCAGGGTGACCTGGGAACCGTCGCGTAGGTCTTTGACCGCAGCCAGCCCCTGCGCAAGCTCATCAGGTCCGACTACAACGGCGGCGCGCATCCCCATGCGGTCGCCGTACTTAAACTGCTTTGCCAGCTTGGCGGTCTCCGGGTAGCAGGCCACCTTTAGCCCGGCGTTTCGCAGATCGGCAGCCAGCTGGAAAGATGCGCCCAGGGTGTCTTCATCAAATACAGTCACCAGCACTGAGGCCGGGGATGCGCTCAGGTGATCCGGCAGGCAGTTGAATTTCTTCAGCACCAGGCTGGCGACCACATCGCCCATGGCAAAGCCAATGGCAGGCAGCGGGTCGCCGCCCACATCTGAAACCAAGTTGTTGTAACGCCCGCCGCCCAGGATGGCGCGAAACTCGCCGTCTCGATCCCAGACTTCGAAAACCAGCCCGGTGTAATAATCCAGCCCGCGGATGATGTTCGGCGCATACTGCACATAATCCCGTATCCCCAGCGATTCCAGGATGGCAAAGGTGCGCTGCATATCCGGTGATTTCTGCCACAGGTCCTTGTTCGCCAGGATTTCCAGCAAGCCCTGGAACTGGGTCTCGTCCAGGCCGGTTTCCTGTGCATATGCCTGCCACTCGCCGAACGGCAGTTTGTCGCGCCGGTCGATCAATCGGAAGACCTGTGGGCGCAGCTCTACTGGGATGTTCAGGGCTGCCAGCTCGCTGTCCATCAACTGGCGGTTGTTGACCAGGATATGCACCTGTTCTGATGAAAGCCCGCATTCACGCAAAAAGGTCGCCACAATCGCCACCAGCTCGGCATCCGCTGCTGGGCTGTTGACCCCGATCAGGTCGATGTTCCATTGGAAGAACTCACGCGTGCGCCCCTTTTGCGGGCGCTCGTAGCGCCAGAAAGGCCCCCAGGACCACCAACGCAGCGGGTACACAAGCTGGCGCTGGCGCTGAGCTACCATGCGTGCCAGGGAGGGTGTCAGCTCCGGGCGCAGGGTGATCAGATCGCCGCCCCGGTCAGGGAAGACAAAAGCCTGTTCCTTTACCAGCTCCTCGCCGGATTTGGCGGCATACAGCTCGATCGTCTCCAGGAATGGAGCATCATACTCCTGGTAACCGAATTGTTCGGAAACCTTGCGCGCCGTTTGGTACAGGAAATTGCGCACGGCCATTTCTTCGGGATAAAAATCCCGCGTGCCTTTGAGGGATTGGATGGTAGCTTTCATCTTCTTACTTCCTTATTTTGAGATCGTGCCATTTTAGCATAAAAAACCGGATGCGTCAGCCGTGGATGCAAAAAGGCGCGCAAAAAGGGTCAATACAAATTATTTGCGGGATGTTGTGATCACAACAGCCTTAATTCTGTCTGCGGCGACCCCAGGTATTCGGCGCCGTTCTCGGTCAGCAGAACATCTTCTTCCAGACCAATATAACCGTAACCCGGCACTTCCAGACCCGGCTCAACCGTATACACCTGGCCTGCTTCCAGGGGGAAGTTCGGTGTGTCGCCATAGCGCTCCCAGGCTGGTCCCAGGATACCGCCGCCGTCATGCGCCAATCGCCCAAGCTGGTGACCGGTGGCATATTTGTACTCCGGGTAACCGGCGCCTGTCACCACGCTGCGCGCTACCGCATCGATCTCTTTGCCAGTCTTTCCGTGCTGCATGACTTTTACTGCCGCCTGTACCGCTTTGACCACCGTGTCAAACCCGCGCTGTACGGCTTCAGGCGCTTGGCTTTCACCGGGTTTTAGAAAATAGACCAGCCGCTGGATATCAGAACAGTACTCGTCCTGTTTGACGCCGAAATCAAAGTGCAGGATGTGGCCTCGCTCGATCAGGAGATCTGTCGGCCCGCTGTGACCCACCGGGGAATCGGGCCCGCTGTTCACCGCCGGGCAGTGTTCGGCGTCCCAGGCAGGTTGTAAGCCATGTTGGGCGATCTGTTCGCGCATGATCTGGCTAACTTCTTTCTCGCTCATCCCGGGTTGGATGACCTGGAAGGTGTGCTCAAAGATCTGGCGGGTGGTTTCTACTGCAGCGCGGATGCGCTGCACCTCCGCCGGTGTTTTGCGGCCGCGCAGCGCGGTCTGGATTCTCTCCGCTGAAACCAGGCGCGATTCCCAGGGGGTGTCATTTAGCAAATCCAGCAAGACCAGGTACAGCCCATACCCCAACCCGTCGGCATGGACGTTGTTTTTTGAGTAATTAATGGCGATCTTGCTGGGACTGATACGCTCCAGGGTATGCAGCAGCGAACGGCGGATGCCTTCATGGTAGGGCAGCACCTGGTGATACGCGCCCACCTGCCTGGCCGTCTCGGCTTCTAAATCCCCAAGAATGGCAAAATTTTCACCGCTGCGGGTGATGATCAAGGCGCTCTCCCAGGTCAGGTCATGTCCATAAATCAAGGGCAGCACCGGGTCTGCGCCGGCTGATGTCTCGCGCACAAAGGTCAGCCAGGCGTCCACCTGCTGTTCAGCCAGGATCTGGCTGGCTTGGGTGACTTTCTCTCGTATGAGATCGTACATGGATGTCTCCTTTTTGTTACCTCGATGAAACCAAAGATCATGTTGCTCAGCCTACCATAAGTGTTAGGCCATTGTCACCTGAAGAACTCAGAATGAAATCCTCAGGGATTTAAATGGCACGGTCAGGACAAGGTTTTCCCAAGCGCTTGCATCGGCGCCGTCGATGCAAAGTCTGGAGGGAGGTGTACCGCGAAAATCGAGCCGGATGCCAGTGTATGGAAAGGGATACGCACCCTGGCTTTCCCATTGGATGTCGATGCCCTGGGTATCTGGCTTCGCTATCAGATTGTCTACCCTGAAATCACCGTATCCATCGCCGGCATCGCTATACAGGCTGAGCGCCGGGTCGAGCCAGGTTTCGTTTTTACCCGGGGCATAAATCCCCAGGTGCAAAACATCCCCTTCTTTTTCCGGCAGGATCGAGCCCGCCCGCACAAAAAAAGGGATCGTTTCCAGCTTCACCGGTACTTCGCTGCTCTGCCCGCCCTGATGAACCCGTCCACCCCAGTAATCGACCCACTCCCCATGGGGGAGGATGACGGTCCGGCTGGCGGCATTTTCCTGCAGCACCGGTGCGATAAGCAGCCTGTCGCCCAATAGGAAGGCGTCATCCACACCCCATAGATCGCGATTATCCGTGTCGTGCCAGAACAACGGCCGTACTAGCGGGCGACCGGTACGGCTGGTCTCCCAGGCCAGGGAGTACAGGTAGGGGAGCAAGCGGTAACGTAGCTTGAGAAACTTGCGCACGATACTGGTATAGGGTTCTCCATACACCCAGGGTTCGCGCCGCGCCGTGCCAACGGCTGAGTGGGTGCGGAAGAAAGGTAGGAAGGCTGCCATCTGAAACCAGCGCAGGTACAGCTCTGGCGTGGGGCTGCCGCTAAACCCACCGATATCCGGTCCGGTGTAAGGCTGCCCTGAAAGCCCCATGCCGAGTGCATTGGCGATGGTCATGCGCAGGCTGCCCCAGCTGCTTTCGGTATCGCCGGACCATTTCCAGGCGTAGCGTTGCTGTGAAACCCAGCCGGCGCGTGAGATCAGCCAGGGGCGGCGTTCGGGGCGTGCTTCTTTCAACGCCTGATAACCGGCGTGGTTCATCTCCAGGGCAAACAGGTTGTGCCCTTCCAGGTGGTCGCCCAGCGCACCGTCCAGGTTGTGATACGTTGCCAGTGGCAAAGCCATGCCTCCCCAGGCGGAGAACGAAGTGGGCTCGTTCATGTCATGCCAGATGCCCGCAACACCAGCATCCAGCAAGGGTTGG
Source organism: uncultured Anaerolineaceae bacterium (assembly GCA_964614855.1). Lineage (GTDB taxonomy): Bacteria > Chloroflexota > Anaerolineae > Anaerolineales > UBA4823 > CAWJHE01. The sequence continues at coordinate 9,238 of CAZTMX010000073.1, read as the reverse complement.
TATTGCTTGCTCCACCAGACGCGTGTCTTTGGGTCGGTGAAATCCGGGTAAACGCTCCAACCAGGCCAGACCAACCCGCGCAGCACTTTCCCATCCGGCAAACGGCAGAAACATCCCTGTTGCAAGCCCTGCTGGTAGACAGGATACTTCTCATCCACCTTTACGCCGGGGTCAATGATGGGCACGGTTTTGATGCCTGCCGTGTCCAATGATGCCGTCAGCCCAGCCAGGTCCGGAAAGCGCTGGCGATCGACGGTGAACACCCGGTAGCCGTCCATGTAGTCAATATCCAGGTGGATAGCGCTCAGCGGCATATCGTGGTCTTTGAAACCCTGGGCAACTTCTTCAATATCCTGGCTGCTCTTGTAGCCCCAGCGGGATTGGTGGTAGCCCAGGCTCCATAAGGGCGGCAGCCCGGGTTTGCCGGTCAGCTCGCCGAAGCGCTCCACTGCTTGCTGCACGGGGCCGGCGATGAAGTAAGACTGCAGCGCCCCTCTTTCAAATTGCACGGTTGTGGGGCTGTTTGGATTTGCCGCTGCCCCGCCGGAGAATTGCAGCGAGCCTTTGTGGGCATTTTCGTAAAACACCAGGTAGCTCCCCTGGGCATGCTGGCAGCAGTAGACAGGTAGCGGCATATACAGCGGGTCGGTTCCCGGGCCAAAACTGCCGCCAGGGTCGGTGTTCCAGAATTCATGCGCTGTGCCTGCCAGGTTGAAGGGACCGGCCTGGTCGCCCAATCCATAGTAGAACGAGCCCTCTTCAGGCTGGATGCGCGCCGTCCAGGCAGCCCAATCGTCGTTGCCGCGCCTTTCTGGCGGCAGTTCACGCCGCAGGGATCTGCCTGCGCTGTCCATGAAGTTCAGCTCTCCCTGGTTTCCCACCACCAGGCGCAGAACAGAGGAAGCCAGGCACCATCCAGCTTCAGTTTCGCTGTCTTCAATGTGGATCTCAGGCCAGGTTCTTTTTTCCAACGCATACGGCGGCGGAAGCGAACCCGGCAGCCAGGTCAGGCGTACCAGATCGCCAGCCAGGAATTGGACCTGGAGTTTAGCGTTTTCAAAAGAGAAGCTTGCACCGCTCTTCTGCGGCACCATTCGTTTGAGCATGCCGGGGAGAGTTGCTGGCATCTGGTTTCTTTCTCCCATTTTTTTATTATAGGGTGTGTCTAAGCCTCCACGGGCGAGGGTGAAACGCAGGATACGCAGTACCTGCTCCAGGCCGTTGGAACGTAATAATAGAATGATTTCTTTTATGCTGGCCATGCTTATCCCTTTTTCTTTGTAGAAAGCCTATTTTTTAATCGCTTGAATGAGAGTTTTGTTACTGCCTGCGGCTTGCTGCTGCTTTTCTTCTTCTTATGGCGAACCCTGGAGCCGAGTTGGCTGAGATAGGCCTGGGCTTGCTCGTAATGTGGGAATTGCTTTTCTTTTTGCCGGAAGGCTTTGTGATGCGCATAGAGCCGGCTGTGGTTACCGCGAAAGCCAAAAGCTTTGTGCAGCAGCTCATGGTACATGACAAAATCCAGCACATAATCTGGCGTGTCAGGTGCATCCAAGGACATGCTGATCATGACTGTATCCGAAGCGGGTATGTAGTGCCCGTATTTATTATAGGTTAACGTCTTATTCCAGGTTAGCCTGGGTTGTGTGAAAGACGGGTCAAAGTACTGATTTTTTACTCTACCAAAAATTTCCAGCAGGTTCTGGTGCTGTCCGAGCGCATTCTGTTCAACCAGGTCGTCGATTTTCGCCAACTCGGTATTGGTGCGGTTAAATTCTGGCGTTTTGGCGTATTTCCGCACACCGGTCAAGGCTGATTTATCCGCAGCATTTACCCCAAGCTGGAGCAGGCTTTCCAAGATATCGTCCGGTGCGTGTATAAATCCTTCGCTTACGATCATTTTTACCGTACGCTGCCCAGGCTGGCTGCGCAGGAGATTGGGGATATGAAAAAATGACAGGCCTGTATGCAAGGGTGTTTGGGACGCAAGTCGGTGCTTGCTGAAAGCCGGTTTGTTTGCAATTTCCTTCAAGCGCACCAACGCAGCCAGGTGCGCTGCCAGGTTTGCCGGATGGCTCAGAAACACCAGCCACTGCCAGGCTCGCAGCGACGGCGCAGCCATCTCACCCGGGAGTAGACCTCTTTGCGTGGAGTACACCCGCACCTTATGCACGGTGTGTTGGATCGCCTGGGAAATTTCCAGTTTTTCTATCAAATCCCAGTTTTGAGAAATATCAGCCAGGCTGTGTGCCGCAAGAAATGGCTGGTCAACTAAGAGGCTGAATTGCTGCTGGATCGCATCACAAAAGGTGGTAATCCCACCCAGGTGGAGTACCCCCTGGCGGAGGCTGCATGAGATGGCGCGTTGTGCCTGGGGATGCAAACCGGCCGGCTGGGAAAGTGAATCTCCCTGCCCGATTGCTATGTGGGTCTGATCCGTGGCGCTAACCCGCCGTTGATTGTGCGTCTGATCCGTGGCGCCAACCCGCCGTTGATTGTGCGTCTGATCCGTGGCGCCAACCCGCCGTTGCTTGTGCGTCTGATCCGTGGCGCCAACCCGCCGTTGCTTGTGCGTACTCTTTTGTTTTGATGATTTTGTCGTCATTGAGAGTATTCTAGCATATGCGGAGAAAGTTTTTATTGAATTGTAGTTTCAGTCAGGTACTTTTCACCGGACTTGCACGCTTTCTTCAGGTCAGCGCTTTCGTTAAGAGCACGTGAAAAATTCAAACAGGGTGGGTTAAGAATCCTGCGAATGCCGGTTGTGGACTTTGCATAAAACCCTTTCTTGTGCTATGATTTGCGCGATCATTTCTTACAGGTATTAAACAACCGGCTATCAAACAGGAACGAATGTATGTCATCGACACTCTCTCGCCGAGAATTTCTCAAGCTTAGTGGGGCAGCCAGCCTGGGTTTAGGCTTTCGCGATTTTCCACCCGGGGGCGACCCGTTAGCAAAACGTCCCCCGCCATTCGACTTGGGACGCACGGTCTATTCTCTGCGATATTACCGCCATCCATCAGAATCGAGTGAAGAGTTGGGTTTTTACAATACGGATGCCGTGGTGAATGTCCATCAGCAATCGATTGGTGATCCCGAACCGGTGCATAACCCCATCTGGTTGAAAACCGATGACGGCTGGCTGCATTCCGCTTATGTGCAGCCTGTGCAAAATATGCTCAATACCCCGGTGCTGGATATCCCGCACGGCGGTATGCTCGTGGAGGTCTCGGTCCCCTATGTCCAGGCCTGGGAGTCCACCTCAAAAGGTTGGAAGCGGACTTACCGCTTTTATTACGGCAGCACCTATTGGGTTCACGAGGCGTTTAAGATGGATACCGGTCAGGTGTGGTATAAAATCCTGGATGACCGCCGCAGTATGTATCATTTCGCGCTGGGCGAGAACTTTCGTATCGTGCAGCCGCATGAGCTTGAACCGATTTCGCCGGGCGTGGCAGGCAAACGCCTGGAAGTGGATCTTGCCAGACAGCGTGTGATCGCTTACGAAGGCAACCAACCGGTTTATGCGGCTCGCACAGCCACAGGTTATTTTGAAGGCGATACCCCACTGGGTGAGTATCGCGTGGAACGCAAACAACCCACCCGCCATATGGCTTCAGATTTTGGCGGGAACCCATTTGATCTTCCTGGAGTACCCTGGGTTTGCTATATATCCTGGACGGGTGTTTCTTTGCACGGCACTTACTGGCATAATAATTACGGTACACCGCAAAGTCATGGATGTATCAACCTTTCCCCCAAGGATTCGCTCTGGCTTTTCCGTTGGACAGAGCCCTTCGTTCCATTTGGCGAAGATTATGTGGAAACGGATCAAGGGACGCCCGTTTTGATCTATTAGCTCTGGTTCTAATGGTCAAGCCGTTGAAATGGAGAAAAAATGACAAGTAAAAAACAGAACAGACGGATAATTTTTGTGGTTCTGGCAAGCATCCTGTTCGTCACCCTGGCATGCCGAATCGAGCCGCCAAAGATCATCATGGATGAAGCCACGGCGACACCAGAACCTGTTGTTTATATAACCGCGATCGTTACAGAAATCATCACTCCCACGCCGCTGCCGGTGACGCCTACCGTGCCGCCAACACCTACTACTCCACCATCCCCGACGCCGACCTGGGATCCGCTTTCCGCAGCGATTTATTATCCCTTGAAGGACTGTGTGGCTTCTCGCCTGCATGTGGGGGATAAGGCCATGGTGACATACGGAGGCGGACCAAACGGTATCCGCTACGGCACCGATGTGCATTACGATACGGTGTTGACATACGCCCAAGAAGGACAAATCCTGGAGATTACAGGCGGTCCCTATTGTAGCTACGGATGGATTGTCTGGAAAGTGCTTACCGCTGATGGGATCATAGGGTTCACACCTGAAGGCGACGGCAACAATTATTGGCTTATACCCATCGCGCCCAGGCCGTAGATGCGCCTGCCCATTCAAGGTAGCATAGGTTGATGACTGGAGAATAAAATGAAAATTGAAAAAGGAAAAAGCCGGGTAATCGAAATTGCCCTGATCCTTACCTTGTTTGTTTCTGGATGCGCGAGCAGCACGCCAGAGGTAGTCCAACCACCGGTGCAGCCGGTTGTTATGGTCACCCAATTTGTGACCCAGATTGTGGCAACCCGACCACCCGCCACCTCAACACCGTTACCCACAAATACCCTGGTGCCTTATGTCAGCTCTGGCGGATGGGATCCCCTGGCACAGCCGGTCTATTATCCGGCAATGGGTTGTGTAGCATCTCGTCTATATATCGGACAGCGAGCCTTTGTGGCTTATATCGATGGGATCGCGGGCATTTACCAGTCTAAGGATATTGAAGATGCCCCCTTGTTCCGCAAACCTATCCCAGGGGAGATATTGGAGATTCTGGATGGACCCTGGTGCCGCAACGGCGCTTTGGTTTGGAAGACCTTATCTCTAAGCGATGAACTGGTCGGTTACACTCCGGAGGGGAATGGCCGGCAGTACTGGCTGCTGCCAATGCAACCCTACACACCCACACCGGATTAATCCACCGGCGAAACCAACTTATTCAAAATTGGTTATTGCTCGGTTCTCTGAAACCGCCGGACGCTCAACCACAATAGAACACCACTCAATAGAATATAAAAGATGACATAGATGACCCAGGGTGAAACCAGGGTCATCTCTTTGTTTTGTCCAATCTGAAGGGTGAACAGACCAATCGCCCCCTGGTCAAGCCACACAGCTTCAGATGCAATCAGCGAACCCAGCGGCGTGATGGAAATCCCTGTCATCACGAGCACAGCCAGGATGCCCTGGGTGGATGGGGACAGGTAGTTAATATTGAAGTTCCAAACACTGGCTGCGATGGAAGCGGCGATCAGACCCAGCAGCGGCAACCCGAAGACAAGCAAAATAGAAAGGGCATACGTGGTCACTGTTGCAGCCAGGGTGCGGCGAAAGACGCTGGAAAAGAAAATTCCCACAGCGCAAAAGGCAATTGCAGTAACCAAAAGGATAATGATAGACACCAGGATTTCTACCGGAGCAATGCCGCCGATCATAAACGCCGGACCTTGCAGCGGGATCGATGTGAGCAGCAGCAAAAATAAAAAGACCAGGGCGCTTAAAAATTTTCCGATGACTACGGCTGGTGCAGGCAGCAGCGTCAATTGAAGCAGATCATAGGTGTAGCGCTCACGCTCGGAAGAGATCAACCCTGCAGTTAGCGCGGGGGCGGTAAAACTGATCATGATCAGCTCCAGGCTGATAAGCAAGCCGAAGATGATCTTGCCTGAAAATCTTCTGGTTTCAATGTTCCCAGCGCCGAAGAGTGTCGAGGTGATGAAGAGGTACACCACGCTGGTAACCAGGGTGATCGCCAATAGATGTGCACTGATCAGCCAGAAAGCCCGGCTGCCGCGCATCCTGGTGCGAATTTCCTTGATCACCACAGGGTTTTTCCAGATTAAACGGGCTGGGTTCATGTGACTACCCCCTGGGTGAGCTGCAAGAATAATTCTTCCAGGTCATGTTTCTCTTCAGTGAAGTGTAAGACTGGGATACCCTGGCGGATGAGTTGCCCCAACACCCCACTCAACGCCTTATCATCTCCACGGAATTCAAAAGCAAAGCTCAGCCGCTGCGCCTGGGGTTCGTGGTTGGTCCGATTCACCGAGTTCACGCCCGGCATTCTTTCCAGGATTTCTTGCACCGAACCATCAGAATTCAAAACGGTGATGGATACCTTCCGATTGGGGAGGTATTGCAGATGCAGCTCTTCCAGGCGGCCGGTGGCAACCAGTCTACCGGCTTCAAGCACCCCAACATAATTGCATATCTCTGCCACATCGGCCAGGATGTGTGTGGAGAAGAAAATGGTCTTGCCCATGTTTTTGAGTTCTACCAGTAATTCACGGATTTCTACCCTGGCGCGTGGATCCAAACCTGCTGCTGGCTCATCCAGGATCAGCACTTGCGGTTCGTGGATCAGGGTGCGCGCCAGGCTCAATCGCTGCTTCAGCCCACTGGAAAGCTGGTCGACCAGGTCGTTTCTGCGGTGTGCCAGATCCACCAATTCCAACAACCCATCAATCAGCGCTGGGCGCCTGGCATCATCGATCTGGTAACAGGCCCCGAAGAAATCCAGGTATTCCCAAACGCGCAGATCAGGGTACGAGCCAAAATAATCCGGCATGTAGCCGATCACCTGGCGCAGTTCCAGCGCTTGCGATGATGTTTCCAGCCCAAGAATGCGTATCTCCCCGGAGGATGGTTTGAGTAACCCGGCAGCCATGCGCAGGGTGCTGGTTTTTCCGGCGCCGTTTGGTCCGACAAAACCGAAGATTTCGCCAGATGGGACGCTCAGGGATAATCCGTCGACTGCCAGTTGCGAGCCGTAAGCCTTGCTGAGGTTTTTGATTTCAATCGCGGCGCACATAGAAACTCATCTTACCATTATTTGTCAAACACAGGCTCCATTTGCTATAATCGATTTGTTAGTAAATCTTGATCGATTGCCTCATAAATGTGAAAGAAAGGAAAAAAAGATGGATTTCCAAGAACTAATGGTCAAGCGGTGCAGCGTACGTGCATACCACACAACCCCTGTGGAAGAAGAAAAATTGCAGGCTGTTTTAGAAGCCGCACGCATGGCGCCCACAGCCAAAAATCTACAGCCATTCCAGCTTATTGTGACACGCACAGCGGGAAGGGAAGCTGAGCTGGCTCAAATCTACTTCCAACCCTGGTTTGTCCAGGCTCCGGTAGTCATATGCTTGTGTGGCTTGCCGCCGCAAAGCGAGAACCCTGGCAGGGATTATAACGATATCAATGCGGGGATCATCATCAGCCACATGAGCCTGGCTGCTGCAGACCTGGGCTTGGGCACTTGTATGATCGGTGCTTTTGATCCATCTGCCGCACATAGGGTGCTGGGCATCCCGGGTGAAGTAGAGCCGGTCCTTTTCATGACGCTCGGCTACGCAGATAACGGGACTAGACCCAAAGCCCGCAAACCGCTCGCCGAACTGGTCAGAAACGAAAACTGGTAGAAACTGCGCACACCCATGGAATATTCGCAACGCATTGCTGCGCAATTGAATGTCCGCCCTGCACAAGTGGCTGCGGTGATTGAGCTGTTTGATGCGCAAAACACTATCCCCTTTGTCGCCCGCTACCGCAAAGAAGCCACCGGTGGTCTGGATGAAGAGCAGCTTCGCCAGGTGCAAGAACTGTTGGAAAAATTCCGCGCTCTGGATGAGCGGCGGCAGACGGTGCTCAAATCGATCGCTGAACAGGAAAAGCTCACTCCTGAGCTTGAAAAGCAAATCCTGGCAGCGGTGAACCTGACCGAGCTAGAAGATCTTTACCAGCCTTATAAACCAAAACGCCGTACGCGCGCCAGCATTGCCAGGGAGTATGGTCTGCAGCCCCTGGCTGATTTAATCCTGGCGCAAGCGCATACAGATCAAACCCTGGCTCAGCTTGCCGGTTCCTTTTTAAACGAGACAGTGGGCTCAGTCGAAGAAGCCTGGGCAGGAGCGCGCGATATCGTGGCGGAAGCCATCAGCGACCATCCACAGGTGCGCAAAACTACCCGCCAGAAGGCACTGCAGTGGGGGGTGTTGACCTGTGAAAAAATCGAAGACGCCCAGGACGAGCGCGGCGTTTATGCATTGTACTACGGCGTGGAATTCCGTATCGACCGCTTGCGCTCTCACCAGGTGCTGGCAATCAATCGCGCTGAAGCGGAGAAGGTGCTGCGGGTTCACGTAAAGATCCCAGAACGAGACTGGCAAAATGCTATCTGGGAGGTGTTCCGGCGTGATATGAGCTCACCTTTGCATGCACAACTGGAAGAAGCGGCATTAGATGCAGCCGAGCGATTGCTGCTGCCTGCTATCGAGCGGGATGTGCGGCGCGAGTTGAGCGAAAAAGCCGAGCTGCAGGCTATCCATGTGTTTGCTGAAAACACACGCTCGCTCTTGCTGCAACCACCCCTATCAGGGTACACGGTGCTGGGTTTGGACCCAGGTTTTCGCACCGGTTGTAAAGTAGCAGTGGTGGACCCCACCGGGAAAGTGCTGGAGACAGGTACGATTTACCCACATGAGCCGCAAAAACAGTGGGCGGCTTCTCTGGAGAAACTGGCAGCATTGGTCAAACGCCATCGCGTAACCTTGATCAGCATCGGCAATGGCACAGCTTCCAGGGAGACAGAACAACTGGCAGCGGAATTAATCGCAAAAATCCCCGATCTGAATTATGTCATCACCAGCGAAGCCGGCGCCAGCGTTTACAGCGCCAGCCCCCTGGCGCGGGCTGAGATGCCCGATCTGGATGTCAGCCTGCGCGGCGCGGTGTCGATCGCCAGGCGTGTGCAAGACCCGCTGGCAGAGCTGGTGAAAATCGATCCGCAGGCGATCGGTGTGGGCATGTACCAGCACGATGTGGATCAAAAACAACTCACCAATGCCCTGGGGGGTGTGGTGGAAAGCGTCGTCAACAGCGTTGGAGTAGAAGTAAACACGGCTTCTGCCCCGCTCCTGACTTATGTTTCTGGCATCGGTGCGAAACTGGCAGAAAAGGCGGTTGCCTATCGTGAAGAGCACGGCAAGTTCTCCAGTCGCAAAGAGTTGCGCAAAATCCCCGGGTTGGGCCCCAAAGCCTTTGAGCAGGCAGCTGGATTTCTGCGCATCCGCGATGGCGATAATCCGCTGGATGCCAGCGCCATCCATCCTG
>CAZTMX010000072.1:1466-13466 GCA_964614855.1 uncultured Anaerolineaceae bacterium | reverse complement strand
TGTTGTATTCTGTGTTCAGGCTGTCCATCTGATAAGAAGATGCATCATTGGCAATAAATGTGATACATTCAGCGATGAGTCTCGCCCCGCTACTAATCTTAGTGAGGCCTAGAAAATTACTGTCTTTAATCAAAGCCAGCAAGAATTGTTTATCGGGTGGTCTTTGAAAGAAATATCTGAGCAAATCATAAACATACAATCGGCTTCTTAATACACTCAGTAAATTTTCAATATTAATTAATTCGTCGGTCATATCCATTTTCTATCTATGTAAAATGAAGACTTTCTACCAAAGAGTATAAGTCAGCATGAAACATTGGTTGATCCCACAAAAAATCCCATTCAGATTTATTGTACAGAGAACTTCTTCTTATTTCTCCCCCCCCGCGAGTAGTTAAGCGCTACCCTTTTGGGTAGTTATGACCCATCTTTTAGCTCTTCTGATGAAACCAGACCATTTATCAAAGCAAAAGCCGCCGCTTGGGTCCGATTCTCCAATTCAAGTTTAGATAGAATGTTTTTAAGATGAAATTTGACTGTATTGACAGTGATGAAAAGCGTTGCAGAAATTTGGGTATTGCTTTCACCTCGTGCCACCAGTTTTAGAATCTCAAGCTCTCGTTCGGTCAAGTCTTCAGAAATCCGTCTCTTAGAGCCTGATTGGCTGGCTACGCCTCTTGCCAACCGGCTTGCCATCGATTTGGTCAACGCAGTTTCACCAACCGCCACGCCATTAAGTAGATCAAACAGTTCATTGGCATCCAGGTCTTTAAGCAAATAACCAGCTGCACCCAGGCTGATCGCCTCAAATAGATGGGCATCCAGTTCGGAAGAGGTCAGCATAACAATTGCAGTTTCGGGCAGTAAACCATGGATCACCCGAGCCGTCTGCAGCCCATCCATATCTGGCATGTAGATATCTAACAAGACCACATCTGGTTTCAAGCCTTCCACTACCTGAATAGCTTCCTTCCCACCTGCAACCTCACCAACCACTTTAACAAGATCCGGACGAGTTTTCATGATACTGATCAACCCCTGGCGAAAAAGCCGGTGATCATCAACAATCATTACTTTTAATGGCAGCATTGTCCTCTCCATCGAATTCATTCAAGTCTCTTAAACAATTTTTCGGGGGTTTCCAGTTACGATCCAAGCCGAACATCCATAGCATAAAACAAGATCCTTCCAATGATCTCACCCAATAATAACAATGAACCGGAAAGGTAAAGCGGAAAGAAAATCGTATGTAAGGATCTATTTTTTCGAACGATCACGTAGAAAATGCCGATCAAAACAAGAATTCCCAAGATAGTTGAGAGTACCCTCATAAGCAGCAAGGGACGATATAGACCGGAAAGAAGCTGATAGCTGATATGGGCAATTTCGTTGCCAGTGCGCAGGTAGGATAATAGATAATAATTGCTCCCTAATATCACACTGCTGAATACAACCACGGCTATTGTGAACCATGGAAATGATTCTCTCAGAATGCGATATCGAATCTCCACATCAGTAAGTCCTCGTACCTCCGCAAATTTTAGCTCTAAATACATAATTAGAGTCAGTGACATAACTCCCAACAGGAAAGCGGCCCCGTAAAAAGAAATAATCGTGATCGGTGTGTTCCAGGCAGGGTGGATGGGTATCATATAAATCCTACTCATACAATAAACCGTGGATAATCCACATCCAATAGCGACCCAACCGACAACGGTTTTTAATTTTGCCGGACTATGATGCGACCAAACCATAACACATAGGAGGCAGGTAAAGAAAAAGTAGAAGACAGTGAAGGTAATTTCCCGACTTATCCAGGATGTTTGAAAGTTCAACATGGAAAAGATAGAGATAAGAGGCCTGCCAAGATGGAAATGAGAACCGATCATTCCGGAAGAAATTGTTATGAGAATGACGATAATCGGATATTGAACAATCCTGTCCATCATTCCCAGTCCAATTCTTTTTTGATAGAAGGATCGCATAATCCAAAGAGACAGAAGAACGCCTGTCGCAAGTTGCATCAGAATGGTGTAAACAGGTAGTGTCCATTCACGAATATTCATTTTTAGTTCATTCCGGTATCGATAGTGTTCTGAAACAATGGGACTTCTTGAATGCCCGGTAATTGACAAATCACTTGAGTGCCTTTGCCCGGGGTCGATTTTATTATTAGCTCACCACTGACACTATTTGCTCGCTCCTCCATTGTTGTCAAACCAAAGTGAAGATCCTTCTTTAATTGAGTGACACCGTCATCTTCGACAATCATCTGAACGAGTAAATCTTTGTTATTTTGAATCTGGTTGATCGAGACACGAACATTCCGGCATAGTGCGTGTTTGCGTACATTTGCCAGTGCCTCTTTCAAAATACAGACCAGTTGGATTTCTGCAATGGCTGACAACGATAAATCACCAGAGATATCATTTAGGAACTGGGTCTTTATCCCCGTTTGAAAACTGAATTCATTCAAGTATTCCTGAATTGCATTACTCAAGCCTTTATCGCTGGCTAGTGTAGTACGAAGGCTGAGTATATTTTCTCTGACATCAGCATGTGCTGCTTGAACTTCTGCACGCATATTATGCAGTTCTTCACGGAGTTCCAGGTCGTTTCCTTGCGTGTGCAAAGCCTCCAGTGCCTGGATTTGAAGATTTAAATATCCCAGGATCTGAGCCAGGCTGTCGTGCATTTCTCGAGCAATTCGGCTGCGTTCTTCAATTATGGATAGAGATTGAAGCTGGGCAGTCATCACACCATGTTTAACTGCAATTTCTACCTGGTCAGCCAGCGCGTCCAGCCAGATTAAATCAGTTTCCGTGTAAGCCCTGGCATCAAAACGGGCAATCCACAGTGCACCAATCGCTATACTATCTAGATATATCGGTACAACCCCCAATGCCTGGGGTTGCCGATCAATTAATGGGCAAGCATCAATAAATGGATATTCGGTTCCGTCTACAGCAGCGCGGATAGCCTTACTTGAGGCGACCGTATCAAGGATGATTGGATTCTTAACCGGGATAGTTGAATGAAGAATTTCCGTTCTTGTTGCATCCGAGAAACATTTCAATTCAAGCTGAGGCTGTTTCCCTACCATCAGTGCCAGGCCAATATAATCGGAGTCCAATAACGGCCTCGAAATCTCTGTAATATAAAATAAGATGCTATCTACATTATCCAACTCGGAAACCCGACGCCCAATACTTACCAAAACACTGGACCAATTTTCTGCGGTGATGCGAGCAGTATGCTGCGCTTCGATGGCATCGTCCTGGGCACGATCACGTTCCAATTGAAGCATCTGAAGATGCCTTCGTATAGTTGCGTCAAAAACATTCAGTCCACGAATAATAAAAAATGTAACAAAAAATGCCGAAATCATGCGCCAAAACTGGATCGGAAAACCGGTTATTTCTAAAACCCGGTTGTAATCTAACCAGGCCGAAAGGCCGTATGGACGCAGCAAATCCATGTTTTCGCCGATAAATGCATTTGAAGCAACCCGGTTATAGTTGTAATAGGATGCAGGCCCATAAGGTGCTACCGGTACTACCAAGCCTACAACAGCAGCTTCAAAGAGAAATGCGAGACCGGCTCCTAACATCAGGTTCGAAACATCCAGGTAACCAGCCATCCTCTGCTGTTTGCATTGCCGTAAAAAGCCAAGCCCAGCCATAATGCTTCCGGGTAGATACAGCAAATACCGGGACCAGATATCGATCGGGATATCTATGGGTGATGGAGTGATAAACGTGGTTGCAGCATAAGCTATCACAAAATTAATCGGAACAATTAATACACCAGGGATAAATATTACCCACGACGGCAATGGAGTAAGCCTGGTCAACATCTTCCAACCAAAGATTAAGAGCAATAAGCCTGTTGCTGGTTGAAGGACTATACTAACGATATTTAATATTTGCTGGATTTCGCTGGAGGAATCTACAACCAGGAAGAGCTCAACCCAACCATTCAGACCAGCCATAAAACCAAAAGCAGCCAACCACGGCATTTGTTTACGTAGTGGCAGAGAGATTTCACGGCTAATTTGTAGATAAGCGGCTAAGCCAAGCCCCCAAAATGCCAAGCCACTTAAGAAATAATTGATTGCCATTTCTTGAAACCAGTCTCCTAAATTGTATGATCAGTTTCTGGGGCAATCAAACCCGGCTCATTAAACCGCCCTCTCCGCTACCCCTCCAATCCCAGCAGCTCCGCCAGCCTGGTGCGGTTGAACTCGACCAGCACGGTGCCCTTGACATCAAAGGTGGGGGTGGTTTCGTAGCCGCGCGCCCAGCCGCGCACACGCTGGGCTGCCTGGCGGTCGCGGGCGATGTCGATCTCCTTGTAGCGCACGTTGTTGTCCTGGAAGAAGACGCGGGCGCGGCGGCAGGCCGGGCACCAACTGGTGCAGTACATGACCACGTCATAGGCGGGGTCCCATTCCTGCGGCGCTTCTTCCACTGCGGGTTGCGAAAGCCAACCCTCCCCCATCACGCTTTCAAAGGTCTTACCCTCGATACCCGCCAGCACCTTGAACAGCTCGTCGTTATCCGGCTGCTCGTCCAGGTCGTACACCTTGGCAAAGCGGATCATGCCGTTTTTGTCGATGACAAAGATGGCGCGCTCGCTGTGACCCTCGGGCCTCAGCACGCCAAACAGGTTGGCGACCTTGCCGTGCGGGTAGAAATCGCTCAGCAGGGGGTAGGTGATGCCGCCCAGGCTCTCCGCCCAGGCTGTCAAACAAGGGACGCTGTCAACGCTGATACCCAGGACCTGGGTATTTACCCCGTCAAACCGGTCGAGTGAGACCTGGTAGGACGGGATCTGGCTGGTTCAGATAGGCGTCCAGGCCAGCGGGAAGAACGCCATTGCGACGTTCTTCTTCCAGCGGTAATCGCTCAAGCGCACCGGTTTGTCCAGGTGGCTTTTCAATTCAAATTCAGGAGCGGGTTGTCCAATCTTCAGGGGCATATGCATCTCCTTTTTCCAAAACCGGTAAATGTGCCTGGCGTGCCAGGCTGGCTTTATTGTACCCTGCGCAGGGGAAGATTGCAACCAGCCGGAGGAGCGTGCACCCTAACCGCAGGTTCTCAACGCATGCAAACGAATGGTGCACACGACAGGATCACTCGCACACAGGCTGGCGAGCTGCCCAGGCGCACCAGGTAAGCTTTCTTGGTGATCGAATTTCCGCCGCCTGGCGCCTCACTCCCAGCCGCGCAGCTGGTACACCAGCAGCCCCAGGTGCTCTTTCAACATCAGTGTGGTCAGCGCTAAGGCATCGGCGTTTGGCAGCAGCCCGACCACCTGTGTGCGCCAGTCCGGCTGCCACAGGCGCTGCCAGCCTTCCTGTGTCACCACAAAATCCACGGGTGCAGGGATCACTTCCAATCCCTGGGCCTCAAAAAGCCGCACCGCCCGCGGCATGTGCCAGGCGGAGGTGACCAGCAGAATCCTGTTCAGCCCTTTCTCTCGCAAAATCTCTGCGCTGTTGACCGCGTTTTCATAGGTATTGCGCGAATCCGGCTCCAGCCACAGGGCATCCGCTGGAACGCCCAGCATCTCCAGCACGGAGGCCATCTCCTCAGCCGGCGAGCTCTGGCGCTCGCTCCAGCCCAGCGTGCCGCCAGTGAGCAGCAGGTGCGGCGCCTTACCCTGGCGGTAAAGCTGCAGCGCCTGCAGCAGGCGGTCGCCGGCGCCGTTGAGCTCCACCATCTGGCGCGGGGTTTCCGCCGCCTGGGTGCCGCCGCCCAATACCACGATCGCATCCGCCGCGGAATACTCCTCCTGCGGCAGATACTGCCATTCGAGGGCACGCGCCAGGCTCATGGCGCTCCAGCGGTTGCCGCCCAGCCAGAGCAGCAGCAGCGCTGCTGCCAGGCAGGCTTTTCTCCAGCCCGGCAGGCGCGAGCGCACCAGCGCCAGCAGGATCAGGATGCAGGCCAGACCCAGGGGATAGACAAATGGCGGTAGAAATTTCGAGAGAAATACAAACAAGGCAGGCTCCCTTCACTCGCGCTCGATGCGCAGCGACCAGACCAGCGAACGCGCACAGGCTGTGGATACGCATTTGGCAGACACTCTTTCACTTGCAGGGGATCGCTGCGCAGCAACCAGAACCAATCGCACAGCTCACTCGCGCTCGATGCGCAGCAGGCGGTCCTTCCCGCCTAAATCGCGCAGGATCTCCACCCGCGCTTGCGGGAAGGCTTCACGCCCCAACGCCAGCGCCGCCAACCCTTGCGCGGCTTCGATCTCCAGCAGCGCCAGCCCGGGCGCAGCCAGCCTGTTGGGGGCCTGTCGCAGCAGGCGGCGCACCAGGTCCAGCCCGTCCTGCCCGCCGTCCAGCGCCAGGCGCGGCTCATGCGCTGCCACTGCCAGCCCGTACAGCGTTTGCGTAGGGATATACGGCAGGTTGGCGCACAGCAGGTTAAATTCGCCATCCAGGCTGGCGAGCAAATCCGATATCACAAAATCCACCCGCTCCAGCACGCCATGGCGCACAGCGTTGGCGCGGGCCACATCCAGCGCCTGCGGGGAGATATCGGCTGCGGTCACATGCAGCTGCGGCGCGTGCACCGCCAGGCTGACGGCGATGCATCCGGAACCGGTGCCCACATCCAGCGCACGCTTTTCCCCGGGCTGCGTCTGCAACCAGCGCAGCGCCTGCTCCACCAGCAGCTCGGTCTCCGGGCGGGGGATAAGCACCTGGGGCGTCAGGTCGAACTCCAGCCCGTAAAACTCCCAGCGACCAAGAACATACGGCAGAGGCATCCCCTGCTGCAATTGCACCAGGGAATGGGTTAAAGCAAGCTCCTGGGCAGCGCTCAGCGGAGCCTCCGCATGCGCCATCACCCAGGAGCGTTTTACCTTCATTATATTAACAAGCAAAACCTGCGCATCCAGCCGCGCCGTCTCGCTCCACGGGCGCAGCGCACCTTCCAACCGCACCAGCCAGCTGCCTACGGTGGGCTTATTCATCCATCCCGACTGCAGAAAGCCTGTCCGACTCGTCCCGCAAGGAGAGCTCGTCGATAAACTCGTCGATATCGCCTTCCATCACCCCCGCCAGGTTGTAGTTGGAGATATTTACGCGGTGGTCGGTTACCCTGGACTGCGGGTAATTATAGGTGCGGATCTTTTCAGAGCGTTCGCCGGTGCCCACCTGGGAGCGGCGGTCTTCTTCCACTTCCTGGCGCTGCTTTTCCTGCTCGATTTCATACAGGCGCGCCCGCAAGATGCTCATGGCGCGCAGCCGGTTTTGCAGCTGGGAGCGCTCATCCTGGCACTGCACCACCATCCCGGTGGGCAGGTGGATGATGCGCACGGCGGTGGCATTCTTTTGCACGTTCTGCCCGCCAGCCCCGGCGGATTTATACACCTCGACGCGGATATCGCCATCCGGGATATCCACTTCGACATCATCCACTTCCGCCAACACGGCTACGGTGGCGGTGGAGGTATGGATGCGCCCTGAAGATTCGGTCACCGGCACACGCTGGACGCGGTGCACGCCCGATTCGTACTTCAGGCGCGAGTATGCGCCGCGACCTTTGACATTGAAGATGATTTCCTTGTACCCGCCGATGCCGATCTCGCTGGCGGACAGCACATCGATCTCCCAACGCAGGCGCTCGGCATAGCGGCTGTACATGCGGAACAGATCCGCAGCAAACAAGGAAGCCTCATCACCGCCGGTGCCGGCGCGGATTTCCATGATCACATTGCGCTGGTCGCGCGGGTCCTTGGGGATAAGCAGGCTCTTGATTTCATCTTCCAGCGCATTGATTTGCGGCTCCAGCTCTTCAATTTCAGCCTGTGCCATCATGCGCAGCTCTTCATCCTCTTCACCCTGCAGCGCCCGCGCTTCATCCAACCTGGTGCGCGCCTGGCGGTACTGGCGCGCCTTGAGCACCACCGGTTCCATCTCAGCCCGCTCTATGCCCAGCTCGGCAGCGCGCTGGTAATCACTGCCCACGTCCATCAGCAGCTGGTTGATTGTCTCGTATCTTTCTTCAATTGCAGCAAGTTTTTCTAACATACGTTTCTTACCTGTTTATATTATTCATTATAAAAGCACAAAGCGCGCACAAATGCTTTGTGCTTTCAAGTTATGGATATCAAGCGCATAATTATACCACCGGAACAAAGGCACAGCCCCCTGCGTCTAGAGAAAGACCGGGGTTGAACACACCCGGGAAGGAGGCTTTGATGAAACTCCGTTTTACTTTGCTGCTGCTGGTCATCCTGGCAGCCGTACTGCCCGGCTCTGCGGCATCCGCAGATGGCATCATCGTGCCGCAGCCGCCCATCTGCGACCCATGTCCGCCGCCGCCCTGCCTGCCGCCACACCCCTGCCCGACGCCCAGACCCATGGCGCAGCTGGCGATCCGCTACCACCGGGTGAATGTAACAATCGACGACCAGGTTGCCGTCACGCATGTGGACCAGGTCTTCTACAACCCCAATGCTTACGAAGTGGAAGGCGTGTATCTCTTTCCTGTTCCCGTTGGTGCCGCCATCTCTGCGTTTACCCTATGGATGGACGGTGAAGCGGTGCAGGGCAGGGTGTTGGATGCTGAGCAAGCGCGCCAGCAGTACTGGGAGATCGTCAACAGCCTGCGCGACCCGGCGCTGCTGGAGTACCTGGAGCAGGGGGCGCTGCAGGCGCGCATTTTCCCCATCCCACCGCAGGGCGAGCGCCGGATCGAGCTGGAATACAGCCAGACCCTGAGCGCCGGTAACGGGTTGGTGCGCTATGTGTACCCGCTCAACACCGAAAAATTTTCCATCTATCCCCTGGAAGAAATCTCCGTCAACCTGGACATTCACAGCAGCCAGCCTATCCAGGTTGTGTATTCCGCCAGCCACGCGGTGGAAATCGAGCGCCTCTCGGCCAACCAGGTTCGGGTGGAGTATGAGGCCAGCCAGGTCACACCGGATAAAGACTTCTCACTTTTTTACTCACTGGGAGAAAGCGAAGCACTGCAGCTGCTCACCTATCGCGACCCCGGCGCGCCTGCGGATGAGCCCGGCTATTTCCTGCTGCTGCTGGCGCCTGCCGTTAACGAAGAGAGCCAGCCGCTGCCCAAGGATATCGTGCTGGTGCTGGACCGCTCGGGCAGCATGGAAGGCGAGAAATTCCGCCAGGCACAGGCAGCCTTGCGTTTCATCCTGGAGCATCTTAACCCGGGTGACCGCTTTAACCTGCTTGCCTTCAGCACAGCCACCCAGCCCTTTTCGCAGGGACTGAGCCCAATCAACGCCATTCCCCAGGCGCTGCAGTGGGTGGACAGTCTGAGCGCCCAGGGCAGCACGGATATCAACCGTGCGCTGTTGGAAGCCGCCGCAATGTTTGGCGGCGAGCGCCCGGCGTATATCATCTTCCTGACCGATGGGCTGCCCACCGAAGGCGTGTTGGACAGCAAACAGATCCTTTCCAACCTGGAGCAGGCACTCCTGGAGCAGGCACTCCTGGATCAGGCACTCCTGGGGCAGGCACTCCTGGAGCAGGCTACCTCGGTGCAGGCAAATCCGGCGCAGGCTGCCTCGGCTCAGGCAGCACTAGCGCAAGCTGCGCCGAAACAGCTGCGGCTGTTCTCCTTTGGCGTAGGCTATGATGTCGACACCTTTTTGCTCGATTCGCTGGCACAGGCGCACCACGGCGCAACCAGCTACGTGCTGCCCGATGAACGGATAGACGAACGGGTTTCGGCGTTTTATGAGAAAATCAGCACCCCCGTATTGATGGGTCTGCAACTCGATTTTGGCGAGATCGCGGTATTCGACCTGTATCCAAACCCGCTGCCGGATCTGTTCAACGGTTCGCAGATCCTGCTCACCGGGCGCTACCGCGGCGGTGGGGAGACCACAATTACATTGAGCGGGTTAAAAGGGGAGAGCGTGCAAGCCTACAGCTTTCCCTCGCAGGTTTTCACCCAGGAAGCCTCCGCAGATACCCGGGTATTGGCAGCCCTGCCGGGGTTGTGGGCCACACGAAAAATTGGACACCTGCTCAGCCAGGTACGGCTCAACGGGCCTGACCCAGAGACCATCGAGCAGATCGTGCAGTTGAGCATCCGCTACGGCGTGATCACACCCTACACCTCTTACCTGGTGACAGAACCAGCCCCGCTCGGCGCCAGCGCGCAGCAAGAGATCGCCCGCCAGCAATATGACCAGATGCAAAGCGCGCCAGCCGCGCCGGTGTCGGGGCAGGCCGCGGTGGAGAAAGCAGCGCTTGAATCCAGCATGGCGCAGGCTGAAGTCTCGGCGAGCAGCGCACCTTCTGTCCAAATCACGCTGCGTAATGTTGGCTCGCATAGTTTCATTTTCAAAGAAGGGAAGTGGATTGACACCGCCTACGATCCTGATCTGATGCAAACCGTGGATGTCGAGTTTTTATCCGAGCAATATGTATCTTTAGTAAGTTCGAATAATAACCTGGCAGCAGTTTTTGCCCTGGGGAAGCAAGTTATTGCGGTAAGCGGGGACACAGCTTACGAGGTATTTGTCGTTGGAGAAAGCACAGCCGAACCTTTTGAGACGATCCAGACAGCGCCTACGGCTGCCGTGGAAAGTCCGGTTTACCCACCCGCAGCCACAGATCAAGCCCAACCAGGGATCACAAACGGACAAACGCCCGTTCCTACCACGGCACCTACGGGCGGGCTTCCCATCTGCGCCAGCGGTTGGTTGATCCTGGCACTCCTGGCACTGATGTGGGTACTTAGGCGATAAGCAGCCAGAATCAAAAATCGAGACCCTGTTTCCAGGGTCTCGACCTTTTCTCTAGTTAGAGATTGCTCTCAGACTATCGATTTAGTAGCGATAGCGGAAGAAGCAGCCGTACGGTACTTTCTTGGTGGTCTTGGCGATGACCCATACACCGCAGTCGATGTCCCAGTAAGCGCCAGAGTACCAGAAGTTGTGCCATACTTTTTCCTGAGTGGGCTCGCCCTTGTTGATTACACGGGCCATCAGTACGGGCACTTCAATTGCCTCAGCTTCGGGATCGCAGGGATCAACGTAGGGTTCAGTGGCGACTACCCATTTGCAGCCGTCCCAAACACGTACGGGCGCCCATTTCATCGGGGGGCCGAAAGCGCAATCGGTGAATTTCAGTTTGATGTTACCGGTGACAACGAGTTTGCCGGAGCTCTTGAGGCCATCGCAGCCCCAGGTCTCGCGCTTGTAGTTGTCGGTCAGGATTGTGAAGGTCATGTCCTCACCATCCGGCACGGTCAGGTAATAGAAAGCATCGGTGAGCTCGCCAGTGAGCTTCATGTAGATTGTGCCACCGCTGGCATTGATGATGTTGAGGCGGACCAGTTTTACGGGGGTGGCGGCCATCAGCAGTGCAGAGAGCACCAGGGCCAAAACGATGAGCAGATTCAGTTTCTTCATTGGTTTTAATCTCCTTTTTCAAAATATGGATCTTTAATCAGCATCCGATGTCCAGGATTATAGCGCAATATTTAACCAGAGTCAAGGGTTTTGCTAACATATTTTAGCAATTTGCTTAACATGTTCTTAACTAAAGGCGAATCTTTAACTCCAAAACCCATCTATATCCCGTTTTTTAGCGCATTTTGCCCCAAAACCCAGCCAGGAAGCCACTTTTACCTAACCTTTTTTGCTTTTCTCAGCGGAGACTGCTATAATTTATAGGATATTTTAGGGTGCGGGAGTAGTTAATTGTCGAAAATTGCTGCTGCCGGGGAAAAATACTTAACAATATTAACTGGAGGTACAGCTTGAAATCGCAGAACCCCATGAAACAATACTTGATACTGGCGCTCCTTCTATCGCTTCTTCTTTCGGCTTGCAATATGCCGGTGAAGCAAACCCAGGCGCCAAATGGAGCCAGCGCCATTTATACAGCTGCCGCTGAAACAGTTCAGGCGCAGCTTACGCAGGTAAACCAGCCGCCGCCCATCACCCCTGGAGCGCCATCTGCTGCAACCATAAACCCAAACAAAACCGCCCAGG
>CAZTMX010000072.1:0-1366 GCA_964614855.1 uncultured Anaerolineaceae bacterium | reverse complement strand
TCTCCCGGCTCCCCAGCGGCACAAACCACAGCCAGCCCCACGCCTGTGCCTTGCGATTTGGCAAAGTTTATCAGCGATGTCTCTGTCCCGGATGACACCGCATTCAACCCTGGTGAAGCCTTTACAAAAACCTGGCGCTTGCAGAACGCCGGTTCTTGCACCTGGACCAGCGCGTACAGCCTGGTAGTTGAAGGGGATAATGTCCTCAATGCCCCCGCTGCTAGCCCGATCACATCGGGTTCCGTCCCACCCGGGGCGACAATCGATATATCGGTCAATCTCAGCGCTCCGTCACTGGCGGGAACCTACCGGCAGAATTTCAAGCTAGCCAACGCCTCCGGACAGCGATTTGGTTTAGGAAATAACGCCAATCCTTTTTGGGTGCAAATCAAGGTCAGTGTCCCATCCGGTCTGACGCTGGATTTCATCAGCAAAGCATCCGAGGCTGAGTGGCGCAGCGGCAAATCCAACGACTTCAATATTCCGCTCGCGTTTAACGGAGCCATCGATGACGCCAATGGTGCGGCTGGAATCCTGCAAAGTGTGCCGCTTGAGACAGGCGCTATTTCCGGAAAAATCCTGCTGACATACCCCAAACACGACAGCAACGGCGCCATAGCAGGCACGTACCCGGCTTATCAGGTACAGCCGGGCGACCGCCTGCGCGGCAGGATCGGTCTGCTGGCAAATCCAGACGGCACGTGCGGCGTTGGCAAAGTGACCTTTCAGATCATTGCCATTGAAGGCTCAAACACACGGCTTCTTTCGGAGTGGAATAAAACATGCGACGGCAGACTGATCCCGTTTGATCTCGGTCTCTCCAGCCTGGCAGGCAAGACGGTTAATTTTGTCCTGGTCGTAAAAGCAGGTACATCCTACCAGGATGACTGGGCAATCTGGAACTCGGTACGCATCGAGCGGTAAACAATTATTTATGCGCTGAAAAGCTGGTAGCAAAAAGGGGCTGACCACTGGATAGTCAGCCCCTTTTGTATTTCACATGTGCAAGAATTTACGGCGCAGTCACCAGGGCGCTCAACGCACTTTGCGCACTTCGTCTTACCTGACCGTCTTCCAGGTTGGCAATAGCCAGTTCCAGGTCAGCGCGCGCTTTTTCGATTTCACCCATTGCCGAATAGGCCATACCCCGCCAGTAAAATGCTTCGTACAATTCGGGAGCCATCTCCAGCGCCTTGTTAAGATCCGCCAGAGCAAGATCAAAGTTATCCAGCGAGAGGTAAGCGACTGCGCGGGTCATATAAGCCGTTGGATCGTCTGGGTACATTTCAATGATCCGGTTGAAGTCTGCCAACGCTTCGTTTGCCATGTCCATTAGCAGGTAGAGATTACCCCGATTTAACAAAAC
>CAZTMX010000071.1:2987-13529 GCA_964614855.1 uncultured Anaerolineaceae bacterium | reverse complement strand
AAATCCGGTAAGACCGTGGAAAGCGCATTGAGCACCTTGCCTGAAGCGGCACGCGATGCCATGCCTTTGGGGTCAGCCGGGAATTCCGGCAGCCCGGAGTCCCATCCTGGCGGTAATTTTGCCGCCAGCCTGCGTTCCAGCTCATCAGCCAGCTCTGGGTATGCGGCGCGGTAGGCGTTCATCTTTTTCTGCCATCTTTGTTCGAGTGATGCGCCGGTCTTGATTGCGCTGCGGAAGATCGCTAGCGCTTCATCAGGGATATAAAAGCGCGGTTCTTTTGGCCAGCATAATCTTTCTTTGGCGCCTTCCAGTTCAACATCGCCAGGTGGCTCACCGTGCGCCTTGGCTGTGCCGGCACGTGTGGGCAGCCCGTAACCGATAATATTGCTTACCATGATCAGCGATGGGCGCGTATCCTTTTTCGCAGCCCGGATTGCTTTGTCAATTGCACCCACATCCAGCCCGTCGTTCACGGTTTGGACATGCCATCCGTATGCCTGGAAACGCTTCCTGCGATCTTCGGTGAAGGTGATATCCGTCGAGCCTTCGATCGAGATGCGGTTATCGTCATACAGGTAAATTAGCTTGCCTAACCGCAAGTGACCTGCCAGCGAGGCGGCTTCGGCAGCCACCCCCTCCATCAAATCGCCGTCGGTGACGATTGCGTAGACGTAATGGTTGATAATCTCATGACCCGGCCGGTTGTACACCTTTGCCAGGTGCGCTTCTGCCATCGCCATGCCGACGCCGTTGGCAAAACCCTGCCCCAACGGTCCGGTGGTGGTCTCTACACCCGGGGTAACCCCAAATTCTGGGTGACCGGGAGTCAGGCTGCCCCATTGGCGGAAGCGTTTGAGTTCATCCAGGGAGAGATCATACCCGCTCAGGTGGAGCAGCGAATATAGCAGCATAGAGCCGTGACCGCCTGAAAGGATAAAGCGGTCCCGGTCGGGCCAGTGCGGATTGGTTGGATTGTGGCGCAAATGCCGGGTCCAGATGGTGTAAGCCATGGGTGCAGTGCCCATCGGCAGCCCTGGGTGACCGGAGTTGGCTTGCTGTACGCCGTCGGCGGATAAAAAACGGATGGTATTGATTGCCAGGTCCTGTAGGTGTTTGGGTTCGTGCTGCATATCATTCCTTTCGCGAAAAATCTTCAAGCTACACAGTTATTGAACGCTTTTGCCTGCTGTTGTGCCATGCTGGGTACCATGTCTGGTGGGTATGAGCAGAAAGCGGAAGTATTGTCACACTTGTCTGCCGTATTATACACGCCAGCAGGCTCCTTTATCTGATGGAGTAAACAACAATCCAGAAGCTCCATAGCTTGCTTTAGAATATTTCAAATATCTTGTATAATCCATCTAAACTTGAATTTAATGACTTGGTCATCAGGTGAAACGGAGATGAATCCAGGTTCTTTCCTTGTTTGATTTGCTACCCAAAGGCTGTCTGGCGGTGGAGATAATTCAGACAGATATAAATATTAATTATGAAGGAAATTGACATGACTGTACATCCGCATGCAGGCAAGAAAGCTCCGTATGAAGTTCTGATCAATGTGCCGCGATTAGTCTCTGCTTATTACGCTTACCAACCAGATCCTGAAAACCCCGCTCACCGGGTCTCCTTCGGCACTTCTGGTCATCGCGGATCATCCCTGAAGCACAGCTTCAACGAATCGCACATCCTGGCAATCAGCCAGGCGATCTGTGAATTCCGGGCAGCGCAAGGGTTCCAAGGACCTTTGTACCTGGGTATGGATACGCATGCGCTCTCAGAGCCCGCATTGTACTCGGCAGTTGAAGTGTTTGCTGCAAACGATGTGCAGGTCAGGATCCAACAAGGGTTGGGGTATACACCGACCCCGGTGATCTCCCACGCCATCCTGGCATACAACCGTGGCCGGACAGCTGGCCTGGCGGATGGAGTGGTAATCACCCCCTCGCATAACCCGCCTGGCGATGGCGGCTTTAAATATAACCCGCCATCAGGCGGCCCTGCCGATACCACTACCACCCGGTGGATACAGGATCGAGCGAATGCCATCCTGGCGCATGGCATGATTGGCGTAAAGCGTATACCGTTCGAAAAAGCCTTCAAAGCCTCCACCACCCAGCATGTGGATTACGTCCAGCCGTATGTCGAGGACCTGAAGAACATTATCGATATGGAGACAATCTCGTCTTCGGGTCTAAAGATCGGTGTGGATCCAATGGGCGGCTCGGGGGTTGAGTTTTGGGCGCCTATTGCGGACACCTATGGGCTCAACTTGCACATCGTGAACCCTCATATCGACCCTACCTTTTCATTTATGACCCTGGATCACGACGGCAAAATCCGCATGGATTGTTCCTCACCCTATGCCATGGCCAGCCTGGTCAATCTCAAGGATAAATATGATATCGCTTTTGGCAATGATACGGATTTTGACCGGCACGGGATTGTTACGCGCAGCCTGGGGTTGATGAATCCGAACCACTACCTGGCGACAGCAATCTGGTACCTGTTCCAAAACAGGCCGGGGTGGGGAAGGGATGTGGCTGTTGGTAAAACCCTGGTTTCAAGCTCGATGATTGACCGGGTGGCAGCTCATCTTGGAAGGAAGCTGTGTGAAGTACCGGTAGGCTTTAAATGGTTTGTGGATGGTTTGCTGGATGGGTCGTTTGGCTTTGGCGGTGAAGAGAGTGCAGGCGCTTCATTCCTGCGCCGTGACGGCACAACCTGGACCACGGATAAGGATGGGTTTATCCTGGATTTGCTGGCAGCGGAAATCCTGGCTGTTACGGGGCGAGACCCAGGTGAGCATTATGAACACCTGGAAGGGCGATTCGGTAAGGCCTGGTACGCGCGCAAAGACGCGCCCACCGGACCGGCTGAAAAAACAATCCTGGCAAGTTTATCGCCAGAAAAGGTGCAAGCCCAGGAGCTCGCTGGAGAACCGATCACCGCCAGGTTGACCAGGGCGCCTTACAATGATGCGCCAATCGGTGGGTTAAAGGTGCTTACTGAAAACGGCTGGTTTGCCGCCCGCCCCTCGGGCACGGAAGATGTGTATAAAATTTATGCTGAAAGTTTTATCAGTGCAGAGCACTTGAGCATAATTCAGTCGGAAGCCCAGGTGATTGTTGATACCGCATTAAAGGGCTGACAGCATATCGTTGAACGTGATTAATGATGGTGCCCAGCTTAAAGTGCTTTTCAGCAAATGGCTTTATTGGATAGAATTCGTCAAAGTTTGTTATAATATAGGTTAATCTCAATATCAAGCTTCAACACGAGAAGAGTAAACGGGTAGAGAATCTCCTTGATAATGGATGGAGGTTCAATCGAGGGCGCTTTGAAACGTTGGTTTTCGCAATTACGTACCCGCCTGGTTCTTATCGTCCTGCTTTCTGTCTTGCCAGCTCTGGCAATCATCCTCATCACGGGTTTTGAACAGCGAACACTGGCAGAGCAGAAAGCGCAAGAAGACGCCATGCGCATTGTCACCCTGGCAGCTGCAAACCAGGAGCTGCTGGTGGAAAACACGCGCGGCTTTCTCATTGCCCTGGCGCATGTAGCCGGAATTAAAGAGAATGAAATGACCGACTGCGGTCATATCTTTTCTCATCTGGTGGATGAGCATTACCCGTTCTACACAGGTTTTTACCTGGCAGACCTGGAAGGGAATATCATCTGCAGCACACCGGGTGAGTCTCCAGACCATCTAAAATCTTGTCCCCATTACAACAACCTTATTCTCGGGAAAGGATTTACTGTAAGTACTTACCACATCTGTCGTGAAAGCGGCGAAGGTGTCATTTCGCTGGGATATCCGGTTTACACAGACGATGACAGATTGATCGGCGTAGTGAATGCCGGGATTGACCTCAACTGGTTCAATGCCCTGGCAAAAGAGTCACAACTACCAGAAGGTTCAACGCTTACGGTTACAGATCAGGAAGGTACCATCCTCGCTCATTATCCGTTTCCCGACTACTGGGTTGGAAAGAAGACAAACGATGTGCATGCATTCCAGGAGATGTTTGCCCAGCGCCAGGGGACCATCAGTATGAACAATTCTGATGGGATGCGCATGTTGTACGCGTTTACACCCTTGTGGAGCGAAGAGCAGCAAGTATTGGTCGCCATCAGTACTCCTGCCTCTTTAGCATTTGCAGATGCAAATAATAAGATGATGCGCAACCTGGCTTTTTTGGCTTTAGCTGCAGTCCTGGTGGCCGGGTTTGCCTGGTACCTGGGCGAATTCATGTTGGTACGCCAGACTCGCGCCCTGGTGAATACCACGCAGCGATTAGCTTCGGGTGAATTGAATACGAGAACAGGCGCATCTTATGAGAATGGTGAAATCGGCTTGCTCTCCCAATCGATTGATCAGATGGCGGAATCGCTCGAGCAAAGAGAAATAGAACGGCAAAAAGCTGACGAGGCTTTGCGAGCGTATGCGATTAACCTGGAGCAAAGCAACCGGGAACTACAGGATTTTAACAGCATCACATCCCACGATTTGCAGGAACCATTGCGCAAAATCCAGGTGTTTAGTGATTTGGTACAGCAGCGTTATGTAGAAGTCCTGGACGAGCGAGCTTCCTCCTATCTCAAGATAATTAATGACTCAGCCAGCCGGATGCAGAATTTGCTGCTGGACTTGCTGGATTACTCGCGCATTACATCACGAGCAAAGCCTTTTGTGTCTACAGATCTAAACCTGGTTGTAAAACAGGTGATCTCTGACCTGGAATATAAGATAGAAAGCACCCAGGCACAGATCGCGGTTGAGCAATTACCCGCTATCGATTCTGATCCTGATCAGATGTACCAGCTTTTTCAAAATCTGATTTCCAATGCGCTAAAGTTTACAAAAACAGGGCAAGCACCGAGGATTGACATCCGCTATAATGGTTCTGGATCGCCTGCCGAACGATCTAACGGTGCAGATGGCTCACCTTCGATGGCAAAGATCACGGTCAGTGATAATGGCATCGGTTTTGACGAAAAATACGCCAGGCGTATCTTTCAACCATTTGAACGCTTGCATGGTAATCATGAATATCAAGGTACCGGGATGGGATTGGCTATTTGCCGTAAGATTGTTGAGCGGCACAATGGGAGCATCACCGGCACAGGCGTCCCAGACCAGGGTGCAACATTTATCGTAGAACTGCCTTTGATACAGCGGAAGGAGGATTTATTATGATGAATTCAAGACCGGTGACAATTCTACTGGTAGAAGATGACCCGGAAGATCGATATCTCATCGGTGAAGCGCTTACTGAATGCCGAATTTCACATGAGTTGCAGGTAGTCGAAAATGGCGAACAATTGCTGGATTATCTCTACCGGCGCGGGGAATACTCGGATGCAAATATGTATCCGCGCCCTGGGCTGATCCTCCTGGATCTCAATATGCCGTTGATGGATGGGCGCGAGGTGCTGGAAGTCATCAAGAAGGACGAAAATCTACGCCAAATTCCGGTTGTGGTCTTCACCAACTCAAAATCTGAAGAGGATATCAGCCGCTCCTATGATCTGGGCGTCAATGGTTATGTCACCAAACCGGTCAGCTATATCGGTCTGTTAAACGCTATCAATGCGATCGGTACTTACTGGCTGCAAATCGCCAGCCTGCCGCCTGATAAAGAATAACGGTCTTTCGGCTTGGATCTTTTAGCTGGTGTAATTAAGTTGCATTACATTAGCCACATAACCGGACGCCACCTTCTTCCAATTGTATTGCTCATTAAATCTGTCGGCATTAGTTGCAAGCAGGGCAAGTTGTTCCTGGTTGTGATAAAGTGATAAGATACAATTTGCCAGCCCGAAGGCATCACCCGGTTGAAAAAATCGCACCATATCTGAATTGAAATAATTGGAAATGGCTGTCGTACTGGCAGCGATTACCGGTATACCCATCACGACATATTCCATCATTTTGGTGGGTAAGATGCCATCGGTAAATACATCTTTGCGATACGGCACCAGTCCAACATGAGCGCTGCTGATTACCCCGGGCAATTCATGCGTGGGAACGTATTGGGTGCTGAAATCAATGTGATCTTCCAGGTTGAGTTCCCTGGTTTTTTCCTGTAGGGCATCCAGATATTCACCCCTACCGTGAATGGTAAGGTGGATGCCAGGGATATCTGCTTTAAGGAGAGATATCGCTTCGATTGCGATATCGATCCCGTAACGATGCGCAAGGTTCCCATGGTAAATAAGGCTGAATGCGTTTCCATCACTCAAAGCTGGCATTGACCTCAAATGTCGTTGAAATATCTTGTCATTGGCGACGTTCATTACCACATGGATTTTCTCGGGGCGAACCCCTCTGTTGATTAAGGTCTCCCGCCACAGCCCGGTGACGGTGATCACCTGGTCTGCAAACCCGCAGGAAAGCCATTCCTGGAAGCGCAAAACCCGAATGGGGAAGCCGTCCATACTCTTTTCAAAACGACCGGCGTAGAATTCGGGCATCAAATCGTGCAGGTCCAAGATAAGGCGGGCGCCCATCAACTTGGGGACCAGGGCGGAAAAGATCAAGAAATCTGGCAGGTTGTGCACCTGAACGACAGAATACCTTTGTTTGAGATGCAATCGAGTCACCCAATACAAAGAGAGAAGAAAGAAGGTCAGGTACTCAGCCAATTGAACCGCAATTCCTTTTCCCTTGTGGCGTTTGACCGGCAAACGGTAGATGCGAACGCCGTCGATCATTTCCTCGCGTGGTTCGTCCTGGTTCTGTAAACACAAGATATCCACCTCAAAGCCTGCGCTAACCAATGCAGTTGCCTCCCTTTCGACTCGCGGTTCGCCGATCGGATAATATGCATGAACGATCATGCAGTGCCTCTTTAGTGGCTCGGTTGGTATTTGGTTCTGGCTCATCATATTTTGCTCCACGTGTTATGAAGTATGCACATACGATCTTGCATTATTCGGTAGTTGAAAAATTCGCCTTAAGTTCATTAAGTTGTTCGTCTGACATGCTTTCCAGGCTGAAAATCACAAAATTATCAAACCCAGCCGCCAGCACTGCTAAGATCTCTGAGACCATTTGGTGGGTGGGTTTGCCATTCGTTGACTGATCAGAGCCAAGATAAGCGCTCAATCCGATTTGGATTTTGCCAGGAAATTCTTTTGTTACCAGTTTCCATTCTCCAATGATTGAGGATAATTCTTTGGCTGTGTCGGCGTAGCCGCGCGGGATCAGCAAGTCAACAGTGTTTTCATCAAGCCAGGCACGCCAATCCTGCATAAATCGATTATCGGCTTCTTCTATGTCGGACGTGATGGTTAGCGAAACCGTTATGTCACGCCGCAGGTTTTTAACGGAACGATAGATTTCACGCACCGTCTGGGTGATCCCTTGCTGGCGATATTCGTTCCAGGTCAAGTTCCACTTCTGATAAACCTCAATGCTGGTATCCCATGATTTCTCTGGCAGAATGGGGTGATCTACCAACGGATTGATCATGAGCGGCTGGTGAAAATATCTCCCTCTGGCGGACATTCCTGTAATCGCTCGCAATGAAGGCAAGTACATCGACGGTGTCGGCCCATCGATAAAAATGATATCGCCGCCGTTCTTAACAAATCCCTGAAGAGCATTGGCTGTGGGGGCAGCGATTATATATACGTTTGGCAACACAAGCACCGAACGAGTATCAAGATCGATGATTTCATCATCGCCTGCTATTTCAAATTCCCATCCCAGGTGGTGCAACCACTTCCCCACCTTGTCGTAACTGTCGAGGTCGTATTTTGCTGCGTTGACTTGTGAGCGAAGCAACACCACCCTCCCACCTGGGCCGAGCAGGTATCGAACACCCTGGTCAAGGATCGCTCCGCCTGCAGCGATATCCCTTTCGGTCGCATCCCAGTTGATTAGCAGGACTTTTCCTTCACCGTATTCGTTGAGTGTGACGGCTGGCAGTCCATTGGAAAATTCAGCCAGCACCTGGGCAGATGCAGGACGTACCAGTGGGTTGCCTTCGAGGGTTCCAAAAGCTGGAAGTCCGGTAAACCGCAAGCGGTTAAGATCGATCCCGGTTTTCGCTTTGAAGTCCTTGATGGTGTATGGATCAAAGCTCCAATTTGAGCCTGGATAACGCGTGTAATCCAGGTGCACGCCATCCACGTTGTATTTCACTGCCATCTCAGTCACCAACCGGCGCAGAAATTCTCTGACATCCGGACGGTTGAAGTTTAACCAATAGGTAGGCTCGCCATCCAGGCTTACTTGAGCCCAATCTGGATGATTATTTAGGATGGGGGAGCTCTCCTCGTCGCCAACTTTGCCGATCATAAACCAGGCATGTACTTCAATGCCGCGCCGGTGTGCTTCGGGGACCATATAAGCCAATGGATCAAAATCGAGTTTCACTTTCTCGGATTTCTGAACCAGGGAGCTTCTGTAATACGCCTGTCCTTCATAAAAAACATTTACAAAAACCGCACCAAAACCACCAGCCTCAGCGCGATCCAACACTTCATCCACCAGGCGTTGTGAAGTAATCGATTTGGCTTTGACCCAAACGCCGTAAGGACCAGGCTCTCCAACCTCACTAGGAATAGAAAAGGATGTGAGCATGAGCCCGGTCAAGAGCATTAAGGCGCCAAGAACCCAGCGCACAATTAGCCTTGAGCGTTTCTCACCGTGTGGTTTTTGTTTATCTGCCATGTTTGGCGATACCTCTTACCAGTTTATCCCGTGGTACTGACCGTTTAGCGAGCGATAGCCATTCGAAATGCGCACCAGGTCGATGACAGTCTGCCCTTCGCGCAATCTGGTGAGCACATCAGAAAATTCTGGTGATTTGTTGCCGATAACAACAATGTCACTGGACTCCAGGATGCTTTCCATGGTATCGGTCATCAAGCTGGAAATATGGGGGATTTCCCGCTCAATATAGGTTCGGTTAGCTCCATGCAAGTTCGCCAGGGAGACATTCCGGTCATATACCTTTACCTGGTAGCCCTTGCCGATCAGGGTCTCAATCAATTCCACAATCGGGCTTTCGCGCAGGTCATCGGTTCCGTCTTTGAAGCTAAAACCTAACACGCCAACTTTCTTTCGCCCGGTGCTCTTGATAACCTGATATGCCCTGTCTATCTGCCAATCGTTGCT
The DNA here is from genome assembly GCA_964614855.1 of uncultured Anaerolineaceae bacterium. Classification (GTDB taxonomy): domain Bacteria; phylum Chloroflexota; class Anaerolineae; order Anaerolineales; family UBA4823; genus CAWJHE01. The sequence goes on along the minus strand of CAZTMX010000071.1, from coordinate 4,402 downwards.
GGGCAGGATGGCTTGCAAGACCGGCGTCTTGAGATCATGGCGGTTGCTGTGATATAACAAGGCCCGTAAATCCTTTGGCAGGCAGGAGCCTCCAAATGCAAAACCAGGTTTCAGGTAATACGGGGAAAGATTGAGCTTTGTATCCTGGCAGAAAATATCCATAACAGCATGGCTGTCGATGTTCTGCTGTTTGCAGATATTCCCAATCTCATTTGCAAAGGAGACTTTCAATGCATGAAATGCATTGTTGACATACTTCACCATCTCTGCCACCTTGATTTCCACCTGGAAACACGGAGCGCTGAGCATGGAATAGACCGATGCAGCGATTTGCGCAGCTTTTTGATCGGAAGAACCGATGATGGTAAAAGGTGGGTTGTAAAAGTCCGCGATGGAGCTGCCTTCGCGCAAGAATTCGGGGTTGAAACAAACACCGAAATCGCGTCCGGCTTGCTTTCCCGATGATTTTTCCAGGGTTGGAATTACCACTTCTTCTGTACTGCCGGGTAGCATGGTACTTCGCACCACCACCACATGGTAAGTGGTCTTAACCGCCAGCGCCCGACCGATTTGCTCACAAACATTCCGGACATGGGACAGGTCGATGTTCCCATTTGCCTCACTTGGCGTGCCCACGCAGATGAAGGATATATCGCTGTCGCATATCCCATCTTCTGCATCCGATTTTGCGATCAAGCGTCCTGTATTGATATTGCGAGCTACCAATTCGTTCATGCCTTCTTCGATAATTGGGCTGCGTCCGCGGTTGATAATATCCACTTTCACCGGGCTGACATCGATCCCTGTCACACGATGCCCGTTTTCAGCCAGGCAGGCTGATAGAACCACACCCACATACCCTAAACCAAAAACACTGATATTTGCCACAGTTACCTCCATAACGATAAATTGATAGCCAAATAATCCGATAAAGAGAAAACCTTGTTAATTTGCTTGAGCCCCAATCAATTGCTCAAGCTTGCCGATTTTCTCCAGCCATTCATCTTTCCTGACAGCCTGTAACTCCAGTATCTGCTCCTGGTACAACCCGCGAGCAATCTCCATCTCCACAAGGCTTTTAATAATCTCCTGTTGGCTGTTGTTGACATGGATCGCCCCTTTGTAAAAATATTCTCGCAGTAAGCGCCAATCTGAAGTAATGACCGGTTTCCCCATCCACAACGCCTCGCAGGCGCCCCGCTGCATGGTGTGATCACGTGTGGTCAGGCACAGAACCACCTGGCAAGACGCCAGCAGCGCATAATATTGTTCGTTGGGCAGGAAATCGGTGAAGATCACATTCTCAGGTGCACCTTCGATGACTGACCTGGCGTTACTGCGTATCCTGCCTGTGACATAGAACGTCATATGCTTAAGCTGGGCTGCCGCTGCCAGGATTTCAGCCAGCGGTTCAT
>CAZTMX010000071.1:0-2977 GCA_964614855.1 uncultured Anaerolineaceae bacterium | reverse complement strand
TGATGACGACAACGTTGAAATCCCCTACCACCGGATAATTCCGGTCTTTGGAAAAAGTGGTGGGGATATCTCTCAAGATGAAAGCCTGCGCGCCGGTTTGTTGGACCTTCTCTGCTAAATGCTCGTTTGTGACGATTGTTGCAACCGCCTGGCGAGCCAGGATGCGGTGCAGCCAGCGTGGTCGTGTCCAAATTGGATATGTAAAAGCTGCACTGTGCGCATCGATGACATATTGGCTGCCGGTCAACTTGCAGTACAAGAAAACGAAGAGCACAGCCAGGCTGGGCGGGCTTTGGACAAAAACCACGCCAGGTCGTTTCTTGAATAAAAGTTGGATGGTTTTTACTGCCTGGAACAGATATTTGAATGGAGCGATAAACGCACCTCTCTTTGTTGTTGTGTAAATAAAATGAATATCCTTAATGCCCAGCCCTCGAGCGAAAACCTGGCTGCGAGGCCCGTGGCTGGGCGGTCCCCAGACCAAAAATAACGAAGAAATACTTAGCGATTTGTTCATGCGGCCTCGATGGATCGTTGAAATTCCTGAAACAGGCAGCGAACATTTCTCTCCAGGTCAAAGCGGTCCAGGACCACCTGCCGGCCGGTAGCTCCGAGGGTACGTCTCAATCCAGGATTATCGATCAGGCGAACCAGGGCGCTTGCCAGGGCGGGTGCATCGGTGGGTGATACCAGCAGTCCGTTCACGCCATTCTGGATGACTTCAGGGATACCCGAATGTGCGGTTGAGATCACTGGAAGCTGCATCGCCAAGGCTTCCAGGATCACATTGGGTATCCCATCTCGATCGCCATCCGCTCCTAAGACGGACGGCAGGACGAAGATGGATGCCTGGCGGTATTTCTGGATGACTTCCTGGTGAGGCAGCGCGCCGTACAATGTGACGTTTCCTTCCAACTTCAACGTCCGGATTTGTTCATCCAGAGCCTGGTGCAACGGACCTTCACCTATGATGCCGCACTCAAAGTCATACCCCAGGTCTTTCAAGGACCGGCAGGCCTGGATCAGGTATTGGAACCCCTTTTTCTCCTTCAACTGTCCTACGGCGAGAATGCGTATTAATTCTGAAGCAGGCTGTTGGAAACCCTGGTAATGGCTCGTGTCCAGACCATGGTAGATGCACTTGATCTTGGGTTGGACAGCCTCACCAACCAGGGTGGTTAGATGCGTCCGGTTGTAGGCCGTGCAGGTAGCAACGAAACTGGCGTTGCTGATTTTTTCGGTCAGCAAGACAGGATGGACAAATATATCTGCCGCATGCGCCGTCAGGCTGTAGGAAATATCCAGTAAGCGGCTGGCTACCAGCGCCACGGTGGCGGCTCTGTCAGCAAAATGAGCATGGATGTGATCACAGGCGTCCTGGCGGATCAGATGTGCGGCGTACACGCCTTCCAAAAAATGTAGCACTGTTTTCCAAATATCTTGCGGATGCGGGTGAGGGCGTTTGATCAATGAAAACAGCAAACTAAAATAGACTGCAGGTTTACGGAGCAGAAAATGCAAGTGGCCCTTCAAGAAGCTCATGACATTCAAGGGCAGCATGTAGGAGACATCTTTGCGAAGGGCTTCTTGCTCAGGTGATAGGGCTGTTTGAGGCTGGCGGATGGCGATGATGCGCAGTGAGATACCCCAGGCGCGTAAGAGCTGGATTTCCCGATCGATAAACGTGGTGGTCAGCACCGGATAGGAGCCGATAATGTAAACAAGTTTCATAATGCCAGGGCTTTCAAGCGATTGCAGCCATGCGGTTGGGTGGGATCGGCTCGCCGCGCTTAATTTTTATGGCGGTCAGGGTCACCCAGGCAACCATGCGCGCGAGATTCACCGGGGCTTCGCTCAGGAAGGTGAATTTCTCCTGAATTGGTAGGGATATTGGCTCAAGTTCATATCCCAGCATTTCCATTTCGGCTCCAGCGAACTTCTGAATATATGAAATCTCGCCTTTGCTAAGCACCTGGCGAAATCGTCCGATGGAGTTTGTGGAAACCGTCCCTGGTTTGATTGTTTCGAATGAGCTATTTCCACCACTGTCGCGGTAATCAGCTGCACCCGACATTGTCAGAGCCTGTTCGGTATATTCCTCACCCAGGAAATCAAACACAGCCTTGAGTGTCTGTTGGGGTTGTCTTGCCAGCTGCTCATAGGTGACAATGCGGTAATTATCAGGGTACTTATTCAGGTTGCGGTAAGCGGCGCGCATCGAATACAGCCAGCGACCCAGCGAAGCACCCACCCGGTTTACAGTTCGCCCGTGGCGCTTCTTAACCGAAGCATATCGATCTCTTGGATCGCGGGTCATATGGATGACTTTTGCCAGGGGGAATTCCTGAAAAAGACCCTGTGTGTAATGCTCGGTATGCAGCGATTTATCTCCCCAACGCGGTTTCCCCATATTCTCAGCGTGATGGCTGTGCATCAATCCAAACAAACGTCCATAACCCGGCTCACCTTGCCGGAATTCAGCGCGAATACGCTCGGGGTCAGGGTTAAGCACCCCCATGCGCTTATAACGAAGCATGTCCGTCAGGCAGCGCTCGAAATTGTCGTTTTCTGCAAGGTCTCCATAACGCTGGTAAAAATAGCGCCACATATTCGTGCGGCGAACCATGGAGATGTTCGGGTGCGAAGCAAGAAATGCATAGATAAGTGTCGTACCGCTGCGGTCCGGTCCCGCAATAAAAACTGGTTGTGTTTTCATAGTCCCTTCCTGAAAGTCAAATTCCACTGTTCTTGATAAAGCTTGATATGCGACTGCGCCTGGTTTTCTGCACTGAAGAACTCTGTGACACGAGATTTCCCGGCATCGCCCATTCGTTTTGCGGTTTCTGGGTCTGAATGAAATTGAAGTATTGCCTGTCGCAGCTGCTCGACATCTCCAGGGGGCACCAGCAGGCCTGTTTCACGGTGAAGCACGACATCCTTTGTACCGGATACCTGGGTGGCGATCACGGGTAGACCG
>CAZTMX010000070.1:0-13581 GCA_964614855.1 uncultured Anaerolineaceae bacterium | reverse complement strand
GGTAGATCATCCGCACCGGGGTGTGAATCACGATACGGATGATGATAAAAATGAGGATCTTGGTGAAGAGGTTGTTTTTCAAGCCGGTTTAGTGTCTGCGGGTACTTTTCCTGGATTTTTGCGCACAACTTGCGTTTGATACAGCCAGCGCGCCACTTGCCAGGCAGCCAATAGCATAAAACCCCGCATGACCGTGAAGACCACCTGGATGCTCGGGGCGTCGGTCAGTGGTATGGGCGAGGGTGGGTGCATTACATCTTCTGTGCTGAGCAATCCGATAAAGAGCAAGATGGCAAAGAGGATATTGCCTGCAGATATCCACAGGGGTCTATTGATCAGCGCCAGGCCTAGCTGAAAAAGGAGGCCAAAGATAGCAAAGACGAAGGCAAATCTCCAGCGCGGTTCCGCCAGGAACAAGCCGTTCCAATTGGTTTGCATTGCCCAGAGTGATACTGGCAGATAAGTGATCCAGAAAATTAAGCCAGTCCTGCCCAGGGCGGTGGACCAATTGTGGAACAGTTCGCGACCGGTGATCAAGCCTGCAGCACCTGAAATGGCCGCACAGACAAACCCTGCCAGGGCTGTCCATACCCAGGCGCCGTGCAAATAAACGATGCGTGCGTTCGCTCCCAGTGTCTTTTCCTCTGGCCCGGTTACAGTAATGATGGCGATGGCAATAGCTGAAATTAAAAACCAAAATGCGGGTGATAAATACCATCTATGCTTTTTCTCTTTGGACATGCTTCTTTTCTCCAGCCTGGCGATGATTGCCTAACGAACAGGTGGGGCTTTTGTTTGCAGCGGCCGGTAGCTATTTGATATCGAATCGCTGTTGTTGATTTCAGGTGTCGGGCTTGGCGCTGGTGTGACCGTCGTGGTGGGGGATGGTGCGCTCGTCATGGTGATCGTGGAAGTCGGTGTGAAGGTAAGGGTTGTAGTCGGTATACTGGTAGAGGTGCTCGTCGCTGTGTTTACGCCGGTTGGGGTTGTACTGGATGCCGGTTGCGGCGATATTGTGGTTACCAGGTTGGCAGGCGTCTCCGAGGGTGTTTCAGATGGCTGCAGCACAAGGTTGGAGGCGCGCTCGTTTAACCAGAAGCCGAGCAAGGCTGTGATACCCAGCATGAGCCCCACCCAAATCAACCAGCGCAAGCTCCTTGCCAGGCGCGATTTTCTCGGCCTGGGGGTTGATATCGGGATTTCTTGCGCTGCTATAGCCGCAGGTTCTAATTCGCCGGTTTCTGGTTCTGCGTGCGGCGACTGTACCGGGTTTTGGATTTCTTCTTCTATTTCCAGCCTGGCTTGTTCCAATGCCGCCAGCCTGGAAGCTTCTTCGGTCTCTTTCCTGGCAATCTCTTGCATCTCTTGCCAGCGGCGAGTCTGCAACTCGCGCTCCGCAAACATTTTAGGATCATGGATTACCTCGGCGGCCAGCTTCTCTGGCGCTTCGGCAAATATGCGCACCCCAGGAAAACGCTTCACCGGGTTGCGCTCGAGCGCGCGCTGAACCGCTTTCGCTGCTGCCCAGGGCATTATCACCGACCAACTGGCAGGCGCCTGAAATTCTGTCAGGTGTTTTTCTTTAACTTCATCCCGGGTAGGAGCGCCGAATAACTTTTTGCCGCTTACGGCTTCAACAAAGTTGCACGCCAACGCGTATTGGTCAGCGGCCGCAGTTGGCTGCATCCCCTGCCAGATTTCAGGCGCGGTGTAAAAGGATGATCCCCATAACCATTGTGCGTTAGAGTATAAGCCCAATGCCTGGATCGCCAGGGATGTGCCGTACCCGGTTAAAACCGCGCCTAATTCAGGATGCAGCAGGATGTTGCCAGGTTTTACGTCACCGTGCGCCCAACCTAGTCCATGGGCAAATTCCAATCCCTGGGCGATTTGACCGATGATCTTTTGAGCCTGTTGGTAACTTAGTGGGCCGTTTTCTTCAAGCACCTGTGCCAGAGACCGCCCGTCGATAAAACGCTCGGCTATGAAATAGGTTCCATCCACCTCGCCCGTTTCCCAAACCCAGGCCAGGTGCGGGTGGAAGAGATCACCCGCCTGTTGAGCTTGATCCAGGAAGACCAATGGATCAACCTGCTCGGGGAATTGATCGGGTTTTAGCAGTTTGAGCGCAACTGCACGGTTGCGGGAGATATCGCGCGCGCGATAAGTCTCGCTGTACGCTCCACTGCCCAGGAGAGCGGCGATTTCATAATGCCCAAGCAGATCGGGTATAGTCATTTGAGCATGGGTATTTTTATGCCGTGCCGCTCTGCTGCAGCGATTGCGATGTCATAGCCTGCATCCACATGGCGCACAACACCCATTCCGGGATCGGTTGTAAGCACTCGTTCCAGGCGGCGGGCTGCTTCAGGGGTTCCATCGGCGACGATGACCTGTCCTGCATGCTGGCTGAAGCCGATACCGACGCCGCCGCCATGATGGAAAGATACCCAGGTAGCGCCGCCGATGGCATTGACCAGAGCATTGAGAATCGGCCAATCGCTGATTGCATCCGAGCCATCGCGCATGCCCTCAGTTTCCCGGTTGGGCGAGGCAACCGAACCGGCATCCAGGTGATCTCTCCCGATGACAATCGGTGCTTTTACCAGGCCTTTTGCCACCAATTCGTTGAACTTTAGGCCTGCCCTGGCACGCTCGCCATACCCCAGCCAGCAGATGCGTGACGGTAAACCCTGGAAGGGCACTTTTTCACGCGCCATCTTCATCCAGCGGTGCAAGGCTTCATCTTCGGGGAAAAGCTCCATCACCGCTTCATCGGTGCGGTAGATGTCTTCTGGATCACCGGACAGGGCAACCCAACGGAAAGGCCCTTTGCCCTCGCAGAACAAGGGGCGAATATAGGCTGGGACAAACCCGGGGAAATCAAAGGCGTTTGTCACCCCGTAATCATAGGCACGCTGGCGCAGGTTGTTGCCGTAATCGAAGACTTCTGCGCCGGCCTTTTGAAATGCCAGCATGGCTTCTACATGTTTTGCCATGGATTTCATCGATAGTCGCTCATACTCAGTCGGGTCTGTTTTGCGCATCACATCGGCGGCAGCCAGACTCAACCCGGAAGGCACATACATCAAAACGTCGTGCGCTGGTGTTTGATCTGTGACCACGTCTGGGATCACCCCGCGCAGCACCAGTTCTGGATAGATGTCTGCCGCATTGCCGATTACCCCGATCGATTTAGGGATTTTCTGTTCCTTGCATTCTTCCACCAAGGTCATGGCTTCTTCCAGGGTATCGACTACCAGGTCGATATATCCAATCTCCTGGCGACGGCGAGCGCGTTCAGGGTCGATTTCCACCACCAGACCCACACCTTCATTCATGGTGACGGCCAGGGGTTGTGCACCACCCATACCGCCCAGGCCTGCAGTCAGGACAAATTTTCCCTTCAAAGAACCCCAGCCTCGTTGCTTGGCTAATGCGCTCAGGGTTTCGTATGTGCCTTGCACGATGCCTTGGGTTCCAATATAGATCCAGGAGCCTGCGGTCATTTGACCGAACATGATCAACCCCTGTGCAGCGAGGCGGTCGAAATTCTCCTGGGTAGCCCAGTGCGGCACAAGGTTGGAGTTGGCAATTAACACACGGGGTGCATCTTCGTGGGTTTTAAATACGACAACAGGTTTGCCGGATTGGACCAGCAACGTTTCATCATTTTCAAGCTGCAGCAACGACTCGAGAATGCTGTCGAAGGCATCCCAATTACGCGCGGCTTGCCCGCGCCCACCGTAGACAACCAGATCCATCGGCCGTTCGGCTACTTCTGGATCAAGATTGTTCTGGATCATGCGGTAAGCGGCTTCGGTGAGCCAAGATTTGCAATGCAGTTGTGTACCGCGCGGCGCCCTGATTACCCGTGGGTTAGACATGTTGACCTCCTAGAATTTGATAAAGAAAAAGCCCTCACGCCTGATTATACGACATGAGGGGTAGACAATCCAGAAATCTGTATGTGCTTGAATAAGCGCCTGCCAGGCGTTTAGAACAGAAGAGCTCTAAAGTCTCTGGCAGACCGGTTTATCTGGTGTTTAGTTCTGCTAGGCTGCTGGTTCCAGGCTGTTCCCGTTTTTGATTAAATCACCAAATTTTGTGTTTCTCAGCTTGGTGACAAATACAGATTGCGTTTCACACCAGATGGGGCGAATGGGGCAAGAATCGCCAAAAGAGCATACGCCGCTGCTGGCTACGCATTCATTGATAAGTATTGGGCCATCAATCGCTTCAACGACCTCAAGCAGAGAAATTTCATCCGGCGATTTTGCCAGGGAAACGCCCCCCCTGGCGCCTCGAGAGGTTTGCAGCAAACCTGCAACCGATAATTGCGAGACAATCTTTGCCAGAAATGAAGGTGGTATCTGCTGCTCCTGCGCAATCTGGCTGGTCGCAGCGCGTTTGTCAGATCCTAATTTTGCCAGGTAGACTACTGCTCGAACGGCGTAGTCAGCTTGTCGGGTAATTTGCATCGAATAAACTCCCTTATAAGGTCTTACGGATAGGATTTATCTTTAATATTTTAGACTGTTTTTGACCAATTCACAAGTGACAGACATCACCCCAAAAAGATGACTGTTATCAACGATAGATGGGGTTCTTGTGTGAATAAATAAGACTTGTGGTAAGATTGGCGCGCATGTGTAAAACAGGAATTGTTACCTCATTACATCTATAAGAGCAAAAAAAGGGCCGAGAGAAGAGGATCTAAATCTCTGGTTGGGAGAAATCTGATATGAAGCAAATCTGCGTTATTGGCGTAGGGTATGTTGGTCTGGTCACCGCAGCCTGTTTTTCGGACTTGGGCAACCGGGTGATTGCCCTGGATATCGCCCAGGAGAAGATCGAAGGCTTGAAGCGCGGGGAGATGCCTATTTACGAACCGGGTCTTAAAGAGTTGGTTGAACGCAATGTAAATTCCGGCCGGCTGACCTTTACTACCTCGTATGAAGAAGGTCTGCAAGGTACGGAATTTGTTTTCATTGCTGTAGGCACCCCGGAAGGTGTCGATGGTGAGGCCGATCTACGATACGTTGCCAACGCGGCTGAAACTGTGGCGAAAATGATGCGCGAACCGCTGATCCTGGTCAATAAATCCACCGTTCCGGTGGGCACCGGAGACTGGGTGGCAGAAATCGTGCGCCAACACCAGCCCCAACCCGTTCCGTTCTCGGTGGTTTCTTGTCCCGAGTTTTTGCGCGAAGGATCGGCAATCAGTGATTTTATGCAACCGCACCGCACGGTGCTGGGTTCTCTTGATGCAGAGGCCGCAGAAAAGGTTGCCCAACTGCACCTGCCTTTACGAGCACCGATTGTAATCACTGATCTGCGCACTGCAGAGATGATCAAATATGCATCGAACGCTTTCCTGGCGACAAAAATATCCTTTATCAATGAAATTGCCAATATTTGCGAGGCGCTTGGAGCGGATGTTAAAGAAGTTGCCGCCGGTATGGGCTATGATAAAAGAATCGGACCGCTCTTCCTCGATGCGGGGTTGGGATACGGCGGGTCCTGTTTTCCAAAAGATGTAAAAGCCCTGTCTTATATGGCAGCGGAAAAAGGACGCCATCCCCAGCTTCTAAACGCTGTGATGGAGATCAACTCTGACCGCCGTCCCATGGCAGTGAAGCGGGTGGAGGACATGCTGGGTGGGATCAAGGAAAAATCGGTCGGGTTGTTGGGCCTGTCATTCAAACCAAACACCGATGATATGCGCGACGCGCCGTCGATTGATATTGCCAGAGCGCTCGCCGCTGCAGGAGCACAAGTGCGCGCATACGACCCGGTGGCAATGGAGCTTGCCGGTACTATCCTGCCGGATGTAGAGATGTTTAATGATGTCTACTCGATGGCCCAAGGCTGTGATGCGCTGATGGTCATCACCGAGTGGAACGAATTCAAGAATATCGACCTGGAATATTTGCGCAGCTTGATGAAGAGCCCGGTTGTATTTGATGGGCGCAATATTTATGATCCCGAAAAAATGAAGCAGTTGGGATTTCGTTACCGGGGGTTTGGGCGCGGGTATAACGGCAGCAAGACCAGCGCTGAAGATTAGTTGTTCAGGAGAAACGCCATCGAAAGCCCGCCGGTTTGCAGTTATGAAGGCTCGGATTACCAGAGCTCCTTTTGGGACAAAGGTGATCGCGCGTACGAGGATCGCGTAGAAGCCATCGCACTCAAGCGCTTGTTGCCGGATAGCGGTCGTCTGCTGCTTGAACTGGGCGCGGGCGCTGGCAGAAATACCCCGCGTTACCAGGGTTTCGAACGCATCGTCTTGCTTGATTACTCGCGCACTCAACTGGAGCAAGCACAGGCTCGCCTGGGGAAAAGTGAACGCTACATTTACGTAGCGGCTGATGTCTATCACCTGCCATTTGTCACCGGTTTGTTTGATGCGGCTACGATGATACGCACCCTGCACCACATGGCGGATGCGCCGTTGGCGTTGGCGCAAATCCGGCAGGTTCTTCAAACCGGTGCAATCTTCATCCTGGAGTACGCCAACAAGCTCAATCTCAAGGCGATTCTTCGTTACCTGCTGCGCAAACAATCCTGGAGCCCGTTTTCTCTTGAACCAGTGGAGTTTGTCGAGCTAAATTATGACTTCCATCCCAGGTCGGTGAAAAACTGGCTTGTACAGAATGAGTTCTCCATCCAGCGCCAGCTTACTGTCTCTCATTATCGCATTGCCCTACTTAAAAAGCTAATACCCACAAGCTGGCTGGTCGCAATGGATTCACTTGCCCAATTGACAGGGAATTGGTGGCAATTATCCCCCAGCGTATTTGTGCGCGCCCAGGCACAGGGGAACACACTTGCCGCAAAGGACGGAGATTTCTTTCGCTGCCCGGTTTGTAAAAGCAACCGGCTTGTGGAGATAGAGAATGCGCTGGTTTGTGATAAATGTGAGCGGTCCTGGGAAATACGTGATGGGATTTATGATTTCCGCCACCCCTTGAATGAGCCGGGATAGGCTCCTAAATTTTCTCTAAAACCCAAAAATGAGATAAACCGAACCAGCGCAATGGGGTGTTTTCCAATCCTTGTAAAAGCTTTCGCAAAACGCGCCCCAACGCTGGTTTGCGGGCGATAATATTATCGTATGCGCCGAAGATTATCGTGCGCTCCACAAGGCGGAGAGGTAGGGGTGCGAAAAGGCGCTGTAGATCGCGGCTGCTGTAAATGCGCACATGCGGCGCAAGACGGTCGCGCAATGCGCGGGGCAGGTAATTCACGCCAAAGGTATTGCCGAAATGATAACGTCCTCGCCAGTATACGCCGTGGGTCTCAAAGGGATACCCGCGGTTGGGCACAAACAGCACCATTCTGCCGCCTGGGCGCAGGACTCGCGCCATTTCTGCTGCGGCTGCCTGGTCATCCTGGACGTGTTCAAGCACCTCATGGCTCAGGATCAAATCGAATGAGTTGTCTGCAAAGGGCAGGTACTCTCCTGCCGCGTTGATGATTTCAACATTCGTATGCGACCTTGTTAACTGGCGCGCCTCGGCGGCGCGCACCGGATCATACTCCAAACCGGTCACCTGGCTGGCAGTTGGTGCAAGGTGATCCACGTACATGCCGACGCCGCAGCCATTTTCAAGTACCCGACCGCGGGCGCATTCTGCCGCAGCCTGCAAAACCATATCGAAGCGTCGTTCCTGCCCGGCGCGCCAGACATAGGATGGCTCGCCGCAGCGGGCTGCCTTGTCAAAATCCCGTGGATTATCTACGCTCATCGTCTTTCCAATGCAAGTACAGGTCATTCTCAATGCCGATGCGTGCCAGCATGCGTCCGACCAGGTTATTGATCAATTCTTCCATTGTTTGTGGTTGGGTGTAAAACGCAGGTACAGGGGGGAAGATCACCGCACCAGCTCGGGCTGCCAGGCTCATCAAACGCAGATGTCCGGTATGCAGGGGTGTCTCGCGCACTGCCAGCAACAACGGGCGTCCTTCTTTCAGGGTCACATCGGCAGCGCGCGTCAATAAATCGGCGGAGTAGGAATTGGCGATTGCCGATAAGGTCTTGATCGAACAGGGCAGCACGATCATACCTATGGTTTGATAGGAGCCGGAGGCTATTGGGGCATCGATCTCATCTGGGGAGTAGTGATGGCTGGCAATTGCCAATACATCCTCAACCTGCCAGTCTGTCTCCTGACGGATCGTTTGGTGAGCAGCTAGGGTGATCACCAAATGCGTTTCGATGTGCATCTCGCGCAGCACTTCCAACATCCGGATAGCCAGCCGCACGCCTGAGGCGCCGCTGATGCCAAGGATCAGGCGGGGGCGGTATTTATCCATGCTGTGCTCCGGGTTTTTGCCCCCAGTGAATGGCGATTGTGCCGAACATCAAACGCCTAAAACCGATGCGGGTAAAACCGGCTGCTTCAAGCCGGGCAGCAAGTTGATCAGGCTTGAGAAAACCTTCGGTGGAATCGGGCAAATATTTGTAAGCTTCAGCCTGACCGGTAAGGATGCGCCCCAGCAATGGAATGATGGTGTGTAAATGAAAGCGGATAAATGGCGAAAGCAGGTTAGCTGGAGGAGGGCTGGTATCCAGGGTGACAATCTGCCCGCCGGGTTTTAAAACCCGAAATTGTTCATTTAAGCTTTGTTCCACACTGCTCAGATTACGCAGCAAAAACCCTGATACGACTGCGTCGAAAAATCCATTTGGAAAAGGCAATCTCTGGGCGTCTGCAGCCGCCCAGTGTTTTACCTCGATACTTTCTTCAGGGCGAGCCTTGCCCACTCGCATCATTTCCAGGGTAAAATCTGCTGCCAGGACAAAAGCCTGTGGGTACTGCCGCAAGGCCTCGCGCGCCAGGTCGCCGGTTCCGGCGCCCAAATCCAACAATCTCCCTTGTGCTGGCAGGGCTGCCAGCTTGATCACCCATTTACGCCAGCGCACATCCTGACCGGCGGTCATGATGCGGTTCATTAGATCGTAGCGCCGGGCGATCCCGGTGAACATATCATGTACATACTGAGAGCGGTTTTCACCACTGAGATTTGCCAAGGATTCTCCCGTACCAATTAGTTGTTTTCATGCAGCAATTTAGCATCTTCTGACTGAGCTACGCGTTTGCCTTCTTCAATATTAACACGAGCAAGCAGGTAACCACCAAGCACGAACAGCAAGATCAGGCTGAGGACTGCCGGTCTGCTGCTGCCAAAAATAATGCCTGCGCCGGCGAAAAGCAGCGGCCCGATAATCGAAGAGAATTTTTCCATAACGCCAAACAAGCCAAAAAACTCACCGCTCTTTGCCGCCGGTGACATGGCAGCGTAAAGGCTGCGGCTGAGCGCCTGGCTGCCGCCCTGCACAATGGCAACCATCCAGGCCATAAACCAAAATTCCACTACTGAGTCCAAGAAGAAGCCCCAAACCGCCACAACGCTGTAGATCATTAACGCCAGCAGAATGCTGCGGCGGGTATCTAATGTCTCAGCCAGGCGGGTGAAGAAGCGCTTACCCAAAAGCCATGCCAACAGCAAACAAACGGCTTCGATTGCCAGGATCATACCGATGATCAATCCCAGGCTGCTCTGGCGGACCCCAGGTAAAACCTGAATGGAGGAGATGCTAAATCCTGTGCCAGAGCTTTCAGGGTTTTTTATACCGCTATTTACCAGAGTCAGCCGGTGCTCACCAACGCTATCCGCGGTGAATGTACGCGTCACTTCATAACGCAACGTGGGGTTGTATGCGTCTATGACGATTGGTTTGAGGGTGTCGGGGTCGATGATGGGTTGGTCGTTCATCAATACAGACCAGATACCTTGATCCGGACCCAGACTGTGTGTCAGTGTAACACGCTGGCCGTTGAAGGTGAAATCCATTCTAGCTCCAGGATCGGATGTGTAGATTGCAGCGGGGATATCCGTTTGGGCAGCCGCTTCCTGCCACTGCCCCTGGTATTGCATCCACGGATCGGAAGCCGGGTAAACCCCTTCTCCTGCAGCGTTGGCGCTGCTCTCGTAAATCGCTGCTGGCGCGCCGCTGAGATTGGCGGGCAGGGTGCGCACACCAGTAACCCCTACAACTGGCAACGCAACCAGGTTAAACAGGATAAAAGCCAGGTAGAAGGGACGGCGCACCTCCGCCTTACTGGGCAAACGGCCGAATATCAGGCTGTATGGGATGCCGACAAATTGCACCAGGAGAAGCGCCAGAATCAATTCCACACTGCCAAAGCCTAACTCGGCACCATAAATCGCCGCCACACCGATGATCGTGCCGATACCGTCGTTGTAAATGAGGAAAGAAATCAGGTATTTGAATAATTCCTGGTAGCGGCGGATATCCTTCATTGTCTCTCGCAGCCTGGAGAAGCTGGCACGAACCACATTTTGTGCTCGATCACGCAGGACAGCGGCAGGCGGCTCGGGGACACGTAGAAAAAGGGGTATGGAAAAAACTGCCCACCACACGGCGACACTGACGAATGACAGGCGAGCCCCCCACGTCCCGGGTAATACCTGGAGCATAACGATATTCACTGCCAGCAAGATGCCTCCGCCCAGGTATCCCATGGCATAACCGCGAGCTGAGATTTTGTCCCGATCTTCCGGCCTGGCTACATGCGGCAGCAAGGCGTCGTAGAAGGTATTGGCGCCGCTAAAACCGATCCGACCGATCACCCCCAGGATGGATGCCAGAATCCAGTCTCCGGTGCTAACCAGCACCAGCAGCGCAGTGGCGATAATGCCGATACCGGCAAAGATCGCCAGGAACATCTTTTTACCGCGCATCACATCAGAGATGGTGCCTAAGATCGGTGAAAGAATGGCAATGATCAGCAAGGATACGCTTAACCCCGTGCTCCAATAGGTTGTGGCAACTGTGGCACTGGGCAAGGTTGCGCCCGCAACCTGGCTGAAATAAACCGGCAGGATGGCTGCCAGGATGGAGGTAGCGAAGGCTGAATTCGCCCAGTCGTACATCGTCCAGGCACGGATGCGTCGCTTATATTCTTTGTCGTCTATCTCGCGATGAATACTGGGGCTGATCGATGCCATGGCGGATCTCCTCCTGTTTGCTGTGAGAAACTTTCATCAAGATCAACCAATTATAGCGGGTTTATTCAATCGTGGGAAAAAATCAAGAAGGATTAAATATAAAGCTGTATAAAACGAGATTCTGCACTATAATATTTATGAATAGAAACTGCTTGATTATGTGGAATTCAAGTACTCTATTCCTGGATTTATTTAGCTCTTGGTAGCTAGCATTCATTATTGATTTTCATTTTGTCGCATCCGATGTCTCTTTGGGACATCAGGGTAGAGCTGCAATTATCCAAATGATGGGGGCAGTTGAGTAGGGCGCCTGGTGACCAGAGCGGCAAAGGTTTTCATCGATATTTATATTATTTGCATTTATAAGCAATCATGGAGATACTCGTATGTTTCGCGTTGAATCAATTTTTCGTATCATCGGATTAGCACTTTTTGCAACTTTAGGGGTTTTTGGGGGGATTGAGCTTGCAGGATTGATAGGCGGCTCTCAAGAAATCTATGCAGCTGTTTTGGGTGTTGTTGGAGCGCTATTAGGCCTGTTCATTACACCCTATATCACTATTCGCCCGGCGCGTGCCCTGGTTTCTCTATTGGCCAAAATCTCGGGTCACACGCTTGCTGCCGGTATATTTGGGTTGGTTGTCGGCTTGCTTATTGCTGCCCTATTGTCTTTCCCCCTTTCGCTGTTGCCCAGACCGTTTTCACAGGTGTTGCCATTTGTCGCCGTCATTTTGTTCGGCTACACCGGGGTGGTGGTTTTTGTTGTCAGGCAAAAGGAGATCCTTTCCCTTTTTCCAGCCAGGTTTCAACCGCGTGGTGAACAGACTGCAAAGGACCGCGATGCGGATGGCCCACTCTCTGGGTCAGAGAATGGGCGTACCATCCTTTTGGATACAAGCGTGATCATTGACGGCAGGATTGCAGATATCGCCCGGACCGGCTTCCTTGTAGGTACGCTGCTTACCCCCCGCTTTGTCCTGAATGAACTGCAATATATCGCCGATTCTGCCGACGCCTTGCGCCGGCAGCGCGGCCGCAGGGGGATGGAAGTGCTCTCCCAACTGCAAAAAGAGACCCTGGCACCTGTACGTATCAGTGATATCGATGTGGAAGGCGTACGTGAGGTGGACGATAAGTTGGTGGTTCTGGCTCGCCAGTTGCGCTGCCCAATTTTGACCAACGACTACAACCTTAATCGTGTGGCGGATCTACAAGGCGTTGTTGTGCTGAATGTAAACGAGCTGGCGAATGCAGTCAAATCTGTATTCTTACCGGGTGAAACCATCACGGTTAACATCATTCAGGAAGGCCGTGAATCTGGTCAGGGAATTGCATACCTGGATGACGGTACTATGGTGGTTGTTGAAGACGGCAGAGACCGGATTAACCGGCAGACGGCTGTCACAGTCACGAAAGTGTTACAGACCGCCGCCGGCAGGATGATATTTGCCCGCATTGATGTCGACCACCATACCTAGTTTGAGTGTTTCTTATGCGAGAATGGATTTACGGTCGTAACCCTGTATATGAGGCGCTGCGAGCGGGGCGCAGACAGGCCTTTCGTTTGTATCTGGCTCAGGGTGCACAAGGCAAAGGCCGCCTGGACGAAATTGTGCATTTGTGCGAGGAGCAGCACATCCCGATCGAACGAGTAGTAAGGCAGAAGCTGGATGGCATAGCCACCAATCATCAGGGAGTAGCCCTGGAGACAACTGCCTTTGAGTATGTAGCGCTGCAGGATATTATGGATATCGCTGAAGAGCGCGCTGAACCCCCCTTTATCTTGATCCTGGATGCCTTGCAAGATCCACAGAACTTGGGCACGCTGATCCGGACAGCCGAAATAACTGGTGTTCATGGAATTTTGCTCCCATTACGTCACACCGCAGGCGTTACCCCAGCTGTGGCAGCGGCCTCTTCCGGTGCGTGTGAGCACATCCTGGTTTCTCAAGTGAACCTGGCACAGGCCATTGAAGCGCTCAAGGAATCGGGGATTTGGGTGGTTGGCCTGGAGGGCGGCGCCGCGGGACAACCGCCTGGAAAATTACGGCTGGATGGGCCAATTGCCCTGGTGGTGGGCAGCGAAGGACAGGGGATGCGACCCCTGGTGCGCAATTCGTGCGATCTGCTTCTACAAATCCCCATGCGGGGGAAAGTAGAATCCTTGAATGCTGCGGTTGCCGGCTCTATTGCCTTGTACTGGGTATGGCAGGCGCGCGGATTTATTTAGCGTTGAGCCAACGCACAACAGAGCAAAAATATCCAGCAATAGTATTGACTCATTAACAGAATCCTGATAGACTCCCACCCCATGCGGTATAGTCGCATGCTATGGCGCGTATATCGAAGGATAAAAAAGCCTGTGGAGGGGACAACACCAGATATTCGACATTTAAGGCCTTGCCTCGAAGTGTCCCCTCTGGTATAATGCCTCTCGCCTTGAAAACGGGTAATCACCGGCTTGCCGCCGACGTAGCTCAATCGGCAGAGCAACCGCCTTGTAAGTGGTAGGTTACGGGTTCGATTCCCGTCGTCGGCTTT
>CAZTMX010000069.1:0-13950 GCA_964614855.1 uncultured Anaerolineaceae bacterium | reverse complement strand
GGCGGCGCCGGTTTTGGCTACGCTCAATCTGGTTGGACGCTATATCCTGCGAAAAATGTTTGACCTGGACCCCTGGCCTGAAAGCGAAAAACCTCCTGCTGTGGTTGAGATGCCCTGGGCGCGCACGGTCAAAGCAATCAGCGCCTGGACGCAGAATACCTTCCAGAAATGGAAAACAACTAGAAAATAGAAAAACGGTGGTCGGAAAATTGACCACCGTTCTTATTTTATATATCAATTTGAGTATACACTCAGCGAGAGCCTGTCCTGTTAACGCCGTACAATTGTTCCTTGATATCAATCACCTGGCGGCGCAAGCGGTCGTCACGTTCCATCAAATCGGTTATTTTTTCACAGCCGTACATCACCGTGGTGTGATCCCGCCCACCCAAGGCTTCGCCAATTTGAGGCAGGGAGATATTGGCTTCTTCGCGCATCAAAAACATGGCGATTTGCCGCGGTAAGGCTACCGAACGCGAGCGATCGCGACCGAGCATGCTGTCCATGCTGACGCCGAAACAATCGGCGACTTTGTGCATAATATCCTCCGCGCGCACTTCGTTCCGGCGGGGAAGCAAATCCACCAGGGCTGTCTCGACCAACTGCTGCGTCATGGGCTGCCCGCTCAAATCGGCAAAGGCCGCCACGCGCGTCAACGCGCCTTCAAGTTCACGGATATTGGACTGCACCCGGCGAGCAATCAACTCCAGCATATCGTCCGGCAGGGTGCGGCCGATGCGTTCCGCCTTGGCACGCAGGATCGCCTGGCGGGTTTCAAAATCCGGCGGTTGGATATCGGCGGTCAGCCCCCACTCAAAACGAGAACACAAGCGTTCTTCCAGGGTGCTCAGCGCCTTTGGAGGGCGATCCGATGTGATCACAATCTGTTTATCCTGCCCGTGCAGGGTATTGAAGGTGTGGAAAAATTCTTCCTGGGTCGACTCTTTGCCGGCAATAAACTGGATGTCATCAACCAGCAAGACATCCATGCGGCGGTATTTTTCGCGAAATGCCTGCGTTGTATGCGAACGGATGGCATTGATCAGATCATTGGTAAATTCTTCGGATGAAACATACAAAACCTGTAAACCCTGCGCGGTACAGGCATTGCCAATTGCCTGCAGCAGGTGTGTCTTTCCCAGACCCACGCCCCCGTACAAAAACAAGGGATTGTAGGCAAAGGCTGGTCTTTCGGCCACAGCCAGGGAAGCAGCATGCGCCAGGCGGTTGCTGGCGCCTACGACAAAATTGTCAAAAGAATACTTCGCATTCAGGGTAATGTTTTGCGTTGTATAGCCGGATGCTTCGGCTGGTTCTTCATAATCCGCAATTTGGAGCTCTTCTGCTTCTTTTTGCCAGACAATAAAGTGAACTTCCACGGTCCGGTTCATAATCCCGGTGAGCAGGCGAGTGACAGTACTGGACAGACGGCTCTGCAACCAATCCCGAGCATAGGCGTTTTGCACACCAATGACAAAACTCCCATCTTCATAGGAAATGTATTCAGCATCGCGTACCCAGGTATCAAAGGCGGCCTTTGGCATCTCCATTTGAAGCTGACCAAGGGCGGCTTGCCAGGCCTGTTCTGCTTTCATAGCACCGTTCCTCCTCGCGGAAGTGAAATGAGCGAAAAATATACAGTCGCTGTAAACTGCTGCCGGCAGTCAAGCGCAAAAAATAAAAAAGATTTCATACAAACTTGCTAAAAGATTTGGATGAAGTATCCCTGCCGGTATTACTCTATCCGGCTCCCCATGATTTTAGCAAGGACTCGGTTTATGTGCAATACGAAAACCCTACGCCAGTCTAAAAAAACTAGATACTTTAAGGTTAGTTTATCTTAAAAGAAGCAGCGCACACACAAGAAATATTTCTCTTTTTTGCCTGTCTGCAACTACCTAGCCATTGGGGGGTACGATCCAGACACCCCCATATATACGAGATTATGTTACGCAAAAGGAATTCTGACCATATTTGGGGGTGTTAATTCTTAAAGAATTGGTTAAGAGAGTTATTGAATTCCAGCCTGTTGTGATGTCAAAATCGTGCACTTGAGTTACCCATACACCGATCAATCAGAAGAGTCTTGCTTTGCAGTTATCTCAACCAATACTTGGAGAACACGCTGCCACGCGATTTCAAAAGAAGGACCTGTTTTCACCAAATAACGCAAGCGCCGCTCCCAATCTCTTTCAAATTCATTGCGTCTTTGAGTTATTTTACCCACATCCACATCCCGCAGACTCAACCCCTTTGCATCAAATTTTCCTGGTAAGATCTGTCTAACCATTTCTACATCAACACCATGCAAAAGCAAGTTATAAATATCATACAGATCCCTGGAAATAGCAAACCTTCTCTGAGCGCCAATCGCCCGGATTTTTTCTGCAAATATTTCCTCAAGACAGTAACAAGATAAGGTATTCCCAACAAAAAGATCCTGGTCAGAATATGGATGAATAATTGGGTTTTCCAAAGCCGGCAGAATTGTTCTTTCAGCTCTTGTAATGTCGATTTTAATTGTTCGGGGTGAGCCTCCCCAACGCAATGGTCCGCGGTAATAAATTCTGACCTGATAGGATTCACTTCCGTAATCATCATCCACAACCTCAAGATTAATGGGCTGCACGCGAAAATCAGGACCATCATGATCATCGATCCAATCGATGCTCCTGGAAATCCAATTTTCCATTTCGACAGGTGGAAGATAGATCATAGCAGTAAAGTCCAGGTCTTCCGAAAAACGATATCCTGGGAAATAACATTTGCGCAGGCATGTACCGCCTTTAAACCACACTCTCCTATCTATGTCCCCTGTTTTTATCATGCCCAGCAAGAGCCATCCAAGGCTGTAATCCAGGTCTATGACCATTGGATCCACATTCATTGCTGCTGCAAGACGCCGTATTTCAGCTTCACTTACCATACAGTTCTCGCCATTTATCCTTTGGGATTGAAGGAAATATTGACCTGGAGACCCCAGCGGGTGACAACCGGCCCATTCAATCCGGAACCGGGTTCAAATTGGCTGATCCCTTTTGAGATAAGTCTTTGCAACCGGTTAATTTTTTCACTTCGATCGGGTATGGGTAATGAAAGTGTTTCTACCAGGTATCCAAGCCGTTTTGCAACTGCACCACCACCCCATTGCTCCACGTACCGTATCAATTTTTCCCAATCAATCGTCTCTACGGATGTCTTCGTGACCTGTGCTAATTGATAGATCCCACCGCATAAATCTGGCCTGCTGGCTGCATCGATCAAGGTTTTTTCACGATCAGTTACAATGATTGGTGTATCTTCAATTCTTCGAGTGGTGTTTCCAAAAAAATATCGTTCAGCCACCTGGATGAAGCGAAATTCGATGCCATTTATGGATAACGGACGCTTTCGTTTCGTGGTTTGAATCAACTGCACAACGGGTACCTGGTCTGTCATATTCCAAAAACGAAGAGCCGACCAATAAGCCACTGCACCAGGGGAGACCAAATAGGAAGCCAGGATCAGTGCATTTTCTGACCAAAGCCTGTTTGGACCAGCTTCGAAAGGAATGATCATATAGACACCCCGATCCACACGTTGGAGCCAGCCTTTTCGCACCAGGCGGCTCAGAGTGTTGGATGCGGCAATTTTGGATTGCCAGTATTCGACAGCCTGGCTGTATGTAAACAAACGCTTTCCAGAAGCGGAAAACGTGGTCAAAAAATCGGCTTCTTGTTTGCTGAGGGACATGATATTTTACTGTATCTAACAATCAATAATTGACAGTTTAAGTACACAAAATATTATAAATCAATAACAATAAAAAGAAAAGTCACTTTGCCGCGACCATGTTGCTAAATGTTGATATTCCTCCTACACTCCGTTAACGTTTTTCTATCCTTCAACAAGTATCCTTACCACAGAAGAGTCATGGTCCGCTCGCAGGCATCACCAAAAACAATGCTCTCGGACCATTCATTGTACAAAAGAAGGAGAAACTTATGGCAAAAATTATCGGTATTGACCTGGGAACCACCAACAGCGTAGCCGCAGTGATGGAAGGCGGCGATCCGATCGTGATCCCTACGGCTGAAGGCTCGCGCCTGCTGCCGTCGGTAGTCGGTTTCAGTAAAAACGGCGAGCGTATGGTCGGGCAGACCGCCAAGCGCCAGGCAGTGGTTAACCCAGAAAACACAGTCTATTCAATTAAACGGTTTATGGGACGGCGCTTTGACGAAGTGGAGGCGGAACGCAACATGGCCTCCTTCCAGGTGAAGCGAGGCATTGCTGGAGACGCACGCGTGCACCTGCCGGTAACCGGGCGCGAGTACAGCCCGCAAGAGATCTCCGCCATGATCTTGGGCAAGCTGAAAACCGACGCCGAGGCTTACCTGGGCTCGCCAGTCACCCAGGCGGTGATCACCGTTCCGGCATATTTCAACGACAGCCAGCGCCAGGCAACTAAAGACGCGGGCAAAATCGCAGGGCTGGAAGTGCTGCGCATTATCAACGAGCCCACCGCAGCCGCCCTGGCTTACGGGCTGGATAAGAAGGAAAACGAAACCATCCTGGTCTTCGACCTGGGCGGCGGCACCTTTGATGTCAGCCTGCTGGAAGTGGGAGACGGCGTGGTCGAAGTCAAATCCACCAACGGCGACACCCACCTGGGCGGCGATGACTGGGACCAGGCGATCGTAAATTGGGCGGCAGATGAATTCAAAAAGGAGCAGGGCATCGATCTGCGCAGCGACCGCCAGGCTTTACAGCGCTTGCGCGAAGCGGCGGAGAAGGCCAAGATCGAGCTTTCCAGCGTGCTGGAGAGCGAAATCAACCTGCCGTACATCACCGCCGACGCCTCCGGACCCAAACACCTGCAAATGAAGCTCACGCGCTCAAAGTTCGAGCAGTTGAGCGAAGCCCTGGTCAAGCGCCTGCGCGGTCCGTTTGACGCAGCGCTGAAGGACGCCAACCTTAAGGCGTCTGATATCAACGAAGTGGTACTGGTGGGCGGCGCAACCCGCATGCCCATGGTGCAGGATATGGTGCGCTCGCTGACCAACAAGGAACCGCACAAAGGCGTCAACCCGGATGAAGTGGTGGCGGTTGGCGCGGCCATCCAGGCCGGTGTGCTGAGCGGCGAGGTCAAAGATGTGCTGCTGCTGGATGTCACCCCGCTCTCGCTGGGTCTGGAGACCCTGGGCGGCGTGATGACCGTGCTGATCGAGCGCAATACCACCATCCCGGTCAAGAAGACCGAAGTCTTCTCGACCGCTGAAGACAGCCAGACCGCAGTGGATGTTCATGTACTGCAGGGCGAGCGCCCGATGGCAGGCGACAATATGAGCCTGGGACGCTTCCGGCTGGAAGGCATCCCGCCTGCGCCGCGCGGCCTGCCGCAGATTGAGGTGACCTTCGATATTGACGCCAACGGCATCATCAACGTCACCGCCCGCGACAAAGCCACCAGCCGCGAACAGAAAGTGACCATCACTGCCTCGACCAACCTGGACAAGGGCGAGATCGAGCGCATGGTTCAGCAGGCGCGCGAGCACGAAGCGGAAGACCGCACCCGGCGCGAGCTGGTGGAAGCGCGCAACACCGCCGACAACCTGGCTTACCAGACCGAAAAGACGCTCAACGAGCTGGGGGATAAGGTACAGCCGGGCGAGCGCGAGAAGCTCAGCGGGATGATCAACGCCCTGCGCGAAACCGCCAAGGGCAGCGATCTGAGCCAGATCCGCCGCCAGAGTGACGAGCTGCAAAACGCCTTCCACGCCCTCAGCCAGCAGCTGTACGCCCAGCAGGGCGCGGACAGCGCAGCGGGCGGAGCGCCGGGCTACACCCCGGGCGGCAACGGGCGTTCGTATGGACAGACATCCGCGCCGGACGATGAAGGCGAAGTGATCGAAGGCGAATTCCGCCCAACGTAAATTACGAACAAGTAGAGTTTCTTCTATGGAAAACCGGAGCGAGACGCGGGAATCTCGCTCCGGTTGTGTTTTCATACCATTTGCTCGCTTCAAGCTTCTCCCCTCACCCCCCGCCTGGATACAGTATAATGATAGACTAATCACCAATCAAACGAGGGTTCTATGAGCGCAAAGCTTTCTCCGCGTGTTACCACCGTGCTGCCCCTGGCTATCCCGCTGATCTTGCTGGGTTGGGGCGCCTTATATTACCTGATCCAGGAAACCGAACCCAGCGGTGGGACGCGCTGGGCGTTGTTCTTCTGCGGTGTGCTGGGTGTGACCGGGTTAGCCCTGCCGTTAATGGCTTTTCTTAACCGGCGTTTCCCCTCCCTGCCGCCCGCCACTTTGTCCACCATCTTGCGCCAGGCGATCTGGGCGGGCATCTATTTCCCCTTGTTAGCTTGGCTGCGCATCGGGCGCGTGCTCACACCCTCGCTGGCTCTGCTGCTGGCGGTGGGTTTCCTGCTCATCGAAGGCCTGCTGCGCCTGGTGGAGCGCAGCCTGTGGAAACCGGAGCGCACGATTTAGACTGCCATGACAAGCCTCGCTTCACAAACCATTGGATTGAGATTTTCGCCATGACGAGCCTGCGCGACCTGCCCTCTGTCGATCAAATCCTGCAGTCTGAGCAAGCCCAGGACTGGCTGGCGCGTTTCGGGCGCCCGCTGACGGTGAGCGCCATCCGCCACACGCTGGAGCAGGTGCGCGCCGCTTTTGCCAGCGGCGAGCCGCTGCCGGATACAAACAAAATCCTGGCGCAGGTAGGCGCTGCACTGCAAACCTGGAACGCACCCACCCTGCTGCCGGTGATCAACGCCGCGGGGGTGGTGCTGCACACCAACCTGGGGCGCGCCCCGCTCAGCCGCGCCGCACTGCAGGCTGTCCAGGATGTCTCGCTGGGGTATTCCAACCTGGAGTTCGACCTGGTCAAAGGCAAGCGCGGCTCACGCCTGCTGCACGCCGAGGCTATCTTGCAGCGCCTGACCGGCGCCGAAGCCGCCCTGGTGGTCAATAACAACGCCTCCGCCCTGATGCTGGCGCTGAGCGCCCTGGCGCGCCGCCGCCTGGTGGTGATCGCCCGCACCCAGCTGGTGGAAATCGGCGGAGGGTTCCGCGTGCCGGAAGTGATGCAACAATCCGGCGCCCGCCTGCTGGAAATTGGCGCTACCAACCGGGTGCACCTTTCAGATTATGAGGCCGCGCTGGAAGCCAAACCAGCACTTTTCTTGCGCGCTCACCGCTCGAACTTTCGCCTGGTGGGGTTTACCAGCGAACCCGAACTATCCGAAATCTCATCCCTGGCGCACCAGGGAGGCATCCCCGTATTAGACGACTTGGGCTCGGGCAGCCTGCTGGATACAGCGCGCTACGGGCTGGGTCACGAACCCACGGTGCAGGAATCGCTGGCGCAGGGCGCCGACTTGGTGTGTTTTTCAGGTGATAAGTTGCTGGGCGGGCCGCAAGCCGGGGTTATTATCGGGCGCGCTGACCTGGTTGCCCGGATCAAGAAGCACCCGCTGGCGCGCGCCGTGCGGGCGGATAAGTTGTGCCTGGCGGCGCTGAGTGCCACTCTGCTGCATTACCTGAAAGACGAAGCCGAGCGCGAAGTCCCCATCTGGCGCATGATCTCCATGCCGCTGGATGAAATCCGGCAGCGCGCCACAAGCTGGGCAAAAGAGCTGGACACCGGTGAGGTCATACCCGGGGAAAGCACCGTGGGTGGCGGCAGCCTGCCCGGTGAGAGCATGCCCACCTTCACGCTGGCTTTGACCGTGGGCAGCCCAGAGCGCTTTATGAAACGGCTGCGCCGCTCTCAACCGCCGCTGATCGCCCGCCTGGAAAACGACCGCATCCTGCTGGACCCGCGCACCGTGCTGCCCGAGCAGGAAGCCGCGCTGCTATCTGTGCTGCGCCAGGCGCTGCAGGATGAAACGCGCTAAGCACGAACACCATTCTCTCAAGAAAGAATGACCATTTAATGAAAACAGACATCGACCAATTGATGCACGAACGCAACCTGGATGCCCTGCTGGTGGTGGGGCCCGGCCAACACAACCCGCCTATGGTGTACCTGACCGGCGGCGCACACCTGACCCAGGCTTTACTGGTCAAACCGCGGGGCGAGCCGGCTACCCTGTTTTTCCGCCCAATGGAGCGCGACGAAGCTGCCAAATCCGGTTTGCGCACACGCGACCTCAGCGATTTCCAGGCAGCGCCCGCTGCCGCGGCGGGGAGACCCGCCGCGCTTCATCCCGGCGAAATATACCAGCGTATATTGAGTGATCTGGGCATCACCCGGGGTAGGGCAGCCATCTACGGCAGGATGGACGCCGGGCAGAGCTATGCCATTTTCTCCTCCCTGCAGACTGCCGCGCCCGATTTGACCCTGGTCGATGAAGGCAGTGATCCCTTGCTCCTGGCAGCCATGGCAACCAAGGACGAAGGCGAAGTGGCGCGCATCCGACGCATGGGGCAGATCACCACCCAGGTGGTGGCTCGTACAGCGGATCTATTGACCAGCCGGCGGGTGAAGGATGATATCCTGCTTGCCCCGGACGGCGAAGCGCTGACCATCGGCATGGTGAAAAACCAGATCAACCTGTGGCTGGCAGAGCTGGGCGCCGAAAACCCCGAAGGCACAATCTTTGCCCAGGGGCGCGATGCGGGTGTGCCGCACAGCACCGGTGACAACCAGGCGCCGCTGCGCCTGGGGCAGACCATCGTCTTCGATATCTTCCCCTGCGAAACGGGCGGTGGGTATTACTACGATTTCACCCGCACCTGGTGCCTGGGCTATGCCCCAGACGAGGCCCTGGCGCTATACGAAGACGTGCTCTCGGTTTTCAAACAGGTGCGAAGCGAATTCAAAGCAAACGAACCGTGCAGCCAGTACCAGGAACTCACCTGCAAGCTCTTCCAGCAGCAAGGACACAGCACCACCCTGGAAAGCCCGCGCACCCAGGAAGGCTATGTGCACAGCCTGGGTCACGGCGTGGGGCTGAACCTGCATGAAAACCCATATTTCCGCCTGTCTCCGGACGGCGGTGAGCGCCTGCGCCCGGGTACGGTGATCACGCATGAACCCGGTCTGTATTACCCGGAGCGCGGCCTGGGGGTGCGCCTGGAAGATACGCTGTGGGTGCGCCCGGATGGGCAGGTGGAGACCCTGGCAGAGTACCCGCTGGACCTGGTGTTACCCATCCGGCAAAAGTGAAGGTGCAGATGACCCCAACAAATCCAAGCCAAGCAAACCCGTTTCCCCCAGCGCGCATCCTGGGTATTGAAAGCTCGTGCGACGAGACTGCGGCTGCCATCGTCGAAAATGGGCGGGTGATCGTATCCAGCACGGTGGCCTCGCAGGTGGAGCTGCACGCCCAGTTCGGCGGCGTGTTCCCCGAAGTGGCTTCGCGCCAGCATATTCGAACCATTTACCCAATCATCACCAGCGCGCTGCACCAGGCACATATGGACCTGGATGACTTGGACGCCATCGCCGTAACGCGCGGCCCCGGGCTGCCCGGCTCGCTGGTGGTGGGGATGAATACCGCCAAGGGGCTGGCGATCGGCAGCGGGCTGCCGCTGGTGGGCGTCAACCACCTGGAAGCGCATATTTACTCCGCCTGGCTGAACTGGCCGCCGGTTTCCAACGGCGCCATTGCCGATGTCAAACTCAGCCCTGAACCCCAATTTCCGTTGATGATCCTGGTCGTCTCCGGCGGGCACAGCGAGCTGGTTTTGATGGAAGGTCATCTGAAATACAGACGGATGGGTTCCACACTGGATGATGCAGCCGGCGAAGCCTTTGACAAGGTAGCGCGCTTGCTGGGGCTGGCTTATCCCGGAGGCCCATCGATCCAAAAAGCCGCCGAAAACGGCAATGAGCACGCCTTTAGCTTTCCGCGCTCCTGGCTGGAAGACACCTGGAACTTCTCCTTTAGCGGGTTAAAGACCGCGGTGCTGCGGGAAGTGCGCAGCCTGCAAACTGTACGCCGAGAGCTGCCGGTAGCGGACCTGGCTGCCAGCTTTCAGGCGGCTGTGGTGGATGTGCTGGTAGGGAAAACCGTAAGGGCGGTAAAAGAATTCGGCGCAAAGGAAATCCTGGTTGCAGGCGGCGTCTCCGCCAACCGTGCCCTGCGGGAGGCCATGCAGGCACGCGCAGAGTGCCCGGTGCACATCCCGCCCATTGCCCTGTGTACGGATAACGCCGCCATGATCGCGGCGGCAGGCTACTACCGTTTTATCAACGGTCATCGCGATGGGTTGGATATGGATGTGCTACCCAACTGGCCGCTGTCGGAAGTCTAGTCGCTTTCGCAGCCCTGCGGCTGGTAAAGTCTGGTTACTCAGGCGGCTTTACCGGGGGACAGGCTTACTCCACTTTTTTGACCATATCTTCCACAAGGCGCGCCAATTTTTCAGCCAACTGCGGGCGGTTGAATTGTGCCTCCACACTGGCACGCCCACGCTGCCCCATGGCGCGCCCGGCCTGCGGGTCCGCAGCCAGCCTGCGCAGCGCCTGCGCCATGGCCTCAGCCTCGCCCGGCGGGACGAAGATCCCCGCCTGCGCCTGCTCGACGACCTGGCGGATCACGCCGTCGATCGCCAGCAGCACGGGTCTGCCGGCAGCCATGTAATCGAATACTTTATTGGGGTACACTGTGGCGTACATGGGGATGGGTTTGAGAATGGCAATACACGCATCCGCAGCCGCCAGCGCATCTGCCATGCCGGTTTTGGGCACGGGGGGCAGGAAGCGCACGTTGTCCAGGTGCATTTCTCCAGCTAGCTGCATCAGGGCGGGCTTTTCCTTGCCGTCGCCTAGAAAAACGATCATAATCTCAGGTTCGTCCTGCAATTGGAGTGCAGCTTCCAGCAGCACATCCAGGTCGTTGGACATACCGTGGGCGCCGGCGTACAGCGCCACGTACTTACCCTGCAGACCGTGCTCCTGGCGGAAAGCCACGCCGGTGGCGTAAGGATCGAACATGGCGGCATCGGCGCCGTTGGGCACCAACTCCACGCGGCGCGCCCCGCGTTCTGAGACATGGGTGATGAACCCCGGGGAATTGACCACCAGGCGGTCGGCGCGTTTGTATAGAAAACGCTCCAACCACAAAGAGGCGCGGATCAAGAGCTTATTGCGCAGCACCCCCACATCGATCGCAAAGGCGGGCCACAGATCGCGCACTTCGAACAGGAAGGGCACGCCTTTCAGCCGCGCCAGCGCCCAGGCGGTGACGCCCTGAAAGATGGGCGGCGAGGTACCCCACACCAGGTCCACCTGGCGCACCTGCAGACCCAACCAGAATGATGAAAGCATAAAGCTAAAGAAGCTAAAAACCCGGTGGACAAAACTGCGGTGCAGGGCTTTGTAGGTATAAGCTCGCAGAATGGTCACCCGGTCGGAGGCTCTGGCGTTTTCGACTTTTTCTGCGCCTGCCTGCCCGGCATTTTCGGCGTCAGCCTGCGTCCTGCCTGTCAGATAGCTGACCGGGCTGGCGATCACCGTCACACGGTGGCCGCGCTCCGCCAGGTGCAGCGCCAATTCGTAATGGCGGGTACCGCCGGCTTCATCCAGGGCGACAAATGCCTGGTGGATCAGCAAAATATGCAAAGTTTCTCTCCACTTTTGTGCAAGATTTCAATCATTAAAAATCCAGCGGCTGGTAAAGACCAGCGGCAGGCTGCTATCAACGGATAAACGCAGCGATAGAGCCGGGATTTTAACACCATAAGTTGGGGAATACCAGCCCCAGGTAGGATGGGCCTCGCCGCTGCCGTGGAGAAGCTCCCCTGCGCGAGCGATCTGCAGGTCCGGTTGGAGCGGCACGCCGGGAGCTTCTGCCCTTAATGAAAGCACCAGCGGGTTGTCCGGTACCTCCAGGCTGATCTGCCACTCAATGCACTGTAGCTGGGCTTGCCCTTCAATGTCCAATGGCTGTCCCTTCCAGTCCACACCGTGAGCCGGATCTTGTCGTTCAATCCCCTGCTGTTGGACCTGCCAGGGGCAGTCCGGCAGCAGCCAGTGCAGCACCAGGTGGTGCTGCCGAGCCCGGCGTGGGGCGCTGGCATCTGGGGGCTGCAAGGCATCCGCTGCCGCTTGCCTGCGATCGAAGGCCTTTAGACCACCTGTCGCCCGCTGCGCCCCCTCTGCAGGCAGCAGCATATCCTGCACCAGCCAGCCGCCGTCTTGCAGCGCTGAAACCTGGCGCTGGTGGGTGACGCCCAGGCGGCGGTAGCCTTTATGCTGCGCTGCCAGGCCGGTCAAAGCGCCAACTGGCGGGTGCTCCAGCGGTATCGTCTGCGTTTGCGCCCAATTCAGGTAAAGGAAGCGGCCGGCCCGGCTCATCTGTTCCTGCCCATCCACCAGCACGGTGTTGTGCACGCCGGTATGCGTCAGGGTGTTATCCCAGGGACGAGCTGCATTGTACAGGTAAGTTCCTGGATCAAGCGCCAGGTTCACCCCACGCCGCCACAAATCCAGGTGCAACAGGTCGGCATGCCCAGGGCGGTCGTGGAAGCGCGCCAGGCGCAGGTAGGCCCAGGATTGCGCGCCATCTGCCGGGTGACGGATGACACCCAGGGTACGCTCGATAGCAGGCTGAGAGCGAGCAAGGCAAGCTATTCCGCCAGGTTTTCGGAGTGTATTTAGCACCAGAGAAGGTGGCACGCCATCCTGAAGGGGTTGCGCGTCATCCTTCCCATCCCTTTTTCCATCCGGCGCCAGCCACAAGCGCATCTCGTCCCAGGCGCCAGCTGGCAGGGGCAAACGCCGCAAAAATGCCGCAGCGGCAGCCTGTGCGACCGGGCGGTAATCCTGAAATGGCAAGCTGCTAAAAGGCAAGATATATCCCCCATCATTGGCGCCAAGGTTCGGAACACAACCGCTTACAGGGTCAAGCAACGCCTGCAGCCAACGCGAAGCGATACCCAGGCGCTCCATTGTGAGGTCAGGCAGGGCATGCCCCTGTTTTCGCGCCAGCGCCTGCACCCACAACCCCAACTGCAGCATCAGGCGGTGATAATTTACGCTGTGCTGCATATATACACCATTTTCATCGATCTGTGCCTGGATGCCGCGGTTGAACCAGCGCCAGCCCAGGTCGCGCCAGTGTGCTGCGCCGGGATGCTGCGGCAGCGCAAGGGCAGCGGTATACAGCCCGGCAGCTTCGCTGAGCAGGTGGTTGTTGTTTTGCGAGCGGGCATAAATCAACGTGGGCGGGATACGCTGCGCATGCTGTGCAATCGCCTGCGCCAGGGCGTGCAGACGCTGCGGGGTGGCGTGGGTGGAAGCAGCAAATACCTGCCCGCAAAAGGCCAGCGCCATCAAACGCAGGGCGACTTCCTGCCCGGAAAGCCAGTTTTGCCCCAGGTAGGGGGGATTGTGCTGCTGAAAAGTTTCAAAATAAGACCAGAAAGCCTGGGAGAAGCGCTCGTCGTTCGTGATATGGTAAGCTCGTCCCAGGGTAAACGCCCAACCAAAGCGCGCCGGCTCCCAAATAAACTTGATGTCGCCGTCTGGCAGCCCACCCCAACCTTCGTAAGCCGTCCAATGCTGCAGCAGCCCTGGCGGGATGAGTTCTAACGCCACCAGCTCGCTGCCAAAAAGGCGCACTTTGCCGGAAACGATCTCCTGCGCTTCCTGTAACAGAAGCTCTCGACCTGCAGCGCCAAGAACATCTAATAATTCCCCGGCGTCCGGCAAATCCAGAATGGGCTGCATCTCCCCGGACCCTGCCTGGGAGGCTGCCGTAGGTTTTGGCGGTGGGGTAGCGCGCCGGTAGTGCCCACTGCGCAGACCGAGGCGGTACAGCCCGTTTAGCAGCAAAGGCTTTGGGCCTAACTCTCGCAGCGCTTGAAAGACCATAAGCACAGATTTTACCGACATGCACCCATCATAGCATAAATCAACCGGCGCAAAGAATACTCCTAGGACGCTGCCGCTACACCCTTATTTCTTCTCTCCGACAGATACAACCCCGACAGGATCAACACCACC
>CAZTMX010000068.1:0-14072 GCA_964614855.1 uncultured Anaerolineaceae bacterium | reverse complement strand
AATGAGACTGAGCCATAGAAATTTCGCGAACTGGTACGCGAACTAGCCGGTCTGCTTGCCTATGAAGACACAGCCGATTTGCTGCTCGCACCGCATACCTTTGAAACGCCCCTGGCAACTGCCAACGGCTGGCGCTTGAAAGAAAAAATCGGGCTGGTGCCAGTTTTGCGCGCCGGGTTGGGGATGGTGGAAGGCGTTTGGAGCCTGATGCCGACCGCGGAAGTCTGGCACATCGGTTTATACCGCGATGAAAAGACTTTGAAACCGGTGGAATACTACAACAAGCTGCCGGTAGAACCCACCGTTTCTGTGTGCCTGATCCTGGACCCAATGTTGGCGACGGGCGGTTCGGCAGTTGCCACGGTTGATGTTCTAAAACGCTGGGGGGTGAGCAAGATCAAGTTTGTCGGCTTAATCGGCGCCCCGGAAGGCATCCGATTGCTGCATACCCACCACCCGGAAGTACCCATCCACCTGGCAGTGGTTGACGAACGATTGAATGAGCGGGGGTATATCTACCCCGGGCTGGGTGATGCCGGCGACCGCCAGTTCGGAACCGGGTAGCCGCGATTACATTCCTGGTTTCAACACTTCTTTGACTTCTGCGGTTGTCAGTTTTTGCAAACCGGCTTTCTTAATGCGCTGTCCTTCTGCTTTGATGCGCTCCCAGGCTGCTTCAACCCGGTCTATTTCATCTTTTGTCTCCGGGTGGACACCGTATCTCACCCCCACATAGGCATCTGTTAGCAGCCCCAGGTCAACCTGGACAGCAGACAAAATTTCGGTCATCACCGGCAAAAATTCAAAGGGGGTGCGGTTTGGCGGCCTCGGCAACCCCAAATCAGCGCACAAATCCATCAACTCGGCATAGATGCGCCGGATGCGTTCAGCCGCCAGGCGTCTTCTCACGGGTTTAAAGCGGTTTGATAAATCTTCGAATGCCTGCTGCATCGACTGCCAGAGCAATTTTCGCCCTTCTCCTTGCTTGAGCATTGATTCCAGCCCATCTTTTTCGTCCACTCTTTTCCCACCCAAGCTGCGCCGCACACGGAAAAACAACACAAGGATTACCAGGAGAACAATCCCCCAGAAAAGTAAAGCCTGCATGTTTTCAGGGATCGGTCGGGCCTGTGGCGCAGCTTGTATTAAAGGATATGCCCCGGTGTCCAAGTCTATCGGTTCCAGTGCCGCAGGCTGGTAATGGAATAACCTGCGTAACCACTCCAAGATTGGACCCGCAAGGAAAGAAAGCGCCAGGCCGGGCAGGGAGACCAGGAAGACAAACACTGCAACCAGGAATTTGATCGCCTCCGCCGACCAGGTCAAGATCAAGCGGTACTGTCCAGTGAGCAGGCTGCTAAAAACAGCCGCAAATACGACGGCTGATCCCAAGATGCTGAGTGTTGAGATCAACCAGCGCCGGTCAAATGGATTTTTGACCACGCCTTTCGATAACCCGATATAAGATACACGGGCAAGTATCACCGCAGTAAAACCGGTGATAAAAAAGAAAACAAACCATCCCAACCCTGGCCCTGTTTCGCCCAGGCGATTGACAATAAAGATGTGCGCCATAAACAGCAGCAGCCCAAGCTCGAACCTGCGCCAGGCTACCAGTGGGCGAATTGATTCTCGCGCCAGGCTGAAACCGCGCCACCACATCCAAATCACAAAAAACATGACCAGGATGGCTCCTGGATCCAGGTTGAGCAAGCCATCCACCAGGTCCAGCATAGTACTCTTCAGCAAGGAAGCCTGGACAGCCAGGATGGCAAAAATCAATGCCAAGATAAAACCAATCAGCTGGATGGGTGAGATCAGGCGGGTCCTTTCCATGCCTTGGGTCAGGAGATAAGCTGCCGCCATGACCAGGCCGAGCGCTAGCGCTGTATCAAACACCGGAGCCACCCGGCTGATGCGCAGTACAGTGCGGAACCAGGGGACAACCCAACACAATTCGACAATTACCAACATTAAGACGGTGATAAAGGTCCACCAGCGGCGTGGAAATGGAGCAGACAATCTTGAGGAGATGGGCGGAAGTCCTGCCATTGCAGTTATCCGATAAACGGCAGGTGCACAAGATTGATCCCCTGAATGGGATCAGATGCCTGCCGTGCAAAATTTAGCAGGGTAATTCTACGACCGTGCTGCTTCAAGCGCAACAAAGTTTCCGCCAACCCCTGGTACATCAATCCCGTGACAACGACCAATGTCGCGCCGTAAGGCAGTCTGGGAGCCTCGCTGATCAAGAAACGTTCAAATGGACCGGTAATGAAAGGCGTCACACCGGCCAATACGGTTAACAAATGCGCCAATTGCGCCGGCGAACGGCCCGGCAGCACGCGAAATGATTGGTCGGCATGCGCCAGGCAGCCGTTGGATACCAACCCCACCTGGTAACCGTCTTCCATAGCGTGCTGCACCAGGCTTGCGGTGACACCCACCAGGTGCTCCAACAAAGCCGGGTATGTACCTTCCCAATAATGAGCCAGTGTGGACACGTTCAGACAAACCACCATGACCCTGGCGGATACAGGCTGGAACACTCGCACTTGTAAAGAGCCGGTGTGCGCAGTCGCAGGCCAGTGGATCCGGCGAAAATCATCTTCCGGATGGTAATCGCGCACACCCATCGGCAGGTTGGGGTCTTCATACAACCTTTTACGAGCCCGCCGGTCTCCAAATGGATCATCTGCACGGAGATGCAATGCGTTGAAAGGGATCATGCGTGGGTAAACTGTGAGATACTCCACGCTATCTTGATCTACGCTCCTTTCAAAGATGCCAAACAAATCCCCCGATTCAAGCCGGGCTGGCCCCAGGCGGTAAACCCCACGATTGCGAAGCAATAAAGTATACGTCCGCCGGTCCCTTTCAAACCAGCGCAGGCTGAAAAGGCTGACCAATTGTCCCTGGTCTGCCAGGTGTGTCGATTGAATATATCGCTCATCTTCTGGTGATACTGCGATGGGTATCGGATCAACAATCTTCAACCAGGAAAGCGGAAGGAATTTCTTGTTTTGCACTTCAATGGATATCGCCAGGTTTTCACCGGGAAAACCGCGGATATACGGAAGCTTGCGCAGATAAGTGACCTGGTTTAACGATCGTTCATTCCACCAGCGCGCCAGCAGACTGACAAGCGCCAGCATCAATGCAAACGCTGCCAACGGGTAGACGCGGGTAAAAATCCCCAACAGCAAGACAAGCAGCAAAAAAGGCCACCAACTTAACGGAGCCAACTACCCCTCCACTGGAACCGGCACGGTTTCCACGATGCTGGATACCAGGTCTTCAGGTTTTCTACCGCGCAACTGCGCTTGTGGTGAGATCATCATGCGGTGTGTAAGAACGTGAGGCGCCATAAACTTGACATCATCCGGCAGCACATACTCCCGTCCCTGGATCGCTGCCCAGGCCTGGGAGGACTGGTATAAAGCCAGCGTGGCGCGCGGGCTGGCGCCCAGCTCAATTTCAGCGTGCTTTCGTGTGGCGCGCGCAATGCGGACAATATAATTCCGCAGAGAGTCTTCCACCAACACCTGCCGGCGCTGCTGCTGCGCTTCTATAATCTCATCTGGTGAAACCACTGCACCCAACTCGGGCAGCGGGTCAGACAGGCGGAAACGCTCCAGGATTGCATTTTCTTCGCCTTCATCGGGATACCCGATGGCAATACGCAGCAAAAACCGGTCAATCTGAGCCTCGGGCAGTGGAAAAGTCCCTTCCAGTTCGATTGGGTTTTGGGTTGCCAAAACCAAGAACGGCCTGGGGAGCGAGCGCGTCATCCCATCCACAGTCACCTGGCGTTCCTGCATGGCTTCCAGCAGTGCGGATTGCGTCCTGGGTGTAGCGCGATTGATTTCATCCGCCAGGATCACCTGGCTCATGATAGGACCCGGCCGGTATTCAAAAGCCTGTTCCTTCTGGTTAAACCAGTTCAGTCCTGTCACATCCGATGGGAGTAAATCCGGTGTGAACTGGATGCGGTGAAAACTGCAGCCAAGCGACGCAGCCATGGCGCGCGCCAGGGTTGTTTTGCCAATGCCAGGGACATCCTCCAGCAAGATATGCCCTTCACACAGCACGGCAGCAATCGCAAGATCAATCACCTCGTCTTTCCCAACAATGACCTTTTGAATATTTTCTCGAACCCGGCGTGCAAACACAGCGATCATAGAAACCTCTTGAACAAATAGGGAGTAAAATGATTATAAGTAGTGTACCAGAACTTGGTGCAAACCAAGGTACTTTCGATCAAAGGCCTTTTTGCTTATCATACCAGGAGGCACCTCAGGGCCATGGTACTTAAGAATTTACTGCGGCGAAAAACAAGGACTTTGCTTACTGTGCTGGGCATCGCCATTGGCGTCGCGGCGATACTTACCCTGGGTGCGTTAGCGGATGGGTTAGAAAGAGGTTACTCATCAGTTTTGACTGGCAGCAAGGCTGACCTGGTCTTAAGCCAGCCCAATTCGTTTGATATTGCATACAGTTCACTCGAAGAAGCCCTGGGCGAGCAAATCAGCCAAGCGCCGGAAGTTGCAGAAATCAGCAGTATGATCCAGGGATTTGCACAGGCGGAAAACGAGCCAATTTTCTTTGTTTTTGGTTATCCGGAAGATAGTTTCATTTTAGATAAATATCCGATTATTTCAGGTTTGGATCTCAGCCATGCAAAAGCCAGTCAAGTTCGTGGTAGGCCGCTCCTGCTGGGGTCAGCTGCATCTGAAGTCCTGAACAAAGAAGTAGGGGATTCAATCCGCCTGACCGGGAGTGTTTTTCGCGTCGCAGGGATTTATCAGACAGGCGATGCTTTTGAGGACAGCGGCGCTATCCTGCATTTGCAAGACGCCCAAATACTTCTCGGAAAATCACGCCAGGTCAGTCTTTTTTACATCCGCTTGAAAGACCCAGCATTGAAAGATCGCTTCATCAAAAGAGTAGAAAGGCAATATTCCAACATATCGGTAAGCGGCATCAGCCAGTTTGCCGAAACACAGGTTATGGCAGATGCGTTGAGAGGATATGTATGGGCGATAGGCGGTTTGGCGATCCTCATAGGCGGTGTAGGCATGATGAATGCCCAGATGATGTCTGTGAATGAGCGAACGCGTGAAATAGGCGTACTGCGCGCCCTGGGATGGAGGAGACGCCGGGTTCTGAGGATGATCTTTGTAGAATCCATCAGCGTCAGTCTTCTTGGCGGGTTACTCGGCATGGGCTTGGGTTATCTGCTGCTTTCCACGCTCTCCAGGGTCACCGTATTGGCAGGTGTCAGCACAGCCAACATCAGTCCCGCGTTACTGGCGCAAGCTTTTGTGATTGTGATCCTGCTCGGCACAGTGGGTGGATTGTACCCTGCCTGGCGCGCTGCCAACTTGCTGCCGGTAGAAGCCCTGCAATATGAAGGAGGTAGCAGTCGAAAAATCCGCCGCCTACCTTTTGGTGGCCTCGCTTTACAAAACCTGTGGCAGCGGTCTGGACGGACGGCATTAACCTTGAGTGCGATTGGTCTGACAGTAGGCTCGATTATCGCCTTGGAAGGCATGGTACGTGGGACAGTCTCCACCTTTGATACGATGTTCATGGCAGGGAATGCAGAAGTTATGCTGCGCCAGGCGGATGTCGCTGATACCTCGCTCAGCGCCATTGATGAACGGACGGCAGCCAGGATCGCGGCAATGTCCGATGTAAAAAGCACCAGTGGGATTGTAATTTCTGCGGTCATGATGCCAGAATCAAACCTTTTCTTAATCATTCTCGGTTACGCACCAAACGAGCCGGCGATCCAGCGTTTCAAAATTGTTGATGGAAAACCTCTAGCCAGTAATCACCAGGTTATGGTTGGACGAGCAATTGCAGATAGTCTCAAGAAAGGGGTAGGTGATACCATTGAGCTCAGCGGTATCCGCTACCGCATTTGCGGAATATACGAATCAAACGCCAGTTGGGAGGAAATGGGCGGTGTGCTTACCTTGCGCGATGCACAAATCCTCACCGGCCGCCCCAGAAAGGTGACCCTTCTAGCGGTTAAGCTTAAAGAGCCCAAGCAGGCAGAAGCATTTGTGGAAAAAATTAACAATACTTTCCCTGAAATCCATGCAGCTGTGAGCGGTGAGTTTGTTGACCAGATGCCGGACATGCAATCGATGGACAGCATGATTGCAGGGATTTCTATTCTAGCCGTTCTGATCGGTGGTGTGGGTGTCCTGAACACCATGTTGATGTCGGTTTTTGAGCGCACGCGTGAAATCGGTGTGCTGCGAGCCTTAGGGTGGCGCAGCAGACAAGTTCTTTTTTTGATCATCCGCGAAGCGCTGATCCTGGGGTTGATCGGAGGGGTTGCAGGCATCCTGATTGCATTTGCTTTGGGTTACGCCTTACAGCAAATCCCCATGTATGGTTACGCACTGAGACCTGTATGGGAGTGGGACATCTTTGTGCGTGCATTTGCGGTCTCATTTATTTTGGGTTTGGTTGGCGGGATTTATCCAGCGTACCGTGCCACTCGCCTGACACCCATCGAGGCGCTCCGTTATGAGTAAATCAAAATTCAACGGTCTGAAAAGAGGTCGTCAATGAAGATACAGCGAATTTCGAGTGTTGTTCTTTTTATCATCCTGGCAACCTGGTCGCTCCCGGCTTGCTCCAGCATAATGCCCCAGCCCACTCCTGAGTCAGAGCCAGCAGTGGTTGAAGATTTTCCGGCCGTGGTTTCCGCTACGGGCATCGTCACCCCGGCGCAGTGGGCCAGACTGAGCATGACGACAGCTGGTATTGTGGAAGAAGTGCTTGTTCAGGAGGGAGATGTCGTCCAGGCAGGAGCCCCGCTTGTGCGCTTAAAAGGTCAGGAAGACCTGCAGGCTGCGGTGAGCACGGCGAATTTGGAGATTACCGCTGCACAAAAAGCCCTGGATGATCTAAACAAGAATGCCGAAACATCCAAGACGCAAACGCAGGACCTGATTGCCTTGTATGCCCAACAAGTACGCGACGCCCAATACCAGTTGGATAATTTCACTGTTCCCACAAACCAGGTTAATCTCGATCCGTTGGAAGGGTTGGATTTGATGACCATGCTTCTGGACCAGGCACGTGCTGCCTTTGAGCCATACAGGGTCAAACCCAGCAGCGACCCGGTGCGTAAGGACTTGAAGGAACGATTGGATCGAGCACAAAGCGATACCAATGCAGCCGTAAAACGCCTGGAATATGTCACCAGGGTGGCTGTGGCATCGGATAACCTGGACCGCGCCAGGCAGGATTTAGCTATCTGGGAAAAAGGCCCGCAACCCGGGGATATGGCTGTAGCCCAGGCACGTTTGGAAAACGCCAAAGCAGTTTTAGCCTCAGCCCAGGCGAAACTGCGGGACCTGGAATTGCTGGCTCCATTTGCAGGTACGGTCAGCGAAATCAGCATTCGTGCGGGTGAATGGGTAAACCCAGGGATTTCAATTGTACAAATTGCAGACCTGGAACAATTGCACATTGAAACCACTGACCTGAATGAGATCGACGCCGCCAGGGTTAACCTGGGAGATGAGGTCAACATAACCTTCGATGCTTTACCCGATGTGACGGTAGCCGGTATTGTTAAGAAAATCTCACCAAAGGCTGCCGCAGGGTCTGGCGTTAACTACACAGCCCGGATCGAGCTCACCCAGCAACCCGGCGAATTACGCTGGGGAATGACAGCTTTTGTTGATATTGTGGTTGAGCCTTAATAAACAGGTAACCCCTGCCACCAGTCGCACCGCCCGGTTTTCTAATAAGAGACCAAGGAGCAAAAAATGGATGAAAGCCATAATTGGATCATAGAGACCCAGGAGCTAACCAAAATCTACGGTGATGGTGAGGAAATACGCGCCCTGGATGGGGTGGATATGCGGGTGCTGCCTGGCGAATTGGTGGCTGTGATGGGACCAAGCGGGAGCGGGAAAAGTACGCTGTTAAATATCATCGGTGCATTGGATGTACCCACAGCAGGAAAAATATTTGTCAATGGGCAGGATTTGACTCAAATCAGAAACAAGGATGAATTTCGCTCCAAGTCAGTTGGGTTTATGTTTCAACTCCACAATTTGATGCCTACCATGACTGCACGGGAAAACCTTGAGCTGCCCATGATGGGGCGCCTGGGACCAAAAGCACGTAAAGCGCGCGCCGAGCACCTGCTGGAACTGGTTGGGATGGCAGACCGGATGAACCACCTGCCTAACCAGCTTTCAGGTGGTCAACGCCAGCGCGTGGCTGCAGCACGCGCCCTGGCCAACAATCCACCGATTGTCCTGGCCGATGAACCGACAGGCAGCCTGGATACTACCGCCGGTCAGGAATTGATGAATTTGCTCAAAGAACTGAATGAAAGCCAGGGGACAACTTTTCTTGTCGTCACCCATGATTTGGGCGTCGCCCGCCAGACACGCCGCGTGCTCGTGATGGCAGACGGTAAGATCGTGCGCGAAGATTGCATCGGCTCTCCGTTGGAGGAAGATCTAAAAACCTGGCAGCACTCCGGTCTGGGTCAGACTATCCTGAATGATGACCAGGAAGCAATCAGAGCTCTCAATCTGCCCCCAGACCAGGTCAAGGCACTCAGAGAGTTGCTGCGTTCTGAAGGGCAGCAACCCCAGTAGCCCCCAGTCTCCTAACCACAAAGACGATACAGCAAGGTATAATCTTGCGCATGGATTCCATTGTTGTAATCGATTTAGAAACAACCGGGCTGGACCCGGATCATGATGCAATTATTGAAATCGGCGCTGTTCGTTTCACAGACCGCCGGGTTGAGGGGGAATGGGAAAGCCTGATTAACCCTGGGCGCCGCATCCCGCCGTTTATCACCCAGTTGACCGGCATTAACGACCAGATAGTTTTACGCGCCCCTTATATCGAGGATGTACTGCCAGACCTGGTGAAGTTCGTGGGAAATCTGCCGATCTTGGGGCACAATGTGCGTTTTGACATCAGTTTTTTACGCCGCCAGGGTGTTTTTCGCAACAATATTTTACTGGACACATATGATTTGGCCTCTGTGCTTTTGCCTGGCGCCGGACGTTATAACCTGGGTGCGCTAACAAAAGCACTCGCTGTCCCACTGCCTGCTACCCACCGCGCTTTGGCGGATGCGCACGCGACACGCGGCGTTTTTCTAAAGTTGTATGAAGAAGCCATGCAGTTGCCCATCTTCCTGCTGGCAGAAATAGTACGCCTGGCTGAGCCTGTCGATTGGGGTGGATATTGGCCTTTGAGAATGGTGTTGAAAGAGCGGTCTCGTGAGATCGTTTCAGCACAGACCATCCAGATGCGCCAGATCGGCCCACTTTTCAATGAATTGCCGCGCCGTCCTGCTGTCCCACTGACATCCGTTGATGAACCTCGCCCACTTGACGCAGCAGAAGTCTCCTCCTTAATCGAACCCGGCGGTGCATTTTCCAAATACTTCTCAGATTTTGAGTACCGTCCGCAGCAGGTGGCTATGTTACAGGCGGTCACCGATGCCTTTTCCCAATCTCGTCACCTTTTGGTGGAGGCAGGCACTGGCACAGGTAAGAGCATGGCTTACCTGATCCCTGCTGCCTTGTGGGCAGTGCACAACAACAAACGGGTGGTTATCTCCACCAATACGATCAACTTGCAGGATCAACTGATTAACAAAGACATTCCGGATTTGCGCGCCGTCCTTGGGTTGGATATCCAGGCGACTGTGATGAAAGGACGCGGAAATTACCTGTGCCCGCGCCGGTTTGAAAGCATGCGCCGTCGCGGCCCAGATACAGCCGACGAGATGCGGGTTTTGTCGAAAGTGTTGGTCTGGCTGCAAGGCACAGAAACAGGCGACCGGTCAGAGCTTAATTTGAACGGACCGGTGGAAAACAGCATTTGGATGCGCCTCTCGGCAGAAGACGACGACTGCACCACCGAAAATTGTCTGAAACACACTGGCGGCGCCTGTCCCTTTTTCCGGGTACGCCAGGCCGCCCAAAGCGCACATATCCTGATTGTCAACCACGCCTTGCTGTTGGCGGATGTCGCCACAGGCAACCGGGTCTTACCGGAATACGAGTACCTGATCATCGATGAAGCGCATCACCTGGAAGACGCCACCACCAACGCTCTGAGCTTTCGCGTTACCCAGCCTGATATGGAGCGTATATTAGCCCAGGTTGGCGGTTCGAGCACCGGTTTGTTAAGCTGGCTGCTTTCCGCCGTGCGCGATATCGTCCCACCTTCAGATTTCGCCAGCATTAATTACCTGGTGGAACGAGCGACTGATGCCGCGTTTCAAATGCAGCATCTTAACCGGCAATTCTTCCAGAGCATTAATCACTTTTTGATTGAGCAGCGTGACGGAAAACCTATCGGGTTGTATTCTCACCAGGAGCGGATT
This sequence comes from uncultured Anaerolineaceae bacterium, assembly GCA_964614855.1. Classification (GTDB taxonomy): domain Bacteria; phylum Chloroflexota; class Anaerolineae; order Anaerolineales; family UBA4823; genus CAWJHE01. The sequence goes on along the minus strand of CAZTMX010000068.1, from coordinate 3,676 downwards.
GTCTCTGCCACGCGCACCCAGCCAGCCTGGGCAAACGTGGAGCTTGCCTGGGATGAAACGCAAAGATCTCTATCCCTGCTGATGGATATCCTGGCAAAGTTAATCCAGGCTGTGACCGAGAACCTGGAAGAGCTGGCGGAAGAAGACCAAGAAATACACGGCAGCATGCTCAATATTTACCGCCGTTTAGACGAAGCATTAAATAATATTAACGCCCTGGTTTTTGAGCCATCCGAAGAACAGATCTACTGGGTGGATATTCAACCCAATGGAAACCAGATGGCTTTACACGCTGCACCATTGCATATCGGCAGCCTGATGGAACGCTATTTGTGGCGGGAAAAGACTTCTGTCATCTTGACCTCCGCCACTCTGACCACAACGGGGGAATTTGATTACCTGCGCGGCAGGCTCAACGCCCAGGATGCTTATGAACTGGCATTAGGGTCGCCTTTTGATTACGAAACTGCAGCCATGGTTTATTTTGCGAATGATATCCCCGAACCATCAGACCGCAATGGGCATCAACGAGCCATCGAAACCGGCTTGATTAACCTGTGCCGGGCGACCAACGGTCGCACCCTGGCGCTTTTCACTTCCTATGACCAGCTTAAACGCACATCGCAAGCCATCTCCCCTGCGCTGGCAAAGCAAGACATTGTCGTGTACGAACAAGGTGAAGGTGCATCACCTCACGCCCTGTTAGAAAGCTTTCGCGCCAATGACCGGGCCGTGTTACTGGGAACCCGTTCGTTTTGGGAAGGCATCGATATCCCTGGAGATGCACTATCGGTGCTGGTGATCGTAAAACTGCCGTTTGATGTCCCCTCCGATCCCATCATCGCAGCCCGGTCCGAGACCTTTGAAGATCCCTTCTATGAATATTCTTTGCCCGAAGCCATCTTGCGCTTTCGCCAGGGTTTTGGCAGGCTGATCCGCACACAACAAGATCGAGGGATTGTGGCAGTACTTGACCGGCGCGTGCTTACCAAGCGCTATGGCAGAATGTTTATCGATTCCCTGCCCGGCTGTACCATGCGCAACGGCCCGCTGGCTGAGCTGCCCAGGCAAGCAGCCAGTTGGTTGAATTTATAAGCAAACCGCCATCAGTGTGTGCGAATGGTGATGGCTCCGATCGCCAAATTGACACTGAGTTGTATTTTGTATTCTGCAGTCTCGAAGTTGGCTGAGGTATAAACCTTGCCGTTCTTAATGTAATCTAGGGGGACATTTACCGGAGCCAGGGCTGTGCTGGCGTTTATCTGCACACCCACTTCAGAAGGGACATCGATGACGATAGACCCCACAGCTGCACTGAGATCGCCTGCCAGTGAGGAGCTATCCGGTAGCATGAGATTTACCTGGCCTGCGCCGTGTGTTATGGCAAGTTGGCTAATCATCAAACCACTTAGATCCAAATCCATCCTGCCGGCGCCCATATTGAAAGCCAATTCCAGCGGGATTTCCGGGGTCAGACCCAATTTCCAAGTTCCAGTATTCAAATCCGAGTTCACCCACACCCGTGGGCTGGTTTCACGAAACTCAAGCGTGGCTTTTCCATCCTGGATTTCAAACTGCCTGGCAATTTTGACATTGCCGCTGATAGGAAGGCTGCTGTCCAGCAATAACGTTGGGTCAGCCCCCTGGTACACTTGCAAGATTCCAGCTGTGGGGTTGACATCGATCCGTGCCTGAACGACATCTTCAAGCGGCTGCTGGATCTGTTCGCTACTGACGGGTTCAAAACCAATACTTCCGCCGCTCATCGTCCAGATTGCGCCAAACAGAATCGCCAGGATCAACAACAATCCTAAGAATGCCCCTATGCGAGAGCGCCTGCCGACCAGGATATCGATGCCTGCTGCAACCAGAAACAGCGGCCATAAGCGGACGAGAACCTCCCACACCGTCAGTGCCAGGTAGCCCAGGTTACTCATCAAAAAGACCACCCCCAGGGCAATGGCCAGTGTAGCCCCTACCAGTCCTTCCCGGCGGAATAATCCATCTAATCCCATAATAATCAAGATTACAGGCCAATAGGGGGCTAATTGGGACCAGACATCTCCGGTCAGGAAACCTGTATTTTGAAACAGGAAGATCAAACCCAGGGCGATCAATACCAGCGGCCAAAAGAGCCCACCGCGGCTTTTGCGCGGCTGCCTGTGAAGATCATTCTCATTCATAGCGAACTCCTCATCATCTAGAACGCACATTGCGGAACAAGATATACAACCCAGCCAGGATCAGTACGACAGGCCAAATTGAGTTCACCAGGCGTGAATCAAGCCCTACCATCATCAACCCCAGCACAAGGAAGATCCCGGCAGGGATCCAGGCCCAATTCATTTTACCCTCCGGCGAAGGCAGGAGAGCTACCAACACAAAGGTGGCAGCAAATCCTAAAAACAGGATGCCACCGCTCTCAACCCTCAGTACTTCGTCAGCCAGTGTGACAATTGCCAGGGTAAAGAGAACCCCGGTCGGGATAATCGCCCACCAGTTCTGCCGGTCCAGCAGAGTGATAATCAAGAAACCCAGGGCAATTCCGCCGAGAACAAAAGCACCCCCCCATGCATCTTCTACCTGGGGTAGAAAACGGCTTACGACCAACAACAAGGCAATGCTGATCAAAGTACAACCTGGGATCAATGCCCACCAGTGTTTTCGATCATTAAAAAATACCGAAAAGAAGACTGCGCCTGCCAGGAGCAAAACAAAAGTCCAGAGAAGATCACCAAACTGGAAAAGGCCAAGGCTTTGCAGCAGGAATACCACGCCGCCCAGGATCAGCAGGATCCCCCACAGAATTCGCGACTCAAGCCATTTCATGTCTTCCTCCTTCTTGTTAAACCAGGCTAACTCCTGGCTTTCCTCGATCGTGCAAATTTATTTTTTGGCTTCAAGGATCAGTTTTTGTTTAAGATCCCACAATTTTTGGGTCAACGAGACATGGTAAATATGCGGATACATAATGCGACGTACACCTGGATCTAAACGATCGACATCTTTCTGCCGCAATTTGCGCATGCCATCAATATCATTTGCTTCAATCACAATTTTTCCCTCACGCAAAACATCCGCTTGCAGCGGTTCAATTTGAGAAATCTCCGCTGGAGCGAGTTTGCGGAACTTGGTATGGTCATTTGGGTGCCGCAAGGTCATTTCCTTCTTCCCATCCAGGACTTCATCATGCAGCGCCAGCACATCTGCTGTGGCATAACCGCGCTGGTCATAGATGCGGTAAATCACCTTGTTTCCAGGGTTGGGTGTCTTTTCGGGCGTATCAGAAATCTTGATCGCCGGCAACCAGGCATTTTCATGAAATACTGCCACCAGTTTATACACCCCTCCCAGGGCTGGCTCGCCCCAAGAAGTGATCAACCGGGTGCCGATCCCGTACACCAGGCGTTGAATTAACTTCGCCGGGTCGACACCGTATCCAGGGGCTTCCTGGGTAATCTGGGTGATAATCTGCCAGATCACCAGTTCATCCAGGTTATTCGACAACACAATTGAGACATCATCAAAACCTGCCTCATCCAACATTTTTGCAGCCTGGATGCTCAAGTAAGCCAGGTCGCCCGAGTCCAGGCGAACACCCATTGGCTGGTGTCCTTTTTTCCGCAGCTCTTCAAAAACACGGATGGCATTGGGTATCCCGCTGTCTAAAGTATTG
>CAZTMX010000067.1:0-14106 GCA_964614855.1 uncultured Anaerolineaceae bacterium | reverse complement strand
GCAATCTACGACAGCAACCAAAACCTGGTGGCTGTGAGCAGTGAGGCGTCAGCGCGCAGCAAAAAACACACCGCGCAAAAATTCATCCTCGCCAGCGGCGGCTTGCAGGGTGGAGGTATGAGCGCAGGATACGATGGAAATCTACACGAATTAATCTTCAACTTGCCAGTCGCGGGAGCGAAAAATATCGGCAACTCGCCCGGCATCTTGCCCGGCATTTTGCCGCACAATTCGCCAGGCATCTTACCAGACAACCTGTCACACAATTTGCCGTACAGCCCACCAGGTCAAGACCCCAGCACCCAGCCCAGCCTGTGGGTAAACGACAGGTTCCTATCCCCACAAGCTCACCCAATCTTTACCTGCGGTGTAGCTGTCAACCAGCACTGGCAGCCGTGTGACGCCCAGGGCGCACCACTTTACGACAATCTGTACGCGGCAGGAAACCTCCTGGCAGGAAACCTCCTGGCAGGTAACCACCTGGCAGGAAACCTCCTGGCAGATCAACCGGAAGATGCCCACCTCTTGGGTGACCACCTGGCAGGCAGCGACTACCTGCGCCAGCGGGCGTTTGACGGCGTTGCCTGGGTCAGTGGGTACCTGGCTGGCGAAACAGCATGGCCAGGCACAGCCAGTCTATCTCATCCAGGGGGAAACCAATGAGCCACTCACTGTTATCAACTCACCAATCCATTCTACCGGTGGAGATGACCCTGGACCAGTGCATCAAATGCAATATTTGCACCACCGGCTGCCCGGTATCAGCTGTCACACCCCTCTTCCCCGGTCCCAAGTATGAAGCACCGCAGGCAGGCCGCTTTCGCCAGCCGGGCCAACCCTCGCCGGACCAATCGGTGGATTATTGCAGCGGCTGCCGGGTGTGCAACAGCCTGTGCCCCACCGGGGTAAAGATCGCAGAGATCAACGCCCGTGCGCGCGCCGCCATGGTCGATAGCGGACAGGTGCCTGCGGTGCAGCGTATACGCAACAATCTGATCGCCCGCGCCGAGCTGATCGGAAAAATCGGCCAGCCTATAGCGCCCCTGGCAAATTTTGTCCTCAGCAATGAGCCGTTTCGTGTCGTCGCCGAAGGTCTGCTGGGGATAGCCCGGGAGGCGCCTTTCCCAAAGCTCACAGGGCAGCGTTTCAGAGATTGGTTTGCCCAGCACCAGCGTGAAAGGGAGGCTCAGGGGAGCAACCAAGAAGAACGCCAAAAAGTAGCCTATTTTCACGGCTGCTCCGCCCAGTATTACGAACCGCGCGTCGGCAAAGCCGCGGTATATGTCCTGGAAGCCAACGGGTTCGATGTGGTGCTGCCGCCGCAAAACTGCTGCGGGCTGCCGCTGCTCTCAAACGGTGAGTTTGCTGCCGCCAGGCGTTATCACAGCACCAATGTGCGCAACCTGGCGCCCTATGCCCGCCAGGGGATCCCGATCGTAGGCGCTTCCACCAGCTGCATACTGACACTCAAAGAAGAAGCACCTGAGCTTTTGGATATGCACGATGAAGAGACCATGCTGGTGGCACGCCAGACCTTTGACATCAACGAATTTTTGCTGCTCCTGCTGGATGAAGATCGTCTAAACCTGGATCTGAGCCCAATTCCAATGAAGCTGCCTTACCACATCCCCTGCCAATATCGCGCCCACCGTTTGGGTAAGCCTGGCGTTGAAGTGCTGTCATTGATCCCTGAGCTACAGATCGATGAAAGCCCAGCGGCTTGTTGCGGCACCGCCGGCACCTACGGCTACAAAAAAGAAAAATACGAGATCGCCATGCATGTGGGTGAGGACCTTTTTGATTTCGTCCGCCAATCCCAGGCGCCACTGGTGGTTTGCGACAGCGAAACCTGCCGCTGGCAGATCACACACGGCACTGGAGTGCCCGCCATACACCCCATCGAGCTGCTTGCAGCAGCTTACGGCGCTCCTGTGGAAGAGCCGTTGGCTGAGTTTTATCGAGTATAATCTCAGGCAAACTTACAAAAAAATAAATAATTAAGGAAGTGTCATGTCCAGTCATCCTCTCAGAATATTCACCGGGTCCGCCCATCCTGCCCTTGCCGAAGAAATCGCCAGCATCCTGACCACAAACGTCGGCAAATCCACCACAACAAGACTTCCCGACAGCGAAATTCATGTGATGATTGATGAAGTGGTGCGCGAAAACGACATCTTTTTCATCCAGCCCTGCTCCGTCCCGGTAAATGACAACTTAATGGAGCTATTGCTCTATTTGGATGCCTTTCGCCGCGCCAGCGTACACAGCACCACCGTGGTGGTGCCCTATTTCCCCTATGCTCGCCAGGATCGAATGGCGCGCGGTCGAGAAGCCATCTCGGCGCGCGTGGTTGCGAACCTGATCGAGACTATGGGTGGATCACGGGTGATCTATGTGGATATCCACAACCGGGCATCCCAGGGTTTCTTCAATATCCCGGTCGATCCGCTCAGTGCTATCCCGATCTTGAGCAATTATTTTCGCAAACCGGAATTTTCAAACGCAGTGGTTGTCAGCCCCGACCTGGGTCGAGCCGGGCATGCCGGTCGTTATGCCGAAAGGCTCAACCTGCCGTTAATCGTGATGCAAAAACGCCGCACCAGTTTCTCCACCAGCGAAACCATGAACGTGGTCGGTGATATTCGCGGCAAGCAGCCGATCCTGATCGATGACCTGGTGGCTGGTGGCTCGGTGATGAAGCAAATCGATTATCTTTATAAACAAGGTGCAGAAGGCAAATGCTATTTTGTGGTCACCCATCCGGTATTACTGCCCTCCGCCCTGGAAATCCTGGACAAAGAAGACCGTATCGAGAAACTCGTCACGACTAACACCATCCCGATCCCTGCACACAAGATGCATCCCAAGATCGAAGTGATCTCCGTTGCCCCCCTGCTGGCCGATATCATCAGTTGCATCCACCGGGGTGTGAGCATCTCGTCGAAATTGATCCTGACATAACCGCTGCTGCGCATGGTATACGGTAAATCTGAGCTCCCTGGAGCATCCCCGCCTGGAGAGGCAAAAAGCCCAAACGCAGTGCACAAGTGGTGGGTGTTAATCTGCATCGGCATCGGCACTTTCATGTCCGCCCTGGACGGCAGCGTGGTAAACACACTCCTGCCGGTGATCGGGCGTGCCCTGGAGCCGCAGGTACAGGCGGCGGGGGCGTTAACCGGGGCGCAGGTCGCCGCAGTGGAGTGGGTGGTAACGGTTTACTTGCTCGTGCTCAGTGGGCTGCTGCTCGGTTTTGGCAGGTTGGGGGATTTGCGCGGGCACAAGCAGATTTACATCGCAGGATTTGTCGTCTTTATGATCAGCTCCGCGTTGTGCGGAACCAGCCGATCTATCACTGCGCTGATCATTTTCCGCAGCGTGCAGGCTGTTGGCGGTGCGATGCTGGCAGCCAACTCTCCAGCTATTCTCACCAAGAGCTTTCCATCAAATATGCGCGGGCGCGCTCTGGGTATGCAGGCAACCATGACCTACCTGGGTCTGACGGTCGGTCCCTCCCTGGGGGGTTGGCTGGCAGACTGGTTTTCCTGGCGAGCGGTTTTTTACATCAACATCCCCATCGTCCTATTGGCAATCGCTTTGAGTTTGCGCTTCATCCCCAATGACCACCAGCATAATACTATGGAGGGCTTTGACTGGCGCGGCGCCCTGGTTTTTATGGCAGGACTGGTCAGCCTTTTGTTCGGTCTGAACCAGGGACATGCCCTGGGATGGACCTCGCCAGTGATCGTGGGCTTGTTGGTTGGTGCGATCTTGTTGCTGATATGGTTTATCAAGCTGGAACAAAAACAGCCAAACCCGATGTTAGATCTCTCTCTGTTTTCCAGCCGTACATTCTCAGCTTCTGTTGCCAGCGCCATTTTTAATTACATCTGTGTGTACAGCATCATGTTTTTACTGCCCTATTATCTGATCCAGGGCCTGGAATTCAGCACTTCACGCTCAGGGCTGGTTCTTTCCACCATGCCGCTGATCATGGCTGCCGTAGCCCCCATCAGCGGCTCGCTTTCCGACAAGATAGGGCCGCGCACCCTCTCAGTTGCCGGCATGATCTTGTTATGCCTTGGTTTGATCTTTCTGGCAGGCCTGGGTCCTGACACGACATTTATTCAAATCGCGCTGCCAATGATGGTTTGTGGAACGGGCATCGGCATTTTTATTTCACCCAACAATTCTGCCCTCATGGGTTCCGCCCCCAAGCGGCGTCAGGGGATCGCTGCTGGCGTCATGGCAACCGCCCGTAATATCGGCATGGTATTAGGGATTGGGATCACCGGGGCAATTTTCACCACCGGGTTGGCTCAGACCTACACATCGGGAGCGGGGACCTTGTTCAACGCACTGCGCACTAGCTTCCTATTTGCCGCCGGCTTCGCAGCACTGGGCGCCATCACCAGCCTGGTGCGTGGAAACGGAGTGAGCAACGATGGTTAAACCCCTGGTGCAACGAATTTCATTCAATTACGTAAACAAAGTGATGAAATTATGCGCTGCAATGTTTCTCGGAGGAGATTATGAGTGAAAAACCCGGTTGTCTGGTTGGTTTAGCCAAGATTTTTGCCTTGAACTGGTTATTTGACTGGCTGCAAGATAATTTCGGCTTTGGCAAGGGCTGTTCATGCAGCGGGATAGGCTGCGGGATTATCTTACTGTTGATCTTCCTGGCTTTGCTCTGCTCCACCGTGCTTGGTACAGATTGGACAAAGCTGATCATCGACTTCGGCAGCCTCGCATTATGAAATACCCCTGGCTGCTTCCTATAGCATTTGCCCCAAAACGCGATATTAATCACAGTCATGTGCCATTAGTGGTATGATAGCAGTATTCTCATCCCCTTAAAGGCATATGACTTATGGTCAAAATTATTACAGATACAACTTCTTGTATATCATCCGAAAAAGCAAGGCTGTATCAGATCCCTGTCATTCCCCAGGTCATTCACTTCGGCGAAGAAACCTTCCTTGAAGGTGTGAATATGGATTCAGCCAGCTTCATGGCTCGTCTGCGCTCCTCAAAAGAGCTGCCCAAAACAGCCGCACCTCCACCAGAGCTTTTTACAATAGAATTTGAGCGCTTGGTTCCCCTGGGTGAGCCTATCCTGTGTATCCATCCTTCATCCGAATTAAGCGGAACTGTCCGCTCAGCCACAGTCGCTGCCCAGGATTTTCCCGATGCTGATATCCGTGTGCTGGACACCCGTTTGATCGCCTCGCCATTAGGAACACTGGTCGAACAGGCAGCCAAATGGGCAGCAGAGGGCATCGAAGCCGATACCATCGTAGCCAGGTTGAATGACCTGTCTGCGCGCTGCCGTATCTACTTTCTGGTGGATACCCTGGAGTTCCTGGCACGCGGCGGGCGTATTGGTCATGCATCTGCGCTGCTCGGCAGCGTGCTGCAGATAAAGCCCATCCTGGCCTTGAAAGACGGGAAAATCGAAGCCTACGAAAAGGAAAGAACACACCGCAGGGCGGTAAACCGGCTGAAGGAAATTGTGCTCGAACAGGCAGCCAAAAACCATACGGCTATGGTCACTGTGATGGAGGCAAGTGTGCCGGAGATCGCCAAAACCCTGGCTCAGGAAATCGGTTCTGAACTCAACCAGACTGAAGTACCTATCAGCCATATGCCGCCGGCGATTATCACCCATGCCGGACCCGGTCTGCTGGCAGTAGGTTTTTTCGCCTGATGCCAGGAGAAGGCGGATTTCAGTAAGTGTAAAATCCTTGCCCGCTTTTTCTTCCCAGCCGCCCGGCCTGTACCATTTTACGCAGCAGATACGCCGGGCGGTATTTATCTTCCCCCAGGTCGTGCTGCAGCACTACCATCACTGACAGCACCACATCCAAACCGATCAGATCGGCTAAGGCCAGCGGACCCATTGGGTGGTTCATCCCCAGCTTCATAACCTTGTCGATCGCTTCAGCCGATCCAACCCCCTCCTGCAAGGCAAAAACCGCTTCGTTAATCATCGGACACAGGATGCGGTTGGAGATGAAACCAGGCGAATCCACCGCTTCAACAGGTTCTTTTCTCATCTGCCGGCAGACTTGCAGAATTATTTGCGTTGTCTCGTCGCTCGTCTCCAACCCGCGCACAACCTCAACCAGGCGCATTAAGGGCACCGGGTTCATAAAGTGCATCCCAATCACCTGCTGTGGGCGCTGCGTGGCAGCGCCAATCCGGGTGATGCTGATCGATGAAGTGTTGCTGGCCAGCAGAGCGCCAGGTTGTGCCAGCTTATCCAACTCGGAGAAAATTGAAAGCTTAACGGGCTCATTTTCAGAAGCTGCTTCAATCACCAGGTCTGCCTGGGCTACACCGGACAGATCGGATACGCAACGGATTTCACCAGCCGCCTGGCGCTGAGCAGGGGTGATAGCCTCCTTTTCAAGCAATTTCTGTGTTGAGTGTGAGATCGCAGCGCATGCCTTATCCAGTTGGGATGCGTCCACATCCATCAAAGTGACCTGGTAACCATAAATCGCTGCTGTTTGGGCGATCCCGCTGCCCATTGTACCTGCACCTACCACAAAGATTTTATGTATCTCCACGCAACACCCCGTCCAAATCACAGCCTATTCATGTTTCAATATCTACTAATCAATTTCAACTGCCAGCGCCACAGCCTCGCCGCCCCCCAGGCAGAGCACTGCAATTCCCCGCTGCAAACCACGGCTGCGCAGCGCGTAGATCAGCGTGGTCAGGATGCGTGCTCCACTGGCGCCGATCGGATGCCCCAGGGCAATCGCCCCGCCGTTGGCATTCACTTTTTCCCAATCCCAGCCAAGATGGTGCAGCGCTTTGCCGTTTGCCAGGGCTTGAGCCGCGAAAGCCTCATTAAGCTCAATCAGATCAACATCCGCAAGCGACCACCCCACCCTATCCAGCAGGCGCGGGATGGCGTGGGCAGGAGCATCGAACAGGTAGCGCGGTGCAAGGGCAGCCTGGGAATACCCCACCACGCGCGCCAGGGGTGTTTTACCCGCAGCCTGCGCCCAGCTCTGGCTTGCGACCACCAGGGCTGCCGCCCCATCGCATAAACCGGGGGCATTGCCCGCCGTCACCCTACCGTCTTCCTGAAATGCCGGGCGAAGCTTTCCCAGGCTTTCCAGGGAGGTATCGCCCCGCGGGGGTTCATCGATCGCCAGCACTGCAGGGCTGCCCTTTTTACTTGGCAGTTCAACCGGAACAATCTCAGCGTTGAAAGCGCCGCAGTCTATCGCTGCCACAGCCCTGGCATGGCTCCGGCAGGCATACTCGTCCATCTGCTGGCGGGAGATATCATACTCACGGGCGATAAATTCCGCGGCGTCACCCATCGCCCAATTCTCAAAGGCATCCCACAAACCGTCTTTGAGCAAGGCGTCCGTAAGCTGGCTGTGCCCAAAGCGCAGGGTGCCGGTACGCCCATCCACCAGGAACGGCGCGCGGCTCATGCTTTCCATCCCGCCCACCACAAAAAGCGAGCCTTCGCCTGCTCGAATAGCCGTGGATGCCAGCATCACCGCTTTAAGGGCTGAACCGCACACTTTATTGATCGTCATCGCCCCCACAGATGGCGGCAAGCCAGCAGAGATGGCAGCCTGGCGCGCCGGCGCTTGCCCCAGCCCAGCGCTGACCACATTCCCCATCAGCACTTCATCAATTGCTGAAAGGTCAGGTAGACCGGCTCTCTCAACGGCTGCTCGGATGGCAATCGCCCCCAATTGGGTTGCCGGGAAATTGCTCAGCCCCCCCAAGAAACGCCCTGTCGCCGTACGAGCAGCGCTCAGGATCACCGCCTGGTTCTCGGGTTTTTGCTTGCTCATCTATTATTCTCCTGGATTGCGGGATCTAAACTGTAGAGGCATCCCAACATTTACGTATGCGTTGGTAGCTCTCCTCCAAAGATTCTGGAAGAACGCGCGTCCCAGCCAGTGATGACATGAAATTCGTATCGCCATCCCAGCGGGGCAGGATGTGAAAATGCACATGCTCACGAATCCCCGCGCCAGCAGCCGAGCCGATGTTTATCCCCAGGTTAAAGCCCTGGGGATGGTAAACCTCAGCAAGAAGAGGAATGGCGCGGCTGGCCAGTTCCATCATCTCGCACCTGACTTCCGGTTCAAGGGTTTCGATGGATGGGTGGTGTTCGTAAGGCACCACCATCAGGTGACCGGTGTTGTATGGATAACGGTTGAGAATGACAAATGAATATTTCCCCCGAAATACGACCAGGTTTTTTTCATCCTCTGGTCCTTCTGCGGCAATGCAGAAAACACAACCTTCAACATTTTTTTCGCCTTGGATATATTCCATTCGCCAGGGAGACCATAGATGTTCCAATTTTCTTCTCCATCTGTCCGGATGTATATAGAAAACCCTCTAATGATTTACCCCAACAATTGTAGCAAACAATTTCGAATATGGAACTTGATTTTAATAACTTGATAGCTTTTTACCGTATTTTTTAATTTTTGCACAGCATCTTTGCACGGCCTGTCTTTAAGCACCTTCCGATTGTTCCTAATTTTTATAAATCCGATAGGATTTTTTGTGCAGCTAATTCCCCAGAATGAATGCAATCGGGAATGCCAATCCCTCGAAAACCGTTCCCGGCCAACGCCAACCCTTTGTGAGTATTTACTTTTTCATCAATCTTGGAAAGTAATACTTTATGTCCCAGGTTATATTGAGGCATTGCGTTTTCCCATAAGAAAACCTTGGTCAGGACTGGTTCGGCAGCAATCCCCAGGGTCCTAAGCAATTCTTCGCGAGCAATGACCTGCAACTGGCTTTCATTGAACGGGAAATTTTGACCAGCCCGTCCAATAAATACTCTTATAAGTGCATATCCATTTGGAGCCCGGTGCGGAAATTTAGTAGATGTCCATGTACAAGCAAGAGCGGTCTGCCTTTCTTTGCGGGGAATTACATATCCATATCCATTCAATGCGCGAGGTAAATCCTCTTCATGATATGCTAAGGTAACTGTTGCAGTCGACACGTATGGAATGCTTCCTAATGTCTCCGCCAGTTCAGGATCCAACAAATTGAGCATTGATCCGCTCACAAATGCAGGTGTGGCAAGGATCACTGAATCCGCTAGAATATTCTTCCCATTTTCCAGGTTTATCTTGTATCCGGAATTATTCTTCTTGATGCCTGTGATTTTCGTATTGAGACATAATTCAACTGAATTTTGTTTGAGGTCATTCACAAGTGATTCAACGATTTCAGAGAGACCAGTGGTGGGTGTTAGAAAAGCAGATCGCCAACCTCCTGCAGATTTTCTTGAATTACCTGCCCCATGCTTCATTGCCAAAACACCTTTTACCAGGCTACCGTACTTAAGCTCCAGATCTCTCAAGTAAGGAAAGGTGGCGGCCAGGGAGAGTTGATCACCATCACCTGCATAAATCCCCGACATCAAAGGTTCAATCAGGTTTTCATATACTCCTCGGCCAAGCCGGCGAGAAATAAATCCGCCTAATGTCTCATCGCCGTTTAGACTACGAGGGGGAAGGACCAAGTCCAAACCCATGCGAAGTTTTTGAAAAGGGGAAAGGAGGCGAGTAGTTGCCATCGCCCGTACATTCGTTGGGATCATCATTGCCAGGCCATCGGGCAATTTCACCAATTTTTGTTTGTGATAAATAAAAGTATCTCGGATAATTGGATTAACTCCCTGGAGGCGATCACTCAACCCCAGTTCCTTACATAAAGCGACAGCGTATGGTTTGGTTGCCAGAAAAGTATCCGGACCTCCTTCTACAATGAAATATTTATCACCAAAAGCAACCCGGTCTGTCACAATCTTTCCGCCCCACCGGTTTTCGCTTTCTGTCAAGATTACCTTTACCGCTGTATCAGATTCTTTTGCTTTCTTAACCAAATAATAAGCAGCAGAAAGCCCAGCAATACCACCACCAGCAATTAGAATAGTAATCATAATTTTACAAATGCGGCATAGGCCACTTATTGATGACCTGAGAAAAAGGAGGTTGAATCTTGTCAGGATTATCTGGGTACCATCCCAGCTTAACCCGCATGGACTGTTCTTTTAATTCAGTAGAGCCCCAAATCAGACTGGCTCCTTGTATACCGAGAAACGACGAAAACCAGTCATTCACTATTATCAATGAGGCGAGAATCATGACCATTCCTGCAAAGAGAAAATATGGCCACCAATTGGCACCAAGCACTCGCTCCCCACGCACTACCCAAACAAACCCAAGACCGATGATTACCAACGTAACCAAACCAAGAATAATTCCAAATGTATTCATTCCAGTATCCTAATAGAATTATTTTCTCTAAGAGGTTTTTGCAAATCTCTTCACTGTAGAAACGGATTTTCTGTGGTTGAAGAAGGATAGTGAGCCAAAATCCATTGATGGCGTGGATTCCTCGGATTGGCAGGTGCATGACCTATCTGAACCCGTTTCTGCTGCCTGAATAGTTCAATAACATCCCACAGAACAATTGTGCCAAGGATCCCTAAGGCTGCACTCCACTGACGAGAAGCTGATGATAGTGAGGAATATATCAAGCTGAGACTGGAAAGAAAGAGAAAAGCCGCTGGTAACCAAAGCCTCTGAACAAAGAATTCAATTTTTCTCACTGCAACATGTCCAGACCAAATGCCCAAGAAAACCACTAAAGCCGAAATCATTCCTGTGAAGTTCATGATCCAACCTTATATTGGTGAACATAGTCAACCACTCTTTGGAGATTTTCCACCGGAGTCATAGGTAATACACCGTGACCCAGGTTAAAGATATGCCCAGAGCGGTCCGCAGCTCGGTTGAGTACATCCTTTACGTACTCTTTAATTACATCCCAAGGAGCCATTAAAACACTGGGATCCAGGTTGCCCTGTATTGCAGTGCTGTACCCTACTTCTTTCCACCCCTGATCTAATGGCATGCGCCAATCCAGGCCAATGACAGAACCACCTGCAGATTTCATCGCTGTCATAAGTGTTGAAGCCCCAACTCCAAAGTGAATTACTGGCACACCGGTTGCTTGAGCTGCCTGTAAGATTTGTTTGGAGTAAGGCTGGACAAATTTTAAATAATCCTGAGGTGATAGGTATCCAACCCAGGAATCAAAAACCTGAACGGCTTGAGCTCCCGCTCGGATTTGTGCAAGCAGGTAGTTTTCCAACACCTTGGTGAGCCTTTGCATGAGTGCATGCCAGGTATCAGGCTGAGAATACATCATCATCTTGGTGTGATAAAAATTCCTGCTCGCTCCCCCCTCAATACAGTAAGAAGCAAATGTAAAAGGAGCGCCACAAAAGCCGATTAAGGGTGTAGAGATCAACTCACTTCTCAGTGCTCGGATGGCTTTCATAACATACCCCAGGTCTTCGTCCGGATCAATATCATGCAGTTTATGAACATCCTGAATTGTTCTTACAGGATTACTTAATACCGGCCCTTCTCCGCTGACAAAATCCAATCCAACACCAAGCGGTATGGCAGGTAAAAGAATATCAGCGAACAGAATGGCTGCGTCAACGCCAAGAGCTTTTACGGGCTGTAAAGTCACTTCGACGGCCAGTTCGGGTTGGTAACATATTTCTAGAAGTGAATATTTCTCCCTTATCTTGCGATATTCAGGCATATATCGCCCCGCCTGGCGCATAAACCACACGGGTGTATGGTCAACAGGCAAACCTTTACAAGCCCGTAAGAAACGTGAAAAATCTTCTGGCCTTTGGTTATTTGTTTCAAATAAGGTGTCCATAAATATTTATCCACTCTTTAACTATTCTTGTTCGCTTACCAGCACACAAGCTGGATCTGCGGCCAGATAATCACCAGTAAGCCCAAACGCGCGACCACGCTGGCCTCCGCAGATCTGTTTATACTTGCAATCTCCACAAGCTCCTTTTAGTTGTGCTGGATCTCGTAGACTTTTGAATATGGGATGGTTTTGATAGATATCCACAACATCGTCTTGACGGACATTGCCAGCAGTTAAAGGCAGAAAACCCGAAGGTTGGATCTCTCCAATGTGCGAAATAAAAAGAAATCCATTGCCATCATTTACACCCCGGTTCGGCCTATTCAAACCATCGGCATACTGAAAACCAGCACCCTGGAAATACGTAGTGGTATTGCCTGTTTCCTTCTGCATTCGCTCAATTGCGACACGGCGGTACATAGGCGCAGCTGTCGCCTTGATATCAAAGGGAGCAATCCGTGATAAATCATACATCCAATGAAATACACTTTCATGTTCCTGGGCAGATATCATCTGGGATATCATTGCTCGGCCGGTAGGCACAAGAAAGAATAACGACCACTGCACTGCATTCACTTCTTGAATAAATGCTGGCATTTCGTCTAAAATTTCAATATTATGCCTGGCAACAGTTGTATTTACTTGAACAGCCATACCAGCCTCCTGAGCGCGATGAAGTATATTCATTGTGCGAAGCCAGGAACCTTCAACCTGTCGAAAATTGTCATGAATATCTTTACGAGGTGCGTCTAGAGAAAGTGCAATCCTTCGTATTCCTGCTTCCTCTGCTTTTAAGAGCCTTTCATTGGTTGCTAGTGCTGTTGCAGTTGGGGTTAAGGAACAACGCAAACCAAGTTGAGTAGCAAAATCGATTAACTCAAATAGATCTTGACGCATCATAGGATCACCACCAGTGAAAATTAAAATTGGGTGGTTATCAAAATTTGCCAATTGCTTAATCAGCAACTTTGCCTCGTCGGTCTGCAATTCACGACTATCTCGCTTGTGTTGGGCGTCAGCCCTGCAATGAACACACGCATACGCACACGCTCGAGTAACTTCCCAGGCAATAGTAAAAGGAGCCTGATCAAAATCTGCATGCACCATCCGGTCGTTGTGCATGCAACGATCAGCGGCAGCGCCTACGTTTAAGTTATGATTTGATTGATCCATTATGTTATCCATTTGTTACTTTAACCAACGAGCAGCATTCACAGCATGATAAGTCAAGATCATATCCGCTCCTGCGCGTTTTATTGCAGTCAATATTTCCAATACTACCTTGACTTCATCGACCCAGCCGTTTGAAGCAGCTGCTTTCACCATGGCATACTCTCCGCTCACATTGTATGCAGCCAGAGGAACATCCGGAAATTTACTTTTTACCTTGTGAATGATATCCAGGTAAGCCAGCGCTGGTTTTACCATTAGCATATCAGCTCCTTCAGCAACGTCCAATTCTGCCTCTCTTAATGCTTCATTGGAGTTTGCTGTATCCATTTGATGAGATTTACGGTCGCCAAACTTTGGCGCACCTTCAGCAGCATCTCTAAATGGTCCATAGAACGAAGAAGCGTATTTGACTGCATAGGATAGGATAGGAATATTCTCGAAGCCCTCGTAATCCAAGGCATTACGGATATACGACACCATGCTATCGATCATGCCTGACGGCGCAACAATATCTGCGCCACATTCAGCGTGCGAGACCGCCACCTTTCCCAAAATCTCAAGTGTGGGATCATTCAAAACATAACCTTTTGGCAAATTTGGATTATAGTGAGAATTAGCATTTATTATTCCACAATGTCCATGATCAGTATATTCACAAAGACATACATCAGTAATCACCAACATTTGAGGAAAATTCTCTTTAATTTTGCGAACTGCTTGTTGCACGATCCCATCGTTAGCGAAATTTTCTAATCCAATAGGGTCTTTGTGGGCTGGAATGCCAAACAATATCACTGCAGGCACACCTACATTTGCCGCTGATTCAACTTCGTGCAGAGTCTCGTCAACAGAAAGCTGAAAAACCCCAGGCATTGAACGGATTTCACTGCGCCCTCTTCCATGTCGGACAAAAAGAGGATATATGAAGTCTGAAGGGGTAATTTCAGTTTCACGTACCATGGCACGCAAACTGGCAGTTGTACGCAGCCGGCGTGGACGATTGCTGGGTTTTAACCCTGAATATACTCTTTCATTTATTTCTTTCAACATAATAATCTCCTATGGCTTTGACTAATTCATCAACAGTATGATCCTGAGGAACAAATGCTACATTAAAGCCAGCCTGTCGCGCTGCAAAAGATGTGACTGGTCCTATACAAGCAACTGCCGGTGAACCAGGTA
>CAZTMX010000066.1:0-14352 GCA_964614855.1 uncultured Anaerolineaceae bacterium | reverse complement strand
TCGGGGCTGAAATACCAGCCCTAACTGCGTACGCCGGAGACGGCCTGCCATCCATCCATCCGATCTCACGCCTCTGCTGTCTTGCCATCCCTTCATCCAATTTCACGCCTCTGCCGGCCTGCCATCCATTTTCAAATCTTCGCAGCTCCGGCAACCTGTCATCCATTTTCTTTTCTTTGCATCTGGGCCGGTGTTTCTTCCTGGTTTTGCATTTTCCTGCCAGGTGCAGCAACATTAATCCTTGTCCATCCAGCACATTTCATTTATACTTTACCTCTATCGTTAGAAACAGAACCGGTTTTAATCTTAATACCAATTCATCAGAACTGATGGAACGCCAGGCACTCGACACAGTGGGGTGTCTGGCGCTCCCTGAGTTCCTGGAGGGAACTTATGAACAAAACTTCCGACCAGGGAGAGCTCAGTCCCGAGACGCCTGAGCAATTCGTTATCCGTCTCAATTTGCCGTTCAAGAACCACGCCCTGGTCAGCCGGGCGTTGACCCACCGTTCCTATGTCAATGAATACAAAGAAGCCCTGGAAGACAATGAGCGCCTGGAGTTTTTGGGCGATGCTGTATTGGACTTCCTGGTGGGCGCCTGGCTGTACAACCACTTTCCAGAGATGAAAGAAGGCGAGCTCACTCGTCTGCGCTCCGGTCTTGTGCGCACAGAGCAATTGGCGGATTTTGCCCGCGCCATCCGCCTGGGCGACGCCATGCGCCTGGGACGCGGTGAGAGCCTCGCCGGCGGCAGGGAGCGCGATGCGCTGTTGTGCGGCGCCTTTGAAGCCCTGGTGGGCGCCCTGTATATCGAATCCGGCATGCCGGCAGTGATGCGCTTTATCGAGCCCATGCTGGGGCCAGCGGTTCGTACCATTATCAGCGAGCACAACGACAAGGACGCAAAAAGCCTGTTGCAGGAGCTTGTTCAGGCCAGAGGCTTTCCTGCCCCGCTCTACCGCACCGTCAGCACCAGCGGACCGGAACACGATAAGACCTTTGAGGTCGAAGTGTTGGTCGACAGCAAGGTAATCGGGCGCGGCAGCGGTCACAGCAAACAAAACGCAGCTAAAAATGCCGCCTCCACGGCGTTAGAAACCCTCTCACAGGAATAAACCATCCTATGCCAGCACGCCTGAAATCTCTTGAACTTCACGGTTATAAGACCTTTGCTAACCGCACTTTGTTTGAATTTTCAGATTCGGTCACGGCGATTGTCGGTCCCAACGGCAGCGGTAAATCCAATATCGCTGACAGCTTGCGCTGGGTGCTGGGTGAGCAGTCCTACAGCCTGCTGCGAGCTAAGAAGACCGAAGACATGATCTTCTCCGGCTCGGAGAACCGCCCGCGAGCTGGGATGGCGCTGGCGTCGATCACTTTTGATAACAGCGACGGCTGGCTGCCGATCGATTTCAGCGAAGTGGCGATCACCCGGCGGGCATATCGCGACGGGCAGAACGAGTACCAGATTAATGGGCAGCGCATGCGTCTGAAAGATGTGTCGGAATTGCTGGCGCAATCCGGACTGGCAGAGCGCACCTACACCGTAATCGGCCAGGGGTTGGTCGATGCCGCGCTCTCTCTGAAAGCCGAGGAGCGCCGCCGCCTTTTCGAAGAAGCCGCTGGGATCGGGCTGCACCGCGCCCGCCGCGAGGAAGCCTTACGCCGCTTGGATAGCACCCGCCGCAACCTGGAACGTGTCCAGGATATCCTGGCAGAGCTGCAGCCGCGCTTGCGCAGCCTGGAACGCCAGGCAAAGCGTTTCCAGGAATACGAACAGGTCAAGAATGACCTGCAGGAGATGTTGCGCGAGTGGTATGGTTACCACTGGCATAATTCGCAAGCTGAGTTGGCGCAGGCGAATGAAGCAGCACGCGTGCAGGAAATCAGGCTAGAAAATGCCCAAAAGGAACAGGCAAAACTGGATGAGCGCCTGTCTGCCTTGCGCCAGAAAGTGCAGGCGCTGCGCCAGAGTTTGAACGATTGGCATCGCGAGCTGGCAAAATTCCACAACCGGCGCGAAGCGATCAACCGCGATCTGGCAGTGGCGGAGGAGCGGGTGCGCGCCATCCTCGAGCAGCAGTCTGGCTTACAAACGCAATCCAGCGAGCTCGAACAGGAGCTGATCCTGGCCCAGGAGCGGCAAGAAAGCGCCGGGTTGGAAGTGGAACGGCTGGAAGGGGAGCTGGCAGATTCTCGCCAGCAGGCTGCCTCCGCACGCCAGGCGCTGGAAGAGCGCCAGCAGCAGCGCAAAGAAATCGAAGACCAGCTGCGCCTGGCACGCCAGGAGATTGCCAACCTGAACAGCCGCCAGGGACAGTACCAGGCGCGCCTTTCGGAGCGGCAGGCACAGCGCCAGCGCTCGCTGCAGGCTTTGGAAAACGGTGAAAAAGCCCTGGAAAAGACGCGTGCGGAATTTTCTGCCGTGGAAAAGCGCTTGCAGCAAGCCCGCCAGGCTGAAGAAAGCACCCGCAAAACCCTCCAGGAAGCCCAGGCTGCCTTTGAAGCCCACCACCATCGCGCCCAGGGGATAGAAAAAGAACGCCGCCAGGCGGCTGAAAAGCGTGCCGCGGCGGCTGCAGAATTGGCAAAGATCAGTGCACAATTGGGGGTGTTGGAGCAGGCGGAAGCCTCGCTCACCGGTTATGCCAGCGGGACGCGTATCCTGTTAGACGCTGCACGCAAAAACCATCTGGGCGGAACAAAGGGCGCGTTCAGCCGCTTTTTGCAAGCTCCGGCTGAATTGGAGCTGGCGATCAGCGCTGCCCTGGGTGAATACCTGGATGCTGTGGTGCTGGATACTGACCCGGAAGAAGCCCTGGATATGTTGATCCAGCAAAGCGGCAAGGGCGTCCTGCTGCCCTTGAAGTATATGGCGAAGAGCGCAGAAGGTATACATGTCGCACCGCCTCAAGCGGATGCAGATATTTTGGGTCTGGCATGGCAGCTGGTGCAGGCGTCGCCTGAAACCCAACCGGTGCTGCAGGCATTGTTAGCCAATACCTGGATCACGCGCGACCGTAAATCCGCCCGGCGTGCCCTGCAGAACCAGCCGGCTGGCGCACGTGCGGTGACCCTGCGCGGCGAGGTCTTTCATGCCAGCGGGCCGGTGCAGTTGTTTGGCTCCGGTGAGCAGGGCAGTAGCCAGACGCTGCTGGGACGTAACCGGCAGCGTGAACAGCTTGCCTCTCAGAAACGTGAAACCGCGGCTGCCGTCGCCGGTTTGGAGCAGCTGCTGCAAAAAATGGAGCAGGAATGGAAAGAACACCAGTCGCAGGAACAGCAGCTTAATCAGGCACAGCAAAATGCACGCAAAGAACACGATAAAAGCGCGGCTGCGCTAAACCAGGCTGAGGCTGCCTTGGAGCAGGCGAAACGCCAGTCGCAATGGCAGGAAAACCAGCTTGCGACCTTGCGCAAAGAAATGGCTGCGGATGAAACAGAGGTCGCCAGGCTGAACCAGGAGTTGACGGGGCTGCAAGGTCTCTTTGTGAGCGCGCGCGAAAAACAGCGAGAAGTCGTTGCTTTGCTCGAAACCAACAGCCTGGATGAGCACCAATCCAACCTGGCGCATTGGAACACGCTGGCTGCTGTCTCGGCACAGGCTTTGAACGATGCGCGCGCCCGCCTTACGGAACGCCAGGCTGCGCTTGCTCGCCGGGAAAAAAACCAGCAAGCCCTTGTGACGCAAGGTGGGGTCTTACAGCAATCGCTAGAAGCCTTTCAGCAGACAAAGATTGCTTTACATGCCGAAGAGGTGCAGGTGAGCGAAGCGATCAAAGAGCTGCAAGCACAGATTGAGCCCGCAGAAACTGCGCTGGCACAGGTGGAGACGGAAAGCGCCGCTCTGGAGACCGAAGAAGCAGCTGCCCGGCAAACGCTCAACTTCGCCGAACACAGCAACGCCCAAACGCGCATCAACCTGGCTCGCCGCCAGGAAGCCCTGGATTCGCTGCGCCGCCGGATTGAAGATGATTTTGGCATCGTTGCCTTTGAATATGTGGACCAGGTTTCTGGACCCACGCCGCTGCCCTTGGAAGGCATGGTGGAGCAGCTGCCAAAAATTCAGAAACTATCCTCGGATATCGATGAAACCATTAAGCGCCAGCGAGCGCAGCTGCGCCGTATCGGCGCCATCAACCCCGAAGCCCAGGCGGAATACCTGGAGGTGCGTCAGCGCTTCACCTCCATGAACGAGCAAGTTGCGGACCTGCAGCATGCTGAAGCGGATGTGCGCCAGGTGATTGCCGAGCTGGACACCTTGATGGAGCGCGAGCTGTTGAAAACCTTTCATGCTGTGGCAGCAGAATTCAAAGATATCTTTACACGCCTGTTTGACGGCGGGTCGGCGCGTCTGATGCTCACAGACCCCGAAGATTTGACCAATTCGGGGATTGACATCGAAGCCCGGCTGCCCGGACGGCGCACCCAGGGGCTTTCGCTGCTCTCCGGCGGCGAGCGTAGCCTGACCGCTACGGCATTGATTTTCTCGCTGCTCAAGGTTTCCCCAACGCCATTCTGTGTGCTTGATGAAGTGGATGCCATGCTCGACGAAGCCAATGTCGGCCGTTTCCGCGAGCTTCTACGAGAGCTCAGCCAGAACACGCAATTTGTCATCGTCACCCACAACCGCAACACAGTACAGGTGGCGGATGTGATTTACGGCGTCACCATGGGGCGGGATTCCAGCAGCCAGGTGCTCAGCCTGAAGCTGGATGAGGTGAGCAAAGTGGTAGCTGATTAGATCTCGATACACCAACAAAAATCGGCAAGTAAAAAAAGACCTGCTGGTAAGCTAACTCAGCAGGTCTTTTCATTACAAAGAAAGTAGAAATTTACGGCGCAACGGGCAGTTGTTGTTGTTGGCTTGAAGCTGCCATCGCCTGGTTGATGAAGTCCTCAATCTCTGCGGACAGGGTAGGTTCAGTGGGGAGGTCTTCGGTCCAGGTATCGCGAATTTCGACCTCTGCCGCGTCTCGCTGTGCGGTCAACCACTCGTCAAACGCGATGTTCAACGCATTCTGGTATTCATCGTCGCTGATCGGGCGTTCTTCATGACCCAGGACGCGGATGATGTGATAGCCAAATTGTGTTTGCACTGGCTGGCTGGTTTCTCCAACGCCCAGGGCAAAAGCCGCTGTCTCGAACTCAGCAACCATCTGGCCTTTGCCAAACCAACCCAGGTCGCCGCCCTTGTCTTTGTTGCTGGCATCGGTGGAGTATTGGGATGCAAGAGCGCCCCACTCTTCACCGGCTTCCAGTTTTGCAAGCACTTCGTTGGCGGTCGCTTCATCAGCTACCAGGATGTGCAGCGCCCAGACCTGCTCTTTGGTGCGTGGAAGCTCGCCGATGACTGCCTTCAAGACCTTCTCTCGCAGGAGCTGTGTTTCAATTATGTAGCGGATGTCTTTTTCGCGGATTTCGAACTTGGTTTCAAAATCGGCGATGGTCTGGTCGTACAGTTCCTGGAAGCCCTCTTGGGTGAACGGGGTGGGGGTGGCTGAAGGTGTTAGAACCAGGGTGGCTGTTGGGTTTGCCACCTCGGTGGGTACATCAGTTGGCTCGCTGGTACTGGTTGCAGTGGGTTCGGGCTCAGCAGTCAAAGCTGCGGTGAGCGTGACTTCGGGTTCGATGGTCAGGGTGGGAGTGATTGTGGCCGTGGCTGTCGGTGGGATCAGAGTCAGCTGTTGCGGTGAAAGTGTCGATGTTGGGATGGGCTCGAGTGTAGGTGTGGGTGTGGGTGTGCCGTCCGGATAAAACTGAAAGGCAGATTGCAAGGATTGCTCGATCTCTTGATCTGTAACGGTGATACCGCGCCGCTCTGCTTCCTGGCGGATAAGCACATCCTCCACCATGCGGTTGAGCGTTTGCTCGCCAATGTTGTTCGGTACCAGCTGCGCCTGGATTTGCTGTAATTGGGATGCAAAGCTCATCAAGGTGTTTGCATCGCTGCCGAACCATTGCGCAAACTGGTAATTTTGTTCGGCATTTGTCACCAGGGAGTAACGAGAATATCGCACCACACCATGGAAATCGCTGGTGGAGATCCTCTCACCGTTCACGATTGCCACAGGGCGAATACTCTTCAACACTGTCTGGTTCAGGACACCGTAGCCAACAAGCAGGACAACAAGCGCCAGCACAACAAGGCTGACAGTAACGATAATACGTGTCTGTCTTTTTTCGCGCTCGATGCGCGCCAGGTGCTTCTTGGTTTGGGTTAAGGGTTTTCGTGGGTTCTTTGCCATAATCTTATATCCTCAATCGCTGCGCCGCATATTGATGCGCAAATCGCGGGGCATGGGTGAGAAATCCACCAGTGCCCCGCAGCCGATTAGAAGAATCTACACTTATCGCAATACTTCGCCTGCGAATGGCAGCAGCGCGATATGGCGAGCGCGTTTGATGGCTCGAGCCAGTTCACGTTGGTGCTTGGCGCAGGTGCCGGTTTGGCGGCGCGGGCGGATCTTGCCGTCATCCGATACAAAGCGGCGTAAAGCTTCCGCCTGCTTGTAATCAATGGTGGCAGATTTATCGGTACAAAACTGGCATTCGCGCGGGCGGGCAAAAAAGCGCCGTCCGCCTTGCATTTCATTTGAACTTGGTTGGTTACTCACTTGGTTACTCCTGAAAAATCCAGGTTCCCCTGGAAAAAACTATTCACTGACTAAAATGGAAACTCGTCTTCGCCTTCAAGTTCATCTGCTGGGCTGCTGCTTTCGCGCCGCTCATCCAGCATGATCATCTCGTTGGCGACAATTTCCGTTAAGGAGTGTTTGTTGCCCTCCTGGTCTTCCCAGTGGCGTGTCTGTAAGCGGCCTTCGATATACACCAGGCGGTCTTTTAACAGGTACTGTTTGCATATCTCTGCCAGATTGCTCCAGGCGACAACATTGAACCATTCAGTTTCAGTGCGCCGTTCGCCATCCGATGTATTCCAGCTCCGGCTGGTACCCACGCTGAAGGTGGTCACCGGTCTGCCGGAAGGGGTATAACGCATCTCTGGATCTCGAGCAAGGCGTCCAATGATCAGGACTTTGTTCAAACCGCGGCTCATCTTCCACAACTCCTATACCGGAAAAACTCTCAATAATAAATCCTACTCGTCTTTTGCCACCAGGATATAGCGCATCACAGGTTCAACAAAGCGCAGGTTGCGATCCAGATCCGCGCCGACTTTCGGGGCCATTTTTGTGTTTAAGAGCACATATTGGCCTTCCATCTGCTTTCGAATCGGATAGGCAAGTCTGCGTTTTCCCCAAAGGTCGGTTTTGAGAATCTCGCCGCCGGCCTCAGTTACCCAGTTGGAAACGCGGGTGACGACATCGTTAAATGCAGTCTCGTCCAACTCGGGGTGGATAACTAGAATTAATTCATATTCACGCATGGGGATGCCTCCTTTCCTCGGGATTGCCCCCAGTTATCACCGTGGGTGAGCTGGGAGCGGAAAGCGAGCCTTCTATGGGGCTTAGCTGACGCCCAAGTTTAGCACAAATGGCGAAAAAATGAAAGAGGAAAATTGTGGTTTATGTTAGACTTAATGCGGAGACTTAGCCATGGAAGGAAGATTATCTGAAGAAGAACGGCAAACCTTATTATCCCTGGCGCGCAGGTCATTGACGGATGCGGTAAACGGCAAGCGCTTTGTGCTGCTGGAACCAGGCGAGCTTTCCGAAAACCTGCGCCAGGAAGGCGCCAGTTTTGTCACGCTTACCAGGAATGGAGAACTGCGCGGCTGCATCGGCGCCCTGGAAGCTTATACATCGCTGGCTGAAGATGTCTGCGAGCATGCTGCGGCAGCTGGTCTGCAGGATTACCGCTTTCCCGCCGTGCGGCCCGATGAGCTTGAACACATCAACATCGAAATCTCTCGCCTGACACCGCCGGTCGACCTGGGATATGAAAACCCCGATGATTTGTTGGCAAAGCTGCGCCCAGGGATCGATGGGGTCACCCTGCGCGAAGGGAGGCGCCGGGCGACATTTTTGCCCCAGGTATGGCAAAAAATCCCAGATAAAGTGGAGTTCCTGAGACATTTGTGCCTGAAGATGGGTGTTTCAGCGGATGCCTGGCAAAAGAAAAAGCTGCACGTCCAGACTTACCAGGTGGAAGAATTTCATGAATAGTGTCGGGTTCGCTCCCCGTACTTAGACATGGGTGTAGCACTCGACCGGAAGCACAAACAAAATAGTGCCTTGGGTGGTGTCGTCGGTTGCGTGGGAAACGCTTGCCCGGATAATTTCGATAGCCTGGGTCACCTGATCGTCTTCTACGCCGATCATGAATGTGCTTTGGCCGCGGCGCATAAAACCGCCGGTAGATGCGATGCGTGTCACACGGAAGCCTGCCTGGATCAGACTTTGGGATACAGGTTCGGTATCGTTATCTTGTAAGACAGTGATGATGAGTTTCATGCCTGCTCCTCTATATTACTTCAAAGTACTCAACCGGCAGAGTAAACACGGTAGCACCGCCAATTGTCACCGGTGTAGATAAGGGCAAATGGAAAGGCGAGCCTTCCAAGGGGGTAGCAATGTATTCTACCCGCTGGCGGCAGGTTTGAGCCAGGATATCCGTCACCAGCTTCATCTGGGCTTTTTGGATGCCGATCAGCAAGGTGACATTGCGCCTGCCCAAGAACCCCCCCGAGCTGGCCAAATGGGTCACCGAGATCTGGGCCTGGTTCAAGGCAACCTGGGCATTTTCCACATCCTGGATTTGAATAATTGCCATGACAAGAAGTTCTACTCCTGCTTGTTCCATATGATCTCCTAAGATAAGTTTACCCAAGATTTGCCTTTCTGGACAGTGAAATTTTGTCGAATTTTACCTTACCATGATTATCCTGGGTGCAGGGTCCGTTACCTCCACCCTTTGGCCATCAGGATAATGGATCTGCGTGCTTTCCCGTAAGCGTACCACAGAAACCCCGCGATATTTTACCGTTACCGGCCAGGGATAGGGATTGAGGCCAGCAATCGCCACGCGCCCACCCGAGAGAAAGCGCACGCCCAGGCTGTCCAAGAAGAGACCCAGCGGCGCCAAACCGGTAAGGGCATTGTCCTTGCCAAACCCCCGTCCGGTGCGTGAATCGTAGTATTCGTGGAATTTTTGCTCTTTTTTTAATCCCGACAATATCGCTTCCATCAAATGCGTTACCAACTCCGCTGTTTTGTGGCGGAAACCGTAGTTTAACAAACCCTCAGCGATGATTTGTGTCCAAACCGGATAGATAGAGCGGCAAATACTGGTTTCTTCGTCGCTGTGCGGGTGTGAGCAGGCTGCGATCCCAAAGGCTTTCCAAAAGGTTTCGTTATTGGACAGGGATCTTTCCACCAGTTCTGTTGCGCGTTCTTCATCCGGGATGCCTGCCCACAGGGGTGCAAACTGGGTCTGGTCTTGGTGGGAAAGACCCATGCGGTAGACAAATAGCTGGTCATCGGGGTTGAAATCTCTAATTTCTATTTGTTCAATCGCCTGGTAGACCAGCTCTCCTGTCAAAACGCCGCGCTCTGGCGACCACTTGAAGGTTTCAGCGCCAATTTTTTCAACCCGGTGGTTTCCGGCTGAGTTGTAGCCGTGCACATAAATCGTGGGAGAAGGTCGGGATACCTGGCCTGGAAAGATATGGAACAACAACCGCACTGGTTGGCTAAAAGCTCGCTGGATCAGTATTTCGCTCTCTCCGCTTGTTTGTCCCAGCAATTCACCCATGGGGTGAACGTGGGTATCTCGATCTCTATCCAGGTAACCGGGCAAATCCGGATTCCAGGTGCTTTCCACAGCCTGGCGCAATTTTTCTGCGCACGCCTTTAGTTCTTGAATTGCTTCAACCCGGCCAAGACGGCGGCCGATTTCCATCAGGGACAGACATTCTTTATAAAGAAACGCCCCCAACACCGGGCTTTCTGTCTTGGAGATATCCACCCCCTGCGACCAGGGGTTCCAATGGGAATACACCAGGTGGTCTTCCTGTCCAGTTTGCAGCGGGTGAGACCATTCCGGCAAGCCGTCCTGATCCCGGTCGTTTTGCTGGCTGAACCAGAATTGGAAGTACTTCAGCAGCCTGGGAAAAGCATCCTGTAAAAATAACCGGTCGTCCATCACGTCATCCAGGCGTAAAGTCATGGTGCTCAGCAAGGGGGTCGCCAGCACCCGGCTCCTTTGCCCTGCCAGGCCTGGTTTCCAATCGATGAACCCATCTTCCGTCTGGATATCCAAAAAGTTCTGCAGCAAACCCTTGACCATTTCTGGGGCTGCCAGGCTGGCCAGGTTAGCCTCATACCAGACATCGATCACCGATTGGCCGTTCCAGTAGAGGGTGTAATCCACCCCATCTCCGCGCAGAGAATAACCTTGTTCGGGCAGCCGGTTGTGGACGATGGAGGCCTGCGCGAGATGGTTAGTAGGACTTTGGAAACACCCCAGGGCAACTTTCTGCGCCAGCATAAATGCAGCATCCCATTCTTCATCCCCGCTGTAAACTTCTACCTGGCTGGCGTTGACCATTTCGATGCGCGCCATTTCCGCTTCCCAGCGGCAGGCTGCCAGTTCTCGGGCGGCTTTGAACGAGGCTTCAACGCTTTCCAGGGCTGTGTGGATCCAGGTAAAAATATTTTCCTCCCCAGGCGCCAGGTTCAGGGCCAGGCTCAAGGTCGGATACGACCCGCTTCCGTGACGGGGTGAGTTTGTCAGCAAGATTAATGGGAAGATGTTTGCCGTTTGACCGGTGAGGATCGGTGTAGACCCCATCTCAACCGGCGCCATGCGTTGGCCTTCCACGGGGTTAAGCTGGCCGATCCAGTCCAATTGGATGTTGCGATTGCGGCTGCCGCTGTTGCGGATACTCGTTTTCCCACAGATTGATTGTGAGGATGGAACCCAAATCTCCATCTGGACGTCTATATCGCTGAAAGGAGAAAAGCTTAATCGTATTAAGTTTGGCAGGCAAATATGCACAACAGGAGGAGAAAATAATGCATTTGTGTCAACCTGGACTTCGTCGCCTTCGATGAACCTGGGAAACATGCGCATTGAGCGTGCGCGCAATCCGTATGTGGTTTGCAATGCCAGCGCGTGTGGATCACCGCTGCCTAAGGAGAGCTCCCAAATCTGGTCATTTCCATAGGAGGTCTGGCACAGGCGAGCATCAGCTGCCAGGGTTAAGACGAGCGGGTCACCGGATTTTAAATTCCATTCACGCATGATATACCTGAGTAGGTTAGGATCGGATCAGTTGGGTTATTATATCAAGGCTTTAAGGAAGCTTAAAGTGTTGCCTGTGGGGCTTTTCAAGATGATACAATCGGGTTTGGGAATAAACCGGAAAAGGTAGATAAACAGAAATAAAAACCAGGCATGGATATGATGATTGATCATGATGAGTTGAGCACACCAACAGAATTTGAGGCGCAAGAGGGCGAAGGGAAAACCCCTGCCTCTGAAGCGCAAGAGGGTGAAGGGAAGACCCCTGCCTCTGAGATGCAAGAAGGCGAAGAAAAAATCTCTGCATCTGAGGTGCAAGAGGACAAAAGGGAGATTCCTACCCTTGAAGCGAATAACCTGCTGGATGAACCAGGGGTGAAGGAAGGCGATACAGCCCCTTTGCCAGCCCGCGACGCCCCCAAGCCTCCGCCAGTTCTAGAGAAGAGGTTTGCCGATGACCAGGAGACCCGCTTGATGAGTTCTGCCCAACCTACCCTGGCAGCCAAACCCAGCCAGCGTGCACAGGCAAACCAAACCACGTCTGCCAGTCAAAGCGCGCCGCGCCCAAGCTACTATCAGCAACCTCAGCAACCCCCCAGGCAGGCAGCGCCAGCCAGACCTGTCTATACCTACGGACCACCCGCCAAGCCGCCAACCAATAGGGCGGTGCCAAAACAAAAGAAGGCTAAAGAACCGAGAAACACTATGAGCTGTCTATTTCGCTCCGTATTTGGATCCTTGTTTGTATTTGTATTGATGTTCCTGTGTCTGATCACGTTTGGTTTTTACCAGTATTACAATATCGCTTCCCAATTGCCCGACATCCAGGACCTGCGCCTGCGCGCTTCGCAATTTGAGACCACGCGCATCCTGGACCGTAATGGCGATTTGCTCTACGAGATCGTCGACCCCAATGCCGGGCGCAGGACATACGTCACCCTGGACAAGATATCACCATTTCTGGTGGCGGCTACTATCGCCACAGAAGATAAAGAATTCTACAACCATCCTGGTTTTGACATCATGGCCATCGCCAGGGCTTTTTATCAAAATTACCAGGGCCAGACGACTGTCTCTGGAGCATCCACTATCACACAGCAACTGGCGCGTGTGCTGCTATTATCTCCCGAAGAACGCGTGGAGCAGAGCTACTCACGTAAGCTGCGCGAAGCCATCCTGGCTGCGGAAATCACCCGCCGCTATTCAAAAGATGAAATCCTGGAGCTTTATATCAACGAGATTTACTACAGCAACCTGGCATACGGGGTGGAAGCTGCTGCAGAGACCTATTTCAATACATCTGCCAGTGCGCTGACGCTCGGCCAGGCTGCGTTTCTCGCAGGTTTACCTCAGGCGCCAGGTGTTTATGATATTTACACCAACCCTGAGGCGACATTAAAGCGCTTTGAAGATGTGCTGGTGCTCACATACCAGCTCAGCGTGGAAGAAGGGTGTATTTACGTCAGCAACAGCCCGCAGCGTATCTGCCTGGATCCTGTGGTTGTTACGGCCGCAAGCGAAGAAATCAAAAACTACACCTTCCACTCGCCTGATATCCAGATGCGCTACCCGCATTGGGTGAACTATATCCGCTCCTTGCTTGAAGCACAATATGACGCCCAGACAATTTATCGATCTGGCTTCACTGTTTACACCACCCTGGATCCAAAACTCCAGGACCTGGCGCAGCAGGCGGTCAAAAACCAGGTGGAAAGTATGAGTGCGCAGAATGCCACCGGCGGTGCGCTGGTAGCCATACGCCCATCGAATGGCGAAATCCTGGCCATGGTTGGTTCGCCAGATTTTGGGAACGATGCCGCTTCCGGTCAGATCAACATGGCCGTCAGCCCGCGCCAACCCGGTTCAGCCATCAAACCGCTCACCTACCTGGCGGCGTTTGAAAAAGGTTGGACGCCGTCTACCTTGATCTGGGATGTGCCTTCCGAGTTTACCCCGTCTGGTTTGCCAAACGACAACATGCCGGCTTACATCCCATCCAACTATGATGGGCGTTTCCACGGGCCGGTGACAGTGCGCACAGCGTTGTCGAACTCATATAATGTGCCGGCTGTCAAAACGCTGCAATTTGTCGGGATTTATGATGATCCTGCCACACCAGCGCAGGACGGCCTGGTCAATTTTGCCAGGCGTATCGGCATCACCACTCTGACGGGCGACCAGTATGGCCTTTCCCTGACACTGGGCGGGGGTGAAGTTACGCTTTTAGAGCTTACGAACGCCTTTGCCACTATGGGCAATTATGGCCGGCGTTACAACCCGGTGGCCATCACACGCATTATGGATCACAACGGCAACCTGGTCTTTGAAAACCCGCAACAACCTGGCGAGCAGGTTCTGCGAGCGGAACACGCCTATCTGATGGCTTCGATCCTCTCGGATAACCAGGCACGCTCGGCTGCCTTCGGCGCTAACTCGGTACTGAAGCTGCCGTTTGATGCCGCAGTCAAGACGGGTACCACCAACGATTTCCGTGATAACTGGACGGTGGGTTTCAGTCCCGACCTGGCGGTGGGGGTGTGGGTGGGCAACCCGGATTACACCCCAATGCAAAACACCAGCGGTCTAACGGGCGCCGCGCCGATTTGGTCGACTGTGATGCAGGCAGCGGTCCAGGAGATCACCGGCGGCAACCCCACCCGCTTCTCACCGCCTGCTGGCATTGTCGAACAGACCGTGTGTGAAGTTTCCGGCACCCTGCCTTCGGAATGGTGCCCCAAGACACGGAAGGAGCTTTTTGCGGTGGACCAGCCGCCGCTGCCAAAGGAAGAGGACCTGTGGCAAAAGACCTACGTGGATACGTGGACCGGTCTGCGCGCTTCGGCTGCCTGCCCGGATTATTACGAAGAGGTTTTTGTGCTCAATGTCACCGACCAGTGGGCGAAAAAGTGGTTAAGAAAAGACAGCCAGGGCCAGGCATGGGCCGATAAGATGGGTTTTGAAAAACCACTGATCTTCACACCCTCACGCGAATGCCGCGCCGATGACCCGCGTCCCATCCTGGGGTTTGCTGCACCCAGGGAGAACGATACCATCGTGGCCAACCAGGTGGATGTATATGCAGTGGTGGATGCAACCCACGGCTTTGAATTCTTCCGCCTGGAATATGGGCTGGGTGACAAGCCGGA
>CAZTMX010000065.1:0-14423 GCA_964614855.1 uncultured Anaerolineaceae bacterium | reverse complement strand
GATATTTATATGTAAAATTCTCTATCGCAATGATTGGTTCTGACATAATGAAATCCTTATTTCCATCATAAATTCCTTTGTTCGTCCTCTGCCCATGTTCTCAACTGGTGTATTACAAAAATACTCTATAAACTTGTGGATCTTAATCCATATCCAGCTTTTCTCGATCTGTCCAGTACATATTCCAGCGACGAGTAAAGGGATAGAGCAATTTCATCAGGATTGTGCCGAGGATCCAGGGTGTAACCAGACCGTTCAGCCAGATATTGCCAAATACACCGATCCAGGCTACCTCGTCTGGGATAATATCCAGGACTGCCAGCCACCAGGGGATATAGAATGCGATCACAAAGGCGCCGGCAACAACTGCGAGCAGATAGCGCACGATTTTTCCGCCGGTGTTAAGGTTGGCTTGGTCGGGTGTATAGACGATGCGGTAGGGCACGTATGCGCTGTGGAAGTTGCCGATAAAGCCGGCGATGCTGCCCAGGGTAAGCGTACCGGCGAAGATATCGCCGATAAAGTTACCCACTGCAGATCCCATAGCACCGGGTAGGCCAAAGAGGATACCAAAAACTGTGGTGAAAGCTTGCGCTGGGCGCAGGTAAGCAATACCCGGCACAAACACGATACCTGCCGTCAGAGCCAGACCGCCGCCGAAGAGAGCAGCAGTAATTCCAACGGTTACTAAGGAAAGCGAGTCCCATTTTGTTGTGTGTTTTCGGATGAAGGGAGCTGAAAGGAAAACTCGGTAACCTAATAACTCGCCTATGAAGACCAATGTGGCAAGGATGAAAACAATTGCCCCAATGAAATTCATGGTTCCGAGGCCGAGATTACTAACGATATTATTGACAAATTGTGATAGTGGGTCCATACGAATTGCCTCCGATTGCTGAAAAAATGCGAAAAATGGTTGGATGGGTAATCGTTAAGAATTAATATTACTTCTTCATATTCTTGACAAAGTACCACCACCCGCCAAGACCTATGAGCACGATTACTGCACCGATTAAACGAACAACATTGATATCCAGGTTAAGACTCATATTATTCTCCTATTACAGCTACGATATGGACAAATTCAGCAAACCAGGATCCCTAAGAAATACTCGATAAGCACCTCCTTCATTACGCATCGCACCAAAAAAGTATTAAAAACCATGAACGCCTACATATTTAGTTTGGCAGCAATTTGTGGTTGACTGCATATTTCAAAGACAACCCAGTGCCGCTCGTTCACACGTCCAGAGATAATTGCACTCGATCGCCCCTAAAAATTACTTTTACATATTCCACTGGCTTGGTCTTATTGTCGAAAGTGGTTATGCGTAAAAGAAACATAGGAGATCCAGGCTCGACACCTAATAATAGGCTTTCGCGTACAGAAGCCAGGGTTGTCTCCTTCAGTACAGAATAAAGAGATAGGTTATTCAGGTCGTATTTCGCCAAAGTGGGGCAGATTGATTCAGGAATAAAAGAACGATGTAATGCTAAGGGGATATCATTTGCATAAACAACCCGTTCAATCAGGAAAACTGGTTTGTCTGTGGTGATTTTTAAATTCCGAGCCACAGTTTCTGATGGAAGAACACGTTCAATACCGAGTAGTTTTGTGGAAGGAGAGTATCCCAATTTTAGTGTTTGTTCACGCAACCCTGCCAGAGTCAAGGCACGATAGCTAACTTTTGGTTGTGCGACAAATGTGCCTTTGCCATCCACTCGATACAGAAAGCCCGCAGTCACTAGTCTGTCAATCGCCTTACGAACTGTCATCCGGCTCATTTCGTATACGCGACTTAACTCACGTTCAGAAGGGATAGGTTCTCCAGGTTCCCAGATGCCATCTTCAATACCCTCTCTCAATATCTCTTCTAATTGAGAGAAAAGCGATTGACTGCTGTCTCGGATAATTTTCTTGTCGAGATATTGGAATTTCCCGTTCATATTTTCATCCATATGCAACTGTAACCAATTTCCAGGACCCAATGTGCGCAAATTTAATGAACCCCAACCCATCTGGAGTATACCGGTATATACCGATCATATAACAATTTTGCATCATTGTCAATAGGATTAGCTTGGTTTTAATATTTAACCCGATTTTGATGAGAAAAATTGCAGATTTGACAGATATTTTCGATTATTGATTGACTACTGGTACGCCCTGGTATATACCACCAACGATTTCTTTTTTAATCCTTTTTTGAGAATCTTAAAATGTTTAGCTCCATATATGATAAACTACCCCCCATCATGGAAACACGACCCAACTCCCGCATCGTAATCAAAATCGGCACCTCCACCCTCACCGCTGGGGGAACCCGGCTTTCCATGCCGCGCCTGGTGGAGCTGGTGCGGCAGATGGCGGCACTGCGCAGCCAGGGGCGCGAGCTGGTGCTGGTTTCTTCCGGCGCCATGGCTGCCGGGCGCGAGCGCCTGGATTTCCCGCAGCTGCCAAAGGATATCCCGGCCAAGCAAATGCTGGCGGCGATCGGACAGCCGCGCCTGATGTCGCTTTACGACCGTATATTCAGCATCTACGACCTGGTGGGCGCACAGGTACTGCTCACTCGCGCCGACCTGGCAGACCGGCGGCGTTATCTGAACTCGCGCAATACGCTGCAAGCGCTGCTTTCACAGGGTGCGATCCCGATTATTAATGAAAATGACACGGTAGCAACTGAGGAAATCCGCCTGGGCGATAACGACCGGCTTTCGGCGTATGTGGTCAGCCTGGTGGATGCAGATATGCTGGTGCTGCTCACCGACCAGCGGGGGCTGTTTACTGCCGACCCGCGCAAGAACCCGGGGGCGCAGCTGGTGCGCGAAATCAACGATGCCGAGATCCCGCCAGCGTTGTGGGAAGCTGCGGGCGGCAGCGCCAATGGGCTGGGTACCGGCGGTATGATCACCAAGCTGCAGGCGGCTGACCTGGCGCGCCGTTCCGGCGCCACGGCGATCATCGCCCCGGGGGATGAACCGGATGTGCTGCTGCGCCTGGTGCAGGGTGAGCACATCGGCACGCGTTTCCCACCCCTGGTCAGCTCGCTGGACAGCCGCCACCGTTACATCCTGGCCGGCGGCCGGATGGATTGGATCATCGAGGTGGATCGCGGCGCGGCCAAAGCCATAAAGACCGGCGGCAGCCTGCTGCCGGTGGGCGTGGCCTCGGTGCGCGGTGAGTTTGAACGCGGGGATGCGGTGCGTGTGGTGGATAAGGACGGCAAGGACGTGGCGCGCGGCCTGGTGAATTACACCGCCGCTGATCTGCAGCGCATCCGCGGCCAGCGCTCCGAAGCCATCGAGACCATCCTGGGTTATGTATACGGTGAGGAAGTGATCCACCGTAATAATATGGTGCTGATGGGACGAGGCGAGTAGTTCGAAATTCCGCCGCAGGAACATCCATCCAGCGTCTTTTGGAGGCATGATGATACTCCTTGAAATGGGAAAACGAGCCCGTGCTGCCGCTGCGCACCTGGCGCAGCTGAGCAGCGAGGTGAAAAATAGGCTTTTGTTGGAATTGGCAGAGCGTTTGCAGGCGCAGCAGGAGATGATCCTGGCTGCCAATGCAAGCGATGTAGCAGCCGGCCGGCAGGCCGGTTTGAGCGAAGCTTTGCTGGACCGGCTGGCGCTCACCCCGCAGCGCCTGGAAGCCATCGCGGCTGATCTGCGCAATGTCGCCAGCCTACCGGATCCGGTGGGCGAGACCTTTGAAGGCAGCGTTTTTGAAAACGGGCTGCGGGTGCATAAGCAGCGTGTACCTTTGGGTGTGCTGGCGGTGATCTATGAAGCGCGGCCCAATGTCACCCTGGATATCTTCGGCCTGGCATTCAAAACCGGTAATGCGGTGATCCTGCGCGGAGGCAGCGAGACCATCTCCAGCAACCGGGCGCTGGTAGCTGTGATCCGCCAGGCGCTGGCGGCACAACAGCTGGATCAGGATGCGGTGCAATTCATCGATGATCCTGACCGGGCGCTGGTGACCCAGCTCCTGCAGATGGATGACAGTGTGGATATGCTCATCCCGCGCGGCGGGGCAAAACTGCACGAATTCTGCCGCCAGAACAGCCGTATCCCGGTGATCACCGGCGGGATTGGCATTTGCCACCTGTATGTCGATCGCTCAGCGAAGCTGGAGGCTGCACTGCCGGTGATCTTCAACGCCAAGGTGCAGCGGCCCAGCGTGTGCAATGCGCTGGATACCCTGCTGGTGCAGCGCGAGATCGCGGCTGATTTCCTGCCCAAGGTGGTCAGAAACCTTTCCTCTGCTGGGGTGACCTTCCGGGCGGATGAAAAAGCTCTAGGCTTTCTGCAAGAAGCTGAATTTTCTGCTAAAGTACTGGCTGCAGGGCCTGACGATTTTGACACCGAATGGTTGTCGCTGGTGCTGGGGCTCAAGGTGGTGGATTACTTAAATGAAGCGATCGAACATATCGCCAGTCACAGCACGCACCATTCCGACGGCATCTTGACCGAGGACCCGCAAAATGCAGCCCGCTTTATCCGTGAAGTGGATTCGGCTGCGGTCTATGTCAACACCAGCACACGCTTCACCGACGGCGGGCAGCTTGGACTGGGCGCAGAGGTGGCGATCTCCACGCAGCGGCTGCATGCGCGCGGGCCGATGGGGCTGCGTGAGCTGACCACCTACAAATGGGTGATTGAGGGCGATTACACTGTGCGGGGGTAGATCAGGCTCATGCGATCGTACATGGATTTCAAAATGGAAAAAATAGCCTCCCCTCTGGCTGTGATTTCGGGGTATGATTAAGAACAGAAACCAACGCAATAAGCTGAACGCACAGTCTGTGCGTATGACCCAGGGAGAAAATGATGACCAAGTGGGAGCTTTTGGAAATCCGCTTTAACAGCTCAAATGAAATCCATATCTATGCCACCTGTCCCCTGGACCTGGCATGGCTGTCAGGTCTGGTGCCAAAAACACAAATTTCGGACAGCGCTTCGGAACCGGATCTGGGTGTGTGGCGCTACCTGGTCAACGCGGCGAAGGATATCACCAAGATCACCACCTGGGCGATTATGGCGCGCACTGCCCAGCAGGGTTGGGATCTGGTCAGCCGCTCGGATGATTATTACGCCACTTACATGTTCAAACGCAAAATAAGCTAGAACCAACGGGCTGCCTTTTCCCCCCAGGCAGCCCATTTTTTTTCAATCTCGCCAGTCTACAACTTAGGAAGCAGGTATTCGTAGGCGCTTAGCGCGGCTTTTGCACCTTCGCCCACCGCGATCAGCACCTGTTCGGCAAAACCTGTGGTGACATCCCCAGCGGCAAAGATGCCGGGCACATTGGTCTTGCATCCGCAGTCGATCTTGATCCTGCCTTCTGCATCCAGCGCCACCAGGTCTGCTACCATCTGGGAGTTGGGGATCAGCGCCATCTCAATGAAGGTGCCTTCTGCATCCAGCTCCATCAGACCGCCGTCCGGCTTTTTGATGACCAGAGTGCGGGCAAATTCGTCTCCTTTGACTTCCACAACTTCATGCTTCTTGAGCAGCGTGACATTGGGCGCAATTTCCAGCTTTTTGCCCAGGGGTGTCTCCAGTATTTTTTCACTGCTGCTCACCAGGGTGACATGCTGGGCGATGGTCGCCAGCTCGGCTGCCGAGCGCAGCGCCAGGTCGCCGTCGCCCACCACCACGGTCTTGCGGTCGATAAACAGGGGCGCATAACTCAAGGCGGAGTAGCACAGCCCCTTCATCATATATTCCTTTTCACCCGGGATACGCAGGCGCAGCTGTTTTGCCCCGCTGGCCAGGATCGCGGACTTTGTCTCCAATTCACCGCCGCCGCGGGTGTGGATGACAAAATTTTCGCCCTTGCGGGTAATTTTTTCCACGGCTTCCATATGGCGGGCGAAATCCAGATACTCCAGCTCGCGTTTGAATTTATCCACAATTTCCAGGCCGCGGATCACCTGGTAGTCTTCGATCCAGGGCAGGTGCAGCCGCCACTGAGTTTTACCGCCCAGGTCTTTGCTAACCACCAACACATTCAGGCGTTTGCGGATGGCATATATCGCCGCTGTCAGTCCTGCTGGTCCGCCGCCGATCACGATCAAATCATACATGGTTCACCTCGCAGTTGGTTCCTTGTCTAAGAAAAGCGTTTCCGGCGCCGCATCAGTCCTCTGGCGCTTCCTCGATAAAGCCCTGTTCCATCATCAACCGGGTCATGTCGCGTGAGCGCTTGATCATGCTGGTTGCGTGATCGAATAGCTCGTCGTAGCTCAGTTGGATGCGCGCCAGTCCTTGTTCCTGTGCCTTCATGCCTACGGCAGCTGCTTCGCGCGGGAAGATCTCCCAGTCATCCATGGTCGGCAGGATGTGGTCGGGACCCAGCTTATCGCCAACATGCCCGGAAAGGGCATCGGCGGCAGCAAAGCACATCTCATCGGTAATGGTGCGGGCGCGCACATCCAGGGTGCCGCGGAAGATGCCCGGGAACCCCAGCGAGTTGTTGACCTGGTTTGGAAAATCGGAGCGCCCGGTGGCGACCACTTCTGCGCCGGCTTCCTTGGCTTCCCAGGGCCAGATCTCGGGCACTGGGTTGGCGCAGGCAAAGACGATGGCATGTTTCGCCATCCCCGAAATCCATTCGGGCAGCAGTGTGCCCGGGCCGGATTTGGATAGAGCGACGACCACATCCACCCCCTTCATGGCATCCGGGATATTCCCTTCGCGGCCTCCGGCGTTGGTGATCTGGCACAGGCGCCATTTGTCCACATATTCCGCCTTGCGCATCTCCAGGTCCTTGCGGTGTTTACCCAGGATGCCCTTGGTATCGACCATAAAGCAGCGCGCTGGGTCCACCCCCCAGCTAAAAATCAAGCGTGAGCAGGCGACATTGGATGCGCCGCTGCCGACAAAGGCGATGCTGACTTCGTCCTTCTTTTTGCCCACAACTTTCAGGGCATTCATCAGCCCAGCCAGGGTGACTGTGGCTGTGCCTTGCTGGTCATCATGCCAGACCGGGATTTCTGCTTTCTCGCGCAGTGTGTCCAGGATGCGGAAACACTTGGGCTGTGAGATATCCTCCAGGTTGATCCCGCCAAAACCCGGCTGCAGCATCAACACGGTATTGATGATCGCGTCCGGGTCCTTGGTATCTAGCATGATCGCCACGCCGTCCACGCCGCCCAGGTACTTGTAAAGCAGGGCTTTGCCTTCCATCACAGGCAGACCAGCTTTGGGGCCGATATCACCCAGACCCAGCACGCGCGTCCCATCGCTGACCACAGCTACCGTGTTCCATTTGTTGGTGTGCTCGTACACCAACTCAGGGTCATTTTGGATGGCGCGGCAGGGAGCCGCCACCCCGGGTGTGTACCAGATGGCAAAATCGTCGAAGCTGCGCACGGTACATTTCAGGGTGGTCTCGACCTTGCCGCGATAGAAGGGATGCAGCTTCATTGCATCCGCGGAAGGTTTTGTGGCTTTTGCAAGCAGTTCTTCGACGGAGACTTTTGGTTTGTTATTTGGCATTGCTGACCTCCTTTGGTAGACGGGCGAAAGAAAATGGGGAACACACAACCGGGTAATTGAACAAAACCCTGGCCAGGCAGGGTGACAGGGCGGCTGGTTGGGTCGCTGCTGCTACGGGGAGAAAAAAGGTTGGCTGAAATGGGATCATAGCACCGCCAGCCCAACTAAAACGAAAGGAAAACCTTATTTATATTAGCAAGTTCAAGGGTTCATGTCATGTAACAAAAATCTTGCTGCAATGGGAACATATGTCATATCTTTATGAAGAAATAGCAGGGCTGCCTATGATTGCGCATAGGTAACCCTGCAGTTGGGGATAGTTGGGCTCAGTTTCAGGCGGGCGGATTTTCGTCTGGTGCGCTGCGTTCTGCCGGCAGGTCTTCATCCAGGGCTGCCGCCACCTTCTTGCCAGCCATCGAGCCGGGGATGGGGCTTTGCTCAGGTGGTGTGACTTGCGGCGCGGCTGCAGGTGCGGGCTGATCTTCGACAACCGGGAAGGTTTGCGGGGGTTCAGGCCTGTCTTCGCCAACAGGGAAGGCTGGTTCCGCCTCTGGCTCGATCCGCTCAACCGGCTGGGGAGAGAGCGAGGGTTTGGGTAGGATACTTGCCGGGCGCTGCCCGTCCAATACCTGGAATTCGCGGAAAGTCAGTGTCCAGGTACTTGATTTGAAGGTTTCCATGATGCCGCGGATAAAGGCTGACGGGATGGCCACGATGGCTATAAAAATTGGCAGACCCACAATCGTGGCAAGGATCACCGGCAGCTCGCCTTGGGCAAAGATGCTGGTAAGACCGAATACCAGCAGACCGGGGATGCCGCCGATCACCGCACCTGCGAGCACAAGCAGGATGAGCAGAGGGATCATGGCGACGGCAAACAGGATACCGATGCCGACCAGGATCAAACCCATCAGCACCGATTCACCCAGGTGGTTGCGCAGCATACTGATGCCATACTTGATGGAATCGACTGGTCCTTTTTTCTCGATGATACATGCCCGCCGGGCAAACTCCAGCACCAGGGCGATGCCGATAAAGACCAGAATGACGGCGAACAGGAGCAGCAGGCCCAGGCTGGCTGCGATCACCGTGCCCATGACCTGTAAGGCTGTGCTGTCGGTCAGCCAAACCAACAGAGGCGCACCGACAATCAAGGCCGGCACCAGCAGGAGAAGGAACCCGCCAAGCCCTGCCAGCAGATCGATCAGGAACAGGTGAAACGCCTGGCGAGACCAGCCCTTGCGAAAGCCCTCTTTAATGCTCGCTTTGCTGCCAGACTCTTCTTCCTCATTGACCATGCGGATCAGCGAGGTTTCGGAGACATAGCGCAGGATGGCGCCGGCGACGGCAAGCGCCAAACCCAGCAATGCCAGTAGAATGATCAAGGGCAAGTATTGGTTGAACATATCCACTGCGCTTGCCTGGATGGACGGCCATTGAAACTCTCCATGCGGGAACATATTTTCCCAACCCTGTTGGTCAGAGCTGGCTCTTGCTCCGCTGCCGCCCCCACCGCCTGCGGTGGTCAATGCAAGCAAGAAACCGAAGAACCATAAGGCCCGGTAACTCCAGGTGATGCGCCATGCACGCTTCAGTACGGTAATGTGATCCATAAGAATGTCCTTTCTAAACAAATGATCAACCCCTTACGGGTTGAGAACGACGGATGATTGTGAACCAGCCTGCCAGCCAGCCAAACAAGAGCACGGCGCAGGCAACGCTAGAAACCAGCTGGACGGCAAGCACCTGCCAGTTGATCACGACGGGTAGGAGATCGAACATGGATCGAAGCCAGGTGATGGGCGCAGGCAGAAGCAAGAAGCTCAGTGCTTGCTGAAGCACGCCAGACCAGGCCGGGGCAAGCTGGGAGAGCGTCCAGGTCTGATCAAACCGGAGCAGCCCGGCGAAAGTTGCCAGCACCTGGATGGCTGCCCATACCGTCACCAGTACAAGCGGGAAAGCCAGCCAGGCATGCCTGGCAGCGGGTTGGCGCGGGGCGGTGTGGGGCGCTGGCGAGATGCGAGCCTGCCGTTCCACAGGCAGCACCAGTGCTGGTCGTTCCAGTTGGAATGCCGGGACTTCATTTAACAAACTGGATAGACGGCGCAGGCTTTTTAGCTCACTGGCGCAGGTTGGGCAGCCGGAGAGATGCGCGGCGATTTGCTCGCAATTGTGCGCTGGCAGCTCGCCGTCCAGGTAAGCTTCGAGCCATTGGCTGGGATGTTCGCTCATCCTTCCTCCAAGTAGGTAGCTAATGTAGTGCGCAACTGGGTACGGGCGTAATTCAGGCGAGACATCACCGTGCCCAGGGGGATCGCCAGCGTTTCAGATATCTCCTGGTAAGACATGCCTTCGTATTCACGCAAGACGAGCACCTGGCGGCTGGCTGGCGGCAAAGCCAGCACCGCCTTTCGCACAGCGTTGGTGCGCTGGCGCTGGATGGCTTCGCCTTCGATATCCACCCCCCGGTCTGGCAACTCCAACTCGTCGATATCCACGACCGGTTTGGCCCGCCGCAAGGCATCGAGGGTGAGATTGGCTGCGATGCGGTACAGCCAGCTGCGCAGCGGGCGGTTGGTATCGTAGCTGTGGATATTCTTCCAGGCACGCAGAAAGGTTTCTTGGGTTGATTCCTGCGCCAGGTTTATATCGCCGCACATGCGGTAGACCATGTTTGCCACACCATTCCAATATCGCTCAACCAGCAGCGAAAAAGCGTCTGTATCTCCACGGCGGGAACGCAGCGCCAGTTCTTGATCGGTGGCTTCCTGCCGGTTTGCTTGCTGGTTCAAGGGATCATTGCCTTTCTAGTATTAATACGAATTGGCTGCGGTTTTTATTCGGAAAGTGGAAAAGGTGATTGACTTTCAGTTTGGTTTTTGCCATAATATATGGAGCGGCAGGGGTGTAAAGCCATCATACCACCAAGCAAAGCAAAATCGAGACCAGGAACGCAATCAATAATTGGAGATGGGAGGCTTTTATGAAGCACAATAAATATGTTGCATCAATCCTTGGAGTAGGAATTGCGGTTGTTCTCTGCTTTTCATCTGTGTTGGCAGGTTCTTCGCCATGGGTTTCAGATCCACTCACGCCGCAGATATTGCCTGCGGACCAATTGGTGAAGGTTACTATTGGGGAGCCGACTTCGCTGGACCCAGCCTGGGATTATGAGACAGCAGGATCTGAGATTATCCAGCAGATTTATGAACCATTGATTACCTTCAACCGTGAAAAGACAGATGAATACATCCCTGTCCTGGCAACCGGTTGGACGGTGTCAGAAG
Organism: uncultured Anaerolineaceae bacterium; assembly: GCA_964614855.1. Classification (GTDB taxonomy): domain Bacteria; phylum Chloroflexota; class Anaerolineae; order Anaerolineales; family UBA4823; genus CAWJHE01. Next base: position 3,624 of record CAZTMX010000065.1, on the reverse strand, counting down.
ATGCAAATGTTATTACCTTTACGATCCGCGAAGGGGTGCAGTTTCACAACGGAAACCCGCTGACGGCAGAAGATGTGGCATATACTTTTCAACGGGGCATCCTGCAAGGCGGTTACAATAGCCCCCAGTGGTTGTTTAGCGAGCCGATCCTGGGAACGGGTATTCATGATATCTGCGAGATCATTGATACCGGTGTTTGTGATGACCGCGCTGCCTTGATCGCTTTGCAAGCAAGCAACCCTTCTTTGGTGGCTTCCGCCTGCCAGGAGGTAAAAGCCGCCATCACTTTTGATGAAACTTTGAACCAGGTAACCTTTCACATGGCTCAACCATGGGGTCCGATGTTGAACACATTTGTGGGAGCCTGGGGCTCGATCATAGACAAAGAATGGGCTTCCGCCCAGGGCGCCTGGGACGGCTCTTGCAACACCTGGCAAAATTTCTATGCCCCTGAGACGAATGGGGCTCCGCCGTCTGCCCTGGATGAAATTGCCCTCGGCACGGGACCATTTATATTGGAGAACTATGATCCAGCTGTTGAAATCAAGCTGGTGCGCAACAACGCATACTGGCGCACAGAACCGATGTGGGAAGGCGGTCCGACCGGCCCGGCAGCATTTTCTTCATTCACCCAATATCTTATTGGTGATGGGGTGACACGGGCGGATATGCTTCTAAGCGGGGATACCGATTTTGGGTTTTTCGACCTGGCGGATTACGACAGGCTGTATGATGAAGTGCTCTTTGTCTACGATGACCCGGCCGGTGTTGTTCCCACATTGATCCATCAGGATGGGACGCTCAAGCTGTACCGCGGCGGGTTAGCTCCTTCAGCATCTGATGCCTTCTTCAACTATCAAATTGCTAATGACGGCACGATCCATTATATTGGCAGTGGAGCGCTGGATGGCGACGGCGTTCCGCCCGATTTCTTCAACGATATCCATGTGCGCAAGGCTTTTAATTATGCCTTTGACTGGGATGTGTACAATGAGCAGATCTTTGGCAGCGCGGGGGTGCAGCGTACCGGACCGATCATTGCCGGTTTGATCGGCTACGATGCGGCACAACCCAAGTACAGCTATTCGCCCACCCTGGCGTTAGATGAATTTAACCAGGCCTGGGGTGGGCTTGTGGAAGACTACGGCTTTACGATCACGTTCGCTTACAATGTGGATAATGCACAACGGAAAGCATTCTTGGAAATCCTGCAAACAAATATTCAAGCACTCGATCCTGATTTCACAGTAAATGTCATCGAGCTGGATTGGCCAACCTATCTGGCTGATTATCGAGCAGGCCGATTACCCATTTACACAGCTGGCTGGCTGCAAGATCTTCCCCATCCCCACAACTGGGTTGTGCCGTATCTGACCGGCACTTATGCAGATCGCCAAAACTTACCGGATGACATCCAGAGCAAATATGATACAAAAATTAATACTTGCGTTGAGCTAACTGGTGAGACAGCGAAAACCTGTTACGAAGATATTCAAACCAGCACTTATGAGGATGCCCTGGATATTTTCCTGGTGCAAGGGAAGGTGCGCCAGTTTAGCCGGGCAGAAGTGCAGGGGTATTACCTGAGCCAGGCGACCGGAAACCTGCAGTTCTACTACCAGGTGACAAAGGGCGAGCTGCCTGCCGTAGATACGGTGATCCCGGACGCAGATACCAGCACATCGGTCACCAACACCGCCGGATCGACCACCACGCTGGATATCCCGGCGGATACAGTCGATGAGCAAATCAGCATCGTGCTGGTTCCCGATGCGGTTACTAACGGCGAGCCGGCGGGTTTCCTGCTGGGCGGGCTGGCGTTCGATATCCAGGCTTATGACACCGGCGGTTTGCTGATGGATGCAGTGACCTTGAACCAGCCGGTGACGATCACCCTGCATTATGTAGATGAAGATATCCTGTTTATCGATGAAGCCACGCTCCAATTATTCTGGTGGGACGGTACAGATTGGGTCGATGCGGCTTGCGGCGCTTATGTGCGCGACCTGGTAAACAACATCCTGGAAGTGCCGATCTGCCACTTCAGCTCCTTTGCCGTGGGTGGAGATCAAGCCTTGCTGTATTATTTGCCTATGGCAACCAGGTAGAACCTTTATCTGGCGATCGAAAAAATTTTTCTACCAGGGCAGGCCGGCAACCTGCCCTGGTGTGTTAGAATCGCAAATATTTGTTCCAAAGGAGCCCATCATGCGAGAATATACCATCCTGGAAATCCAGCAGTTGTATGCCAGCGGCGAAGCCACCTGCAGCAGCCTGGCGGCTGCCTATCTGGAGCGGATTGAAAATATCGACCAATCCGGTCCTGGGATTAATTCGGTGATTGAGATCAATCCGGAGGCGATGCAGATCGCGGCAGCGCTGGACCGCGAGCGAGAGGAAAGCGGTCCACGCAGCCCGCTGCACGGCGTGCCGGTATTGGTCAAGGATAATATCGACACGGGCGACCGCATGATGACCACCGCCGGCTCGCTGGCGTTGGAAGGCTCCCATGCTCGCCAGGATGCGTTCATCATCGAGCGTCTGCGTCAGGCGGGTGCGCTGATCCTGGGCAAGACCAACATGAGCGAGTGGGCGAACTTCCGCTCGACGCGCTCCTCCAGCGGGTGGAGCAGTCGCGGCGGGCAGTGCCGCAACCCGTATGCGCTGGACCGTACCCCTTGCGGCTCAAGCTCGGGTTCCGGTGCAGCGGCAGCGGCAAACCTGTGCGCGGCAGCCGTGGGCACCGAGACAGACGGTTCGGTGGTCTGTCCATCCGCAACCAACGGTATCGTGGGCATCAAACCCACGCTGGGTTTGCTCAGCCGCGCCGGGATCATCCCGCTGGCACACAGTCAGGATACGGCGGGTCCCATGGCACGCACCGTCGCCGACGCTGCCATCCTGCTGGGCGCCTTGACCGGGGTTGACCCGCGTGACCCTGCAACGGCGGAAAGCGCCGGCAAGGCTTTCAGCGACTACACCTCCTTCCTGGTCAGGGAAGGTCTGGAAGGGGCGCGCATCGGCGTGGCGCGGGGGTATTTCGGCAAGCACCCCGGTGTGGACCAGATTATGGAAGCCAGCCTGCAAGTGATGAAGGATTTGGGTGCGGAGATTATCGACCCGGTAAAACTGACCGGCGAGGAAGAGATTGAGAAGAACGAGATCGAAGTGCTGCACTACGATTTCAAACATGATCTGAATGCCTACCTGGCTGGGCTGGGGGGGGATGCACCGGTGCACACCCTGGAAGAAATCATCGCCTTCAACCAGGCGCATGCAGAGCGGGTGATGCCTTATTTCGGTCAAGAACATATGCTTGAAGCACAGAAAAAAGGAGCGCTCACAGATGAGGCGTATCTCCAGGCCCTGGAAACAAACCAGCGGCTTTCGCGCGCGGAGGGGATCGATGCCGCGCTGCAGGCGGAGCGGTTGGATGCCATCGTTGCGCCCACCGGCGGGCCCGCCTGGCTGATCGATTGGGTCAACGGCGATCACTACACCGGCGGCTGCTCCACCCTGCCGGCAGTGGCGGGCTACCCGCACATCACCGTACCCGCCGGGTATATCCGCGGGCTGCCGGTGGGGTTGTCGTTTTTTGCGGGGGCTTACCAGGAGCCGGTGCTG
>CAZTMX010000064.1:0-14579 GCA_964614855.1 uncultured Anaerolineaceae bacterium | reverse complement strand
GACTCTGGGTTTGGATTGTAAACCCAGCATTGTCAATCCGCAAAGTTTTGCACGGCAGGAAGAATACGCCAAAACTTATTATGAACTGCGCCAACGTAAAGGTGTCACTTTGCGTCGGGCACAAAAACGTGTACACGACCCGAATGTATTGGGACCCATGATGGTCAAGATGGGGGACGCGGATGCTTTTGTATCGGGCCTGACCTACGAATATCCTGAAGTGATCCGCCCGGCGCTGCAAATTCACCATGCGCAGACCGGTGGTGAAATCGCTGCAGGGGTCTATATCATGATCGTTGAGAACCGCACCTATGTCTTTACCGATGCGACGGTCAACATCGATCCATCCGCGCAGGATCTGGCGGATATTGCCTGCCTGTCGGCGGATTTTGCCCGCCGGTTAGGACTAACGCCGCGGGTCGCCCTACTGTCCTTTTCGAACTTCGGCAGTACGCTGCATCCGCTATCTGAAAAGGTACGCAAGGCGGTGGAAATTCTGCAGGAGAAGTGTGTGGACTTTGCGGTGGATGGTGAGATGCAGGCGGATACCGCCGTGGTTGGCGAGATCGTGGATGAGCGCTATCCATTCAGCAAGGTACGTGAAGCCAATGTGTTGGTCTTCCCCTCACTCGAGTCAGCCAATATCGCTTACAAACTGCTGGCAAGGTTAGGCAATGCCCAGGCGATTGGCCCTATCCTGCTCGGCATGGGCGCCCCTGTACACGTACTGCAAACCGGGGACGAAGTGCGGGATATCGTCAATATCGCCGCGGTGGCGGTGATGGATGCGATGGCACGGGAGAATTAGTATCAGCTAGAGATTTGTTCCTGCAAGCGTAACAATGGGCTGTCCTGGAATTGGGCAGCCCTTTTTTTATTATTCTGCAATGTTTTAGGGTTTGTATTCCATTGATTGCGCATATGAATCGGGCAAATCCTGTCTCTATTGAATCTTTTAAGGATTCGGATACTTGCTTTTAACAACGATTTCGTATATACTACAGGTGATTGTGGGAGAAAGTGGGACAAAGTGGAGCGCCGGTGCGTGCCGGCGTTTCGTAATTAATGGGCGAGGTAGAACATATGTTCTTTGGTCAATTCTACCATAATTTAGATGATAAGGGACGGCTGACCGTTCCTTCCCGCTTTCGCGAATTCCTTAACCCGGGCGGGGCTTTCGTCATGCAGGGGTTTGAGAAGAACCTGATGGTCTTCCCTGCGCCCACTTTCCAGGTCATTTCCCGTCGTGTTCAGGCGATGAACATGACCGACCCAAAAGCCAGGTTGTTGCGCCGGTTAGTCTATTCTAATACAGATCGTGTGGAAATGGATAAAGCCGGCCGGTTTCTGCTGCCGCAGTTTTTGCGCCAGTATGCTAACTTGCAGACAGGTGTGGTAGTGGTCGGCAGCGGCGATTACTTTGAAATCTGGTCGCCTGAGGACTGGGCTGCCCAATCGGAGCTTTTGCAGGATGTCCAGGCGAACGCCGACCGCTTTTCGGCTTTGTCTCTTTCTTCAGAGCCATTAGGTTAGTAATCGCCCAATGGAAAACTCGGTTGATGCAAACGGTCAGGTGCACCGTCCTGTTCTTTACCAAGAAATTCTGGATGCCTTGAAACCCGAGCGCGGCGGTCGATATGTAGACTGTACCCTTGGGGCAGGCGGGCATGCTGTAGGGATACTGCAGCACAGCAGTCCTGATGGTTTGTTATTGGGGCTTGATTTGGACCCGCATATCTTGCACATAGCACGCCAGCGTTTACAGCAATTTGGTGGGCGAACGACGATCTTGCAGGCATCGTACACAAAATTGGCTGAACATTTACAACAGATGGGTTGGGCCTCTATCCAGGGTGTGCTGCTGGATTTGGGTGTGTCTTCTCTGCAGTTGGATACCCCCGTGAGGGGGTTTTCCTTCCAGGCAGATGCACCCCTGGATATGCGTTTTGATCCGGATGGCGTTACGACGGCGTCTGACCTGGTGAATACGCTCCCGGAAGCGGATCTGGCAAAGATTTTATTTGAATACGGAGAAGAACCAAGGGCGCGTCAAATAGCCAGGGCAATCCTTCGAAACAGACCATTGACCACCACCCGGCAGCTGGCTGAAGTTATTATCAGTATCATGCCATTTGAAAGAAGAGGAGAGCGCAAACAGACCCGTCGAAGCCATATCCATCCAGCCACAAAGACATTCCAGGCTTTGCGGATTGCTGTGAACAAGGAGCTGGAAGCGATCAAGGAGGTTTTGCCGCAGGCGGTCAGCGGACTGGCACCCGGCGGTAGGCTGGCAGTCATTTCCTTCCATTCGTTGGAGGATAGGATTGTCAAGCAATTTTTCCGTCTCGAAAGCCAGGATTGTATCTGCCCACCACGGCAGCCTGTGTGTACCTGCGCTCATCGAGCCAGTCTGATCGAGATCACCAGGCGTCCAGTGATGGCTGGTGAGGCGGAGGTTCTGGAAAATTCGAGGGCGCGCAGCGCCCGCCTGAGGGTTGCCGAGAAGAAGTAAAGATGGTTTATCTGTGGACATGCCTTTCTGGCACACAAGTTGCAAACTAAAGATAAACCTGTTTGTGAGTGAGAAAAAATGGACCGAATCGAAAATATAGCTCTCGCATATTCACAAGCGCCGTGGCGCCAGCAGTTGCGCATCATTGGGCTATTTTCGCTTGGCCTGGTATTCATTGGCCTGGTTGCTGGGATATACCTGATGGTCAGCGCTAACACAGTAACCGTAGGGCGAGATATCCAGGCAAAACAAAGCGAACTTGACAAAATCGATCGAGAGATAGAGGAAATGAAATCGCAGCTGGCTCATACGCAATCTACAGAAGCCATGCAAGCGCGTGCGCTCAGCATGGGGTTCAGACCCGTTTCGGGCGAGGATCTTATCTACCTCCCTGTCCCGGGTTATGTAGAACGCCAACCTGCCGTTCTGGCACCGTACTCGGTACGCCAGGTGACCGGCGCAACCTATGTCCCAGCCAGGTTTACCGAGACCATCTTTGATTGGTTGAAACGGGAGATGCGCTGGACGCCGGCTTCTTTGTTGGGGGTGTCGCAATGAACAGGCACGATCATGCAGGGCGGCTGACCTTCCTGGCTTTTGTGCTTTCCATAGCACCTGTGTTGATCATGTTGATGATCCTGCGTGTGCAAATTGATCCCGTTGAAGCGCGCAATCTGGAGGAGTTCAATCAGGCAGTCTCCCAGGTCAACCGGGAGGTGACGCCAGTGCGCGGTTTGATTTACGACCGCTACGGGAACCTGATGGCGAGTAATGAAAGTCTTTTCGAAGTGGGTATTAACCTGGAAGCCAAGGAAGTGCTGAAAGCCAAACCTGAAACCCTGGCTTTGACGCTTTCAGGGATTCTTGGGGTTAAGTATGAAGATGTCTTTACTTTGGCCAGTTACAAATTCAAGAAATTTCAGTCGGTATACGTCACCGTAGCCAGATATGTACCGCAAGCCAAGGTGGATGAGCTTAAGAATCTCATTAAGTTGGAAGGTGATAATTCCGGCTTGGGTTGTCTTGAATTTTCTCCAATGCTGACTCGTGTCTATCCAGAAAAAACCCTCGCATCCAATATCCTGGGCTATGTCAACAGCGAAGGCTACGGATATGGTGTGGAGAAATATTACAACAGCATGTTGGCGGGCACAGTAAAAAAAGCAAGCTTTCCATTAAACCCAAAGCTTGTGGATGAGAGGCCGGAGACTCCCAACGGCGCCAGTCTTGTGTTGACCATTGACCGCACGATCCAACGCAGTATGGAAGATTTGATTGACCAGGCGATCAGTGAAACCGGTTCAGAATCCGGCACGATTGTCGTGTTGGATCCCAAGACCGGAGAAGTAATGGCCATGGCTACTACACCGCGTATGGATCTAAACAAAATGGAAGATTTCGAGATCCTTTTTCCAGAGGGCTCTTTCTTCAACCGTGCGGTCAGCCAGCCATACGAGCCTGGTTCTGTGTATAAAGTGCTGACCATGGCTGCTGCTTATGACGCAGGTGTGGTCAACGACGAAACGGTTTACATGGATACAGGTGTTATCGAGTTTGCCGGTATGCCGATCTATAACTGGGACCGCGCCGGACACGGTCCGCAAACTATGCAAGGCTGTATGCAACTTTCGTTGAATGTCTGTCTGGCCTGGGTATCCACGCAATTGGGGACGGATGATTTTTACAGCTATATGCGCGCCTTTGGCATCGGTCAGCTGACTGGGATTGATCTGGCGGAAGAAAGCCCCGGGCACTTGAAAGTGCCAGGCGACACGGATTGGTACGATTTTGACCTGGGAGCCAATTCTTTTGGACAGGGCGTCTCGGCTACACCCCTGCAAATGGCGTCTGCAATAGCAGCCGTTGCCAATGATGGTAAACGCATGGCGCCGCATGTTGTACGCTCAATTGTCATTGACGGCTTTCAGCACGATATCGAAATACGAGTAGAAGGCATGCCGATCAAGACAGAAACTGCCAGGACCATCACCGAAATGCTGGCGCGCTCTTTAGAGACTGAATCTTCAGACGCCCTGGTGGATGGATACCGTGTGGCGGGAAAGACCGGCACAGCTGAAATCGCCATTCCAGGGCAAGGCTATACCACCAACCTGACCAACGCTTCCTTTGTGGGTTGGGGGCCGGTTGATGATCCAAGGTTTTTGGTTTATGTTTGGCTAGAAAAACCCACCACTTCGGCCTGGGGATCTGTGGTTGCAGCTCCGGTATTTCGCGAAGCCGTTGAACGGTTAGTACTGCTTATGAATCTCCCGCCTGATAACGTCAGGTTAAAAATCCAGGCGGGGAAACAGTGAGATTGCGCAAATGTTGACCCTGGCAGATTGTTTGGAAGCAGTTTGTGGAATGCGCCCGGATTGGGCGCGTTGGCCTGTAAAAGCAGCGTGCATCGACTCGCGCCAGACCTCGCCGCATGCTATGTTTTTTGCCCTGCCAGGGGAGAATGTTGACGGGCATGACTTTGTCTCGCAGGCATTTGAACGCGGTGCAGATTTTGCGGTTATCCAGCGTGAGATCCAAACGGATTTTCCAATCCTGGATTTACGCAAGGATGGACATCTACCTGATGCGCCTGTGTCGTTTCCGCTGTGTATCCTGGTGGATGACAGCCTGATTGCGTTGCAGCAGATGGCTCGCTTTTGGCGTAGAAAACTGGATTTGCGTGTGGTCGGCATCACCGGCAGCGTTGGCAAATCAACCACCAAGGAACTGGCAGCAAATGTCTTGTCCATGCGTTATCGAACGTTAAAAAACGCTGGTAACTTGAATAACGAAATCGGGCTGCCGCTCAGCATTTTGGGTCTGGATGAACGCCACGAATGTGCGGTGCTGGAAATGGGTTTCTATGTGCCTGGAGAAATTGCATTCTTATGCGATATTGCCTTACCTCAGGTGGGCGTTATCACCAATATCGGCACGGTACATGCAGAGAGGGCGGGTTCGCAGGAAGCGATCGCACTGGGGAAATCCGAGTTGGTCCAGGCGCTGCCGCCAGACCCGGACGGCTTGGCCATCCTGAACTACGATGACCCTCTGGTCCGGCAAATGAGCGTACAGACCAGGGCAAAAGTGTTTTTCTATGGCACGGATGATCATGCGGATTTGTGGGCGGATGACATTGAAGGCATGGGTTTGGAAGGCATCCGCTTGCGCCTGCACTTTGGCCGAGATACGATGTACCTGCGTGTTCCGTTGATCGGCAGGCATTCTGCACACACCGCGCTGAGAGCGGCGGCCATTGGGCTGGTGGAGGGCTTGACCTGGGAGGAGATCATCGAAGGGCTGCACTTGCCGCAGACCCAGCTGCGCCTGGCTTCTGTACGCGCAAAAAATGGGGCGCTGCTGTTGGATGATACCTATAATGCTTCTCCGGAATCGACCCTGGCAGCGCTCAATCTGCTGGATGAGTTACGCGGTCACAAGATAGCTGTATTGGGAGACATGTTGGAGCTTGGGCAGTATGAAAAAGCCGGTCACGAGATGGTGGGATTGCGCGCAGCTGAGGTGGTGGATGAATTGATCACTGTGGGTGAACGTGCCCACATGATCGCCGGTGCTGCACACAGCGCAGGCCTCCCTTTGTCCGAGATCAGCGAGCTGGAAACTGCTGACGAAGCCATCAGTCTCCTGCACGACCGCCTCAACGCAGACGATATTGTCCTGGTCAAAGGCTCACGCGGGATGCGTATGGACCGGATTGTGGCAGCGCTGGAGAACCGGCTATGACACAGACATCCATGGCACTGGCTCTGGCCGGGTTCAGTTTTATGATGACCGTGATCTGGGGTACACCCCTGTTAAGGATCTTGCGCCACTTCAAGATCGGTAAGTTGATCCGGGTCGAAGGCCCCCAGCAGCATTTCAGCAAGCTGGGAACACCCACTATGGGCGGCGTGATGATCGTGGTGCCTGTGATGATGGTTACGGTGCTGCTAAATTTTGCTTACCTGGTTGGGTTCAACGCCCTGGGCAGGTCAGTCCTGGTGCCGTTGGGCGCTATGCTGATCTTTGCAGTTCTAGGCGCGATTGACGATTGGGAAGGCATCCGCGGCCAGCGAAAAGCCAAGGGGATGCGTGCACGCACAAAATTCCTTTTCCAGGTGCTGTTTGGCATCGTATTTGCCCTGGTTTTGCGCTATATGCTGGGTTCACCAGATATGTACTTGCCTGGGGTAAAAGGCGTGGTCAAGCTTGGCTTCTGGTACATTCCTATCGCTGTATTTATCATCGTTTCTATGTCCAACGCAGTCAACTTGACGGATGGGCTGGATGGGCTGGCGGGTCTTTTATCCGCCACAGCTTTTGCCGCATACGGCGGTATCGCCTTGATCCAGGGGCAGGTATTCTTAGCCAGGTTCTGTTTTACAGTGGTGGGTGCAATTTTTGGATTTTTGTGGTTCAACGTACACCCGGCATTATTATTCATGGGAGATACCGGTTCGCTGGCTCTCGGCGCCACGCTGGCAGTTGTGGCATTAATGACCGGGCAGTGGCTGTTGCTGCCGATTATCGCCATCATCCCCACCAGTACAGCAATGAGCGTTGTACTGCAGGTCGGATACTTCAAATTGACCCATGGCAGGCGCCTGTTCAAAATGGCGCCCTTGCACCATCATTTTGAACTCTCCGGGTGGAGCGAAACCCAGGTAGTCCAGCGTTTTTGGTTGATCAGTTTAATGGCTGCCATGGTCGGTGTGGCTTTGGCGGTTGTAAAAGGATAATGATGAAGGATTGGCGCGGTCAGAGCATCGTGGTGATAGGCGCAGCCCGGCAAGGGCTGGCCCTGGCGCGCTATTTCATCTCCCATGGTGCGCATGTGATATTGAACGACCAGCGCTCGTGGGAAGCGTTACAGGAGGCGCGCAGTTCCCTGGCCGATTTGCCAGCTAGCGGAGATGCCCTGGAATGGGTTTGCGGCGGTCATCCCCTGTCTGTGTTGGAGAATGCGGACCTGGTCTGTATTTCTGGCGGTGTACCTTTGAGCTTGCCGCTGATCCTGGAAGCCCAGGCGCGCGGCATCCCGCTAACCAACGATTCGCAGGTTTTTCTGGAGCTTGCACCCTGCAAGGTGGTTGGCATCACCGGTTCTGCCGGCAAGACGACCACAACCACCCTGGTGGGACGTATGGCGCAGGCGGCTGTGCAGCCGAGCAATGCGCCAGGAAAAGCATCTGGCGATACGCCAGAAAAAGCATCTGGCGATGCGCCAGGCGTATACCGCAAAGCGTGGGTGGGCGGCAATATCGGTTCCCCTTTGATCGCCCACGTAGATGAAATGGATGCGCAAGACCTGGCGATAATGGAATTATCCAGTTTCCAGTTGGAGATCATGTCCCTTTCGCCGCAAGTAGCAGCCGTACTCAACGTGACCCCCAATCACCTTGACCGGCATGTCACGATGCAAGCCTACCTGGCAGCCAAAGCACGCATCCTGGCATTTCAAGGTGATCACGATATTGCTGTTCTGGGACGCGATGAAGCCAATAACTGGGCGTTGCGCAGTATGCTGCAGGGAGATTTGTTGTCTTTTGGTTTTCAGGATTTGCCAGCTGGAGAAAGCGGCGTTTGGCTGGATGAAGATCAGATTATGTTACGCAAGTCAGAAGGGGATGACCTGCCGTTGATGTATGTTCAGGATATCGAATTGCGCGGCAGCCACAATGTTCAAAATGTGATGGCTGCCTGTGCAATTGCAGCGGCAGCAGGGCTGCCGGCAAGCGCCATGCGTGCAGGCGTGCTGGGCTTTGGTGGTGTGCCTCACCGCCTGGAGTATATCCGGACATGGGGCGGAGCAAAATGGTACAACGATTCAATCGCCACCGCACCCGAACGGGCAATGGCTGCAGTGCGCTCTTTTGATGAGCCTTTGGTTTTGTTGGCTGGTGGGCGGGATAAAAAACTGCCCTGGCATGATTTTGCTGAGCTTGTCCAACGGTGTGTGCGCTGCCTGGTTGTTTTCGGCGAAGCCTCAGACATTATCCTGCAGGCATTGGACGGTGCAACCGGAAAGCCCGAAGTGGTGATCTCTTGCAGCAATCTGAATGAAGCAGTATTAGCGGCTGCAGAGCACGCCCGGCCTGGGGAAGTGGTGTTACTTTCTCCCGGGGGGACGAGTTTTGATGAATTTTCTGATTTTGAGGAGCGTGGAAGATGTTTCGCACAGTGGGTGAAGGACCTGCCGTAAACAGGACAAAACGCAGCGTCAGGACAGAAGGCAGTTGGCTGCAAAACCTGCTCGATAATTTGAGCGGAAAGTCTGCTACCAGCGCTCATGCGCGCGTGGTTTCAAAGCGCCGTACTGCCTGGCTCAGGGTGGATGTACCGTTGTTACTCATCCTGATCTCGCTGGTGATTTTTGGATTAATTATCCTGGCTTCCGCCAGTTACGATTACTCCTATTGGTATTACGATCACCCGGGGACGATCTTCTTCCGCCAGCTGCTCTGGTTAGCGCTTGGCGTGGTGGCTATGATCGTCATGTTCTTTATCGATTACCATCATTTTCAAAAGGTGGCGTTGCCCGCGCTTGGGGTTACCTTGATCCTGTTGGTTGCCGTGTTCTTTGTTGATGAAATCCGCAACGGCGCCATCCGTACGTTATTTGGTGGATCTGGACAGCCTTCAGAACTGGCAAAGCTGGTGACCGTTGTCTACCTTTCGGTGTGGCTAACCGCCAAAGGCGACCAGCTTCGCTCGATCAGTTTTGGCCTGGCTCCCCTGGGAGTGATCCTGGGTCTGGTGGCGGGTTTGATTGCCATCCAACCGGACTTCAGCGCCGTGGTGACGATTTTCATCCTGGGTGTGATCATGTTCTTCATCGCCGGTGGGAATATGCGCCACATTGGTGTTTTGATCTCCTTTTCATTATTTGTCGGCTACTTGATTGTCCGCTTTACCGGAAAAGGCCTGTCACGCTTACAGGATTACCTCGCCGGTCTGGAAAGCCCGATCAATGCAACCGACCAGGTGGTGCGTTCCTTCGGTGCTTTTGTGGAGGGCGGCTGGTTAGGAGTGGGGATCGGCAATTCTCAGACAAAGCTGATTGGTCTGCAGGTGCCCCATACGGATAGTATTTTTGCAGTAGTTGGCGCTGAGACTGGTGTGGTGGGGTCGTTCTTGTTAGTGCTGTTATTTACCCTTTTATTGTGGCGCGGCATTCGTATCGCCAGAAATGCACCGGATCAATTAGGTGCTTTGCTCGCGGGTGGGATGACGCTTTGGATTGCGATTGAAGCTTTCATTAACATGGCAGTTATGGTTAATTTGCTGCCTGTGGCTGGCAATGCTCTTCCGTTTGTCAGTTCGGGCGGCTCCAACCTGGTCACGACCCTGGCGGCAATGGGTGTGGTCATGAATGTGGCTCGATCATCGATTGAGCAAAAAGAAGAGAAAGGGGCTTTCTTCGATGCGGTTGTTAGTTTGCGCAGGCGGGACGGGGGGCGGCGTGTATCCAGCGCTCGCCGTACTGCAAGCCCTCGAAGATGAAGGCATAACCGGTCGCCAGGCATGGGTAGGACCCGAGTATGAAGGCGCGGGTGAAATCTCTGTGCTGTGGGTAGGTAGTGTCGGCGGTATGGAGCAGGATTTGGTGAAACGTGCTGGATTGACCTATGAAGCTATCCCGGCAGCAGGCTTACACGGCGTAGGGCTGCGTGCTTTACCGCGCAACCTGCTGCAATTGGTGCGCGGGGTTCAAAAATCCCGCCAGATCTTGCGTGCATTCCAACCGGATATTCTGTTCTTTACCGGTGGCTATGTCGCAGCGCCCATGGCCCTGGCTGGTCGCCGTATTCCCATGGCACTGTATGTGCCGGATATCGAACCTGGGCTGGCTTTGAAAGCCCTGGCCTGGTTCGCCGACCGGATTTTGCTAACTGCAGAAGCCTCTCGCCAATTCTTCTCGTCCAAAGCCAGGACGATTGTCACAGGGTATCCAACCCGGGCTGATTTGAAAAAATGGGACCTGGATCGTGCACGTCAGGCACTGGGTCTGGCTGCGGATTTGCCCACGTTATTGGTTTTCGGTGGGAGCAGTGGGGCGCGCTCGATCAACCGGGCTTTGCTGGCCTGTGTACCTGAATTACTGAAAGACATGCAGGTTGTACATGTGACCGGTAAGCTGGATTGGCCAGAAGCACAGGATAAGCTTGTAAAAATGCGGCAAGAAATCCCTGCTGAGCGCCTGGCGCGTTACAAGGTCTTTCCCTATTTGCATGAAGAAATGGGCGCGGCGCTCACCGCAGCCGATCTTGTTTTGGCGCGTGCCGGCGCTTCAACCCTGGGTGAATTCCCGCTTTTTGGCTTACCGGCTGTGTTGGTCCCTTATCCACATGCCTGGCGTTACCAGCAGGTGAACGCGCAGTACCTGGTGGAACGCGGCGCGGCCGAAATTCTTGCCGACTCCGACCTTCAAAATGGCCTGTTGACCACGGTACGCCGTTTGATGGGTGATGCAGCAGCGCGGGAGAAAATGCGCAATGCGATGCAAACCCTGGCGCAACCCCAGGCTGCCCGTTCCATTGGACAGGCGCTCTACAGCCTGGTCTACGCCAGGGAAGGGAAATAAGCCATGATCAGTATGGTGGTGATTTTCTACATTTTCTTGATTTTGTTCGCCATTATGGGGTCGATGCGCGGTTGGGCGAGAGAACTGATGGTCATCTTCAGCACCATCCTGGCCCTGGCGTTTATTTCTGTGCTGGAGAACTTGATGCCCGGTGTGCGGGAGATCCTGAAGAGCAATGCTTCTCTGCAATTTTGGATGCGGATCGTTATCGTGGCAGTGGTGGTCTTTTTCGGGTACCAATCGCCAAAGTTTTCCCGCATCGGCGATGCGACCAAGAAAGAGCGCATTTCGGATGTCCTCCTGGGCCTCGTATTTGGCGCCATCAGCGGCTATTTTATCGTGGGCTCCTTGTGGTATTACCTGGATGCAGCAGGTTATGCCGGGTTGTCGAAGTATGTGATCCCTCCGAATAATAATGTGCCATTGGGTGAGACCGCACAAAATCTGCTGGATATGCTGCCGCAAGCCTGGCTGGCAAAAGCCGGCTCGCCGAATATCTATGTGGCTGTGGTGCTGGCCTTCATTTTTGTGATTGTGGTATTGGTCTAAGGATGTTTTTGGAGAATCGGTAAACCTATGACGCATGTTCATTTTATCGGGATTGGAGGGACTGGATTATCAGCAATCGCGCTGGTTTTATTGCAGCGCGGGTTTGCTGTTTCCGGTTCAGATCGACAATCCTCTCCCGCTTTACAGCGTCTGGAAAAGGCAGGTGCGCAGATAGCCCTGGGTCACCGCGCAGAAAATATAGAAGGCGCAGATGTGGTCCTGCGCTCATCTGCCGTGTCCGATGACAATGTTGAAGTCGTTGCCGCGCGCACAGCCGGGATCCCGGTTTTGAAACGTTCGGATTACCTGCCTCAATTCCTGGCGGGTTACCGGACGATTGCTGTAGCTGGCACGCACGGAAAAACGACTACCACTGCGATGATTGCCTGGGTGATGCAGGAGACCGGTCTGGATCCATCCTACATCATCGGAGGTACATCCCTCAACCTGGATGCCAATGCGCATGCAGGAAGCAGTGATTATTTTGTAATTGAAGCGGATGAATATGACCGTATGTTCCTGGGGTTGCACCCCCAGGTCGCTGTAGTGACAAATATTGAGCATGATCACCCGGATTGTTTCCCAACACCGCAGGATTTCCACAAGGCTTTCGAAGCCTTCAGCCGCCAGGTATTGCCTGGTGGGGTGTTAATCGCTTGCGCAGATGACGCTGGCTCGTTGGCTCTGGGGAGCAGTGCGCTGGACGCCGGCCGTAAGGTTTTGCTTTACGGGTTGGATGGAGAAGGTGTGGATTTCCAGGCACAGGCTGTGCGGCCAAATGATCGGGGTGGGTACAGCTTTATTATGTGTGATCGGGATGGCAATCAACTGGCGCAGGTTGTCCTGCGTGTACCTGGGTTGCATAATGTGCGCAATGCCCTGGCGTCCCTGGTGGTGGCGGGAGAATTAGGGCTGCCCTGGCAGCTAACGGCGGATATTCTAGGGGAGTTTTTCGGCGCTGGCAGGCGGTTTGAAGTGCGTGGGGAAGCCGGTGGTGTAACGTTGATCGACGATTACGCCCACCACCCGACGGAAATTCGCGCCACCCTGGCTGCGGCGCGCGCCAGGTACGGTCAACGCCGGTTGTGGGCAGTCTGGCAGCCGCATACTTTTTCTCGCACCCGCACCCTATTCGGTGATTTCTGCGCAGCTTTTGCTGATGCAGACAGGGTCACGGTTACAGAAATTTACGCTGCTCGTGAGGCGGTTCCGCAAGATGGTTTCTCGGCTCGTGATGTGGTGCGGGCACTGGTTTTGCAGCAAAACATGGCTGGCAAATCTGTCTCCTATGCAGCCACGCTGGACAAGGCTGTCGAACAATTGGAAGCAGACTTGATCCCTGGCGATGTGCTGATCCTGCTTTCGGCAGGGGATGCCAATCAGATTGGCGATCGCTTGCTGAGCAGTTTTGAACAAAGGAAACATAAGACAAGCATGCCGATGCGGACCCTAGATATGTACCAACCGCTGAAAGAAGTATTTGGCAATCGCCTGCAAACAAATGTCGGGCTGGCGCGTTATACTTCGGCGCGTTTAGGCGGTCCGGCGGACCTTTTCTTACAGGTAGATACTGCGGAAGAACTTGTGCAAGCGGTCGGGTTGTGCTGGCAGCATGATTTGCCCCTGGTGATCTTGGGCGGCGGCTCAAATGTCCTGGTGAGTGACACCGGGGTGCGCGGGCTGGTGGTGCTTAATAGAGCCCGCAAGGTGCGTTTTAACCAGCAAGGGGAACCGCCAACGGTTTGGGCTGAGAGCGGCGCAAACTTCGGTGTGGTAGCCCGCCAGGCAGCCAGGCGCGGCCTATCTGGACTGGAATGGGCAGCAGGCATCCCGGGGACAGTAGGGGGCGCGGTTGTTGGAAACGCTGGCGCTCACGGTGGAGATATGGCTGGAAACCTGCAGATGGCAGAAATCTTGCATCGTAATGAAGGCAAGCTGGGTGACAAGTGGACTCGAGAAGAATGGCGTGTACCGCAATTTGAATATGCCTATCGCAGCAGTGTGCTCAAAACACAACCCGGGAAAGCAGTTGTGCTGGCTGCACTGCTGCAACTTCAGACGGCTGAGGCTGAAGAAGTGATCAAAAAGATGGAGGATCTGGCGGCTTACCGCAAGCGCACCCAGCCTCCCGGCGCCAGTATGGGTTCTATGTTCAAAAACCCTCCTGGTGATTATGCAGGGCGTTTGATTGAGGTTGCCGGGTTAAAAGGGACAAGAATGGGTTCTGCAGAGATCAGTCCTGTGCATGCCAACTTTTTCGTTAATCACGGGCGCGCCAATGCAGCAGATGTCTTTGCATTGGTCCAGCATGCTCGGAAAGAGGTGGCGCAAGAGTTCGGTGTGCTGCTGGAACTGGAAATTGAGCTGGTTGGAGAATGGCAGCGGGGTAGCGTGAATGGATAAGATCCGGTTGGGTGTTTTATTTGGCGGCTGTTCAGGCGAGCATGAAGTCTCGCTGCTTTCGGCGCGCTCAGTGCTGTCGGCAATTAATCCCGATAAATACCAGGTGACACAGATTGGGATTACACACCTGGGTGAATGGCTGGTCGGCGAGGATGTTTTGCCGGCGTTGGAGCGAGAGGATATCTCTGCGCTGACGCCCGCCACAATTTTACCTGATCCGACAAGACCGGGTTTGTTTACCCTTCGCAAAGACCAGGGTACGGAATTCCTCTCGCTCCTGACGAATTTAGATGTGGTTTTTCCGATCTTGCACGGCACTTTTGGAGAAGATGGCACACTGCAAGGATTTTTCGAGCTGGCGAATATCGCTTATGTAGGTGCAGGGGTTTTGGGCTCTGCTGTTGGTATGGATAAGAGCCTGTTCAAAGATGTGATGCGTGCAAACCATATTCCTGTGGTGGATTCGCTGCTTTTCACCCGTCGAGAGATCGAAGAAGACATGCACCAGGTTGTTCAGAAAGCCGTGGCATT